>CANQWY010000028.1 GCA_947627675.1 uncultured Bacilli bacterium
ACGGTACGTACGGTGGTGTGAGAGGGTATCATATCAACAAAATTGTAAATTTATTGAAAATTTACTCTACTCGATTTGTTTGGAGGTAGAAAGGCGGTAAAATTATTAACTACTTTTTTCAAGTATTCGTACCCAAATTCTTGATTATTTTAAGGAAAATAAAGAAGAAATTCCTAGTTATCTAATTTTGGAAGTTTTAAAAAAAGATAAACAATATCAAGAACAAATTGAAAAGATTTTAGAATTACCAAAAGAAAATAACAATAATCAAAAAGGGGAATAATTTATGAGTTATGCTATATTTAGAGGTCAAGGTATTAAAACCTTAAGTGATTTATCTCAAATAGGTCCTCATAATTAAAGGACAAAAGATTACTATCAATCTAATCCTAATATAAGAGTTAAAGATAGTATTAATAATATTGAACTTGTAAAATGTAATAAAAAATATAAAGAAAAATTTTTAAAAATTACTAAAGATTATAAAAAAGAACACGATTAAAGAATGAAAAACACTAGATCTGATAGATATAAAAGTTTTGATAAAATGGTTGATGAATCTAAAAATGTTGTAGTAAATGAAAGTTTAAATTTTGTTTATAAAGATTTAGGTTATAAAAAAGAACAAGTAATTCATGCTACTCTACACATAGATGGAGCTACACCTCATATTCATCTAGTCGTGGTTCCACTTGTTAAAAAAATATGATAAACGAGCTAACAAAGAAAAATATTCTATATCTAAAAACAGTTATATTAAAGATAAAACACATTTAAGCCAGCTTCAAGATAAGTATTATGAAAGACTTACTAAAGCTGGTTTTAAAATGGAAAGAGGTTTAAAAGATGCAGTAGTTCAAGACTTAAATAGTAGGCAATTTAAAACTGTAGTTAGATACTATGAAAGACTAGCTTTTCGATCAAAAAAATAGATAGTCAGTATTACAAGATATCAAGTTTACTTCAAAATGCTTCTAAAAAGCATATTAGAACAACAAAAATAGTTTTAGATAATGAAGTTTATCATATTTTTTAGACTTTTTATATATGTATGATGATAAAGTGAAAAAACTTGTAGAAGCACAAGAATTTTTTAAACATGTATCATCAAAAATTTATAGTTATCATAACTTAGAAAAAAAGTATAATACTATATCTAAACGATTAAATAATCTTCATAATGATTATGAAAAATTAGAATAAAAGAATAATAAATTAAAAGATTTTCTTCTGCAGCTTTTACAAACTTTTAAAGACTTTTTTAGAGAAATTTTACTATCTAAAAATGAAAAGAAAAAAAAAGAAATTATGAAAAGAATGTCATCAAAATAATTACTATTCATCATCAGATTTAAAAGAAATTTCTAAAAATACTGATAAAGAAATAATTATTATGTCATAACCAAAATAAGATTATTTTAATTTTTTCTTTTTTTCAGTTATTTTAGCAATAGATTATCGTAATTTGCTCATGTCATAAAATTTATTTTTAGCTTCGTGTTGAGCTTGAATAGCTTTATTATCAGATGTATAATTATTTTCATTTAAAGTTGAAGCCATTATAGGCGTTTCCTGCTGAGGTAAATTTTGAGCAGTTTTTAAATTATCGCAAAAGAAAAATAGAAGTTAATTCTATTTTCGTACTAAGACATATTGTCCATGCTGATTTTCTTCTTCATAATGAATAGTTTGGCCGGGTTGGATTATCTTATAGGAAATATATGGTATCTTTTTATCTTTTTCAATCGTTACTTTTGTATATTTTTTCTCGCTTTTGTTCATTATGGTATCATTTAAAAATATATATAATTGGGCTCGTTCAAAAGTGCCTTGAACTTGGCCAAGATTAATAAGCTTTTCATTATATAAATTAATTTTATCCATTCGTAAATCTTCTTTATTATTTTTATCTTTTCCAAAATAATGATAAGCATTGTTTCGATTAGCTAAGTTTAAATGTAAGTTAGCAAAATAATCATTTAGATATTGAAAACCTAAAAAATTATCTATTTCGGCGACATAATCTTTAGGTAGGAGGGCCAGCTTCGGGTAAGCATAATTAATGGTCTTGTAACGAGGAATTATTCCGAAAAAGTAAGGTCTTAAACCATATTGATTAGCAAATAAATCGCTAAGAGGATCTAAAAAATATAGTCCGTGCTCGCCTCTTACTACTAAAGCAAATAAAGGTATTTTTGCACTATTAGCAACAACTTTCTTAGAATTTATGTCGTACTCTTTAAATAAATTAACATAAAAATCTGCTAGAGTAGAACAAACAACATCAGGAAGCCTATTCACAAATCCTTGCGAGTATTCGGATTCTTTTACTTCTTCAGTAGCTAAGAAATATTTTAAGTCTCGTTTAAAACATGGTGCCAGTTTAATGTATAAATAACGAATAATAACATCTTTAGACCAAGAACTTTGCACTTGCTTAAGAATATGAGTTATTTCTTGATTCATAGTTTAACCTCCTTTTTTAAGACGGTATCTATAATAACACAATTTTAGGTAAATGTACATAACTTTTGCTAGTTTGATAATTGTTATATAGTGTTCCTCAAATTTTTTTCTAAATGCAATCTTTTTATATATTATGGTTGCATTTAGAAAAAATTTTTGAGTATATAATTATAAAACATTTTTTAGGGTTTTAGCCATTTTTATTTGTTTATAATGGATATCTTTATAAATCTCCACACTTTAGAAACGCTATTGTAAGTATTTCACTCAATAAATATTAATTAAGTTTAAAAATAGAATATAATCTAATTAAAGAGTGAGGGATATTTTTTTGATAAAAGGTTTAAAACCTTTTATCATTCGCTTAAACATTAAAAATTATTGCTTAGTCTATTTGTGTTATTTATTTTTTGCCTGTGAATTGTAACTAATAAATTAGGAAAAAATTACTATCAATAAATACTTAATTAGTGTATAATTATATTACGGTGATTTAATATGGATATTTTAAATGAATTAATTTTAAAAAACAAATATTTTTATATTTTGAGTATTGTATTGAAAAATCATTATTTAAATAAAAAAGAATTTAAACCTATAATTTCATATGATGAATTTAAAGAAACTATAAAAGCCTTTATTGAAAAAATAATGGAAACATTTCTAGAAAATACTGAATACAGTAATGATAAATATTCCTGTACTTTCAAACAAATGAGAAGATCAAAGCGGGGAGAGTTTTCTTTGGAAAATAATGAGATTACAATTAATGAAGATGCTATTAAAAATATATATCGTGGAAATCTAAGTGAAATGACAACTATTTTTCACGAATTAAATCATTTTAAAATAAATTATGAATTGAAATTGGGAAAAATAAATCAAGATTTAGTAAGAATTGCTAAAGAAGAACTTTTAAGCATAAGTATTTCTGATCCGTTGGATGAAAAAAATTCTATAAAAGGGTTATCATATATTAATAATAATTATTATGAATGCAATTATAGAGTTTTTTCAGAAGAAAAAATTGCTGAAATAAATGCAATTAAAAACTTAATTTTCTTCTTAAAAACTGCAGATATAGAATTATCTGAATTTGAGATGAAAGAATTAGAAAGAAGAATTGCTAATAATAATCGACAATATGAAAATTATTTAAGAGATTTTAGATATAACTTTAATTTTAATAGTTATTTTTTAGATTTTGAAGAAGCTTTTGATATTATGATAATTGATAATCCAGATTGGCTTAAATGCCCACAATTAGATGTTGAATACTATCAAGACGAAAATGGTAAAGTAAAAAAGAGAACTATTGAACAACTACAAGAAATGTTAAATAATGAAACTGATGAAGGAAAAAAACAATATATCAATCAATTATTAACTCCTAATGACCATAAAAAATTAAGTAAATATGAGCTTTTTTTAGATAATGAGCAAGATTTTAAGATAAAATGATTGTTATGAATGAAAGTTGTAGATATTTTCCATCGTCGCTCCAATACGATAATCGCTTACACCATCGCCTGAGTTTATTTTTTTTGTTTGAAAATCTGAAAAAGAAAATATACTTTATTTAAGATAGCTATCTAAAATAATTGAAGTTGATGGTATAATATTTATATGAGGAGGATTTATGAAAAACGAATTAGATTTTGATTTGCTCATAAATAATAAAGATTTAATAGCTTCTACTACTTTTAATTGTATTAATGCTTTGTTTACCAAAGAAGAAATAAACAATATTTTAGTTGCGGAAATAAATCCAGAATATATGGATGGTATAAAACTTTGCGAATATTATAACATTGATATTAAAACAGGTGTTAATTGCTTAATATGCGAATGTAAAAGAGGAGAAAATAAAAGTTATGTCGCTTTATTGGTCCCTACTGGATACAAGTATAATATGTCATCAACTGTAAGAAAATATACAAATTCTAGAATGGTATCAGTAGCTCCACTCGAATATGTTTTAGAACAAACTCAAATGGAATACGGAAGTATAAATCCCATTGGATTACCTCAAGAATGGAAAATATTTATTGATCCTAAAGTAATGGAAGTTGAAAGAATTATATGTGGAAGTGGTTTACAAAAATCAAAAATTTCATTACCAAGTAAGTATTTATTAAAACTAGCTAATTCAGAATTACTAGAAAATTTAGCAAAAAAATAATTTTAAAAGGAGAATTATCTATGGATGATACATTTAACACTTATAATAAAATAGCAAAAAAATATGACGAAGAATATGGAATGGATTTAAGTGACACTCCCTATATTGATATTTTTCTAAGCAAAACTTGTGGTAAACGAATATTAGATATAGGGTGTGGAACAGGAACTTTATCTGAATACATTGCAAGTAAAGGATATAATGTTGATGCAATTGACTTTTCAGAGGAAATGCTTAAAATTGCTAGAAATAAGATTAAAAATGTTAATTTTATTCAAATGGATATGAGAAAAATTGATATCGATAAAAAATATGACGGAATAATGCTCGCATACTCATTATTCCATATTTCTAAAAAGGAAGTTATAAAAGCAATGCAAACTTATTATGATTTGTTGAATGATAAAGGAACAATGCTTATTATCCTTCAAGAGGGGGAAGGAGAAAAATATGTTGAAGAAAATCTTGAAAAAGGATTAAAAAAATTTGTAAATTTTTATTCTTTTGAAGAGATAGAAAAAGTTTTAAATGCAAACAATTTTAAAATAATAGAAAAAATGAGAAAAAAACCATTAAGTGAATTTGCACTACAAAATGATAAATTGGTAATTATTTGTAAGAAATAGTTTTTGTAAAAAGAATGAGGAAAATGAAAATTGGGCAAGAAATTGCTCATTTTATGTTGCTTTGAGATAAAAACAAAATTTTAACTACCAGTTTAATAATGATAATAGTAATTAGAACGGAACTACAACATTTTTAAATAATAATAGTCATTCTACATACTAAGTTTTGATAGTTTAGAAAACACACTTGCATATTGACTTTATATTTGAACCATTCAACTATTTTCCATTAATTTAAAATAATATTCTATTTTTCATTTTATGTTATAGAAGAAATCTATAAAAAAATAAATCATATATGAGATTAAACAGGTTATACACTAACTAGCAAATGTAATAATTTATTTGAAGCTTCGAAATAATTTTATTATACATTTTTAATTCTTCTATAATTTTGTTGTGCATTCTTTTTCCATAGGGCACTCAGTGCATTTCTTTTTTGAACATAAATTATTTCCAATCGTCCATAAATATTTATCAATATCACAGGCAGAAATATTATTTTCTTTTGCTGCTTTAATCCAAATAGTTCCTAATTCTTTTAAATCCTCATGGCTTAAATCTTTTTTATCAACGACTTTATTTAAATGACTAATTTCAACATCATGACGATCTATTGGTATATCTTGAAGTTCATCATTAAAGGAACATATTCCTGATTCAAAAATTAGTCTAAGTAATAAACCACCTGTTTTTTGACCAAAGCCTTTTATACTAGTGATGAAATTATATAATTCTCTATAAGACTCTAATGAAACTATTTTTTGTTTTAATTTATCATTTGGATAATTAGTATCTAAAAATTCAGACAATTCTAGCCATTTTCTTAAAGCAATGTTTGGATATATTGGATGAATATTCTCCTTTATAATCTTGAGTAGATTTTCCTCGTTGTCTTTAAATGTTTTTACTACATAACTTGGATTAAAGATTTCTTTGTATTTTTTATACGTATTAATTAAATTGAAATGATAAAGGCTAGAATGCATACCATAATCTAATAAGCATGAATAAAATATATATAAAATATGCTCATTAGTACCTACTTTAATATCATTTGGTATTTCTACATTAGCTACTTCCTCAGTAGAATTAAAATAATCTTTCATTTTACTAGCACAAACTTTTGCTTTTTCTAAATCAAACGTATACTGCCTCCACGTATTTAAACTAATAAAATTATACCATATTCTTAAAAAATTTTAATATGTGGTTATTGAAATATTTTAATCTTTATTATACAATCAATTTTAGGTGATTCTCAAATGAAACAAAACAGATGTAACAGTCTCAACGTATAATAATATTGTGTCTGAATATATTGAATATTTTAAATCAAAAGATCTAAATGGAAATGTACAATTTCAAAGAGAGATTGATTTTATCATCTCTAATTTACCTAATAATGCCAGAATATTAGATGTAGGTACTGCAATAGGAGATTATTCTAAATATTTAACAGAAAAGGTAAATAAAAATTTTGATGTTATTGGTATAGATGCTGCTTCCAATATGATTAATATAGCAATAACTAATGCTCCAAAAGCTAAGTTCAAGGTAATGGATGTGCGAAACCTAGATTTTTCCTATTCATATTTTAATTGTATTCTATGTTTAGCTGTTCTTAGTCATTTGAATGATGAAGATTGTTTACATACTTTAGATCAATTTGACTATATTTTGAAAAAAGATGGCTTACTTGTTATTAATGTTATAGAACAACTAACAGAAGAAAAAGAAAGCTTTGATGATGAGCCATTTAATCCTAAATATAAAACTTACTTTAATAGATATAAGAAATCTTTTTTTGAGAAATATTTTACAAATAAAGGATATAAAGTTTTAAAATATTATGACAATCCTATGTTTAATCCTGATAAAATAAATGGAGTTCTTTCAAAATCTAACCAATTTTCAATTATTGTCAAAAAAAATAAGGATTAATAAACTTTTAGATTGTTGTAAATAAAAGAATTTAATAATATTAAAAATATTATTAAATTGAAATAATCTAAAATAACGTTATTTTATTTTAATTTTCCATTATACATATCTTGAAAAATTCCAGGCATTTCAATTAATTCTTGATATTTTCCACTCTGAACGATTTTTCCATTATTAAATACCAGTATCGAATCACAATTTTGTAAAGTTGTTAATCTATGTGCAATTGATATTATTAATGTATTGTTTTCAAGTTGTAATTTTTCTATTTGCTTTTGAATATATTTTTCTGATGTATTATCTAAAGCACTTGTTGCTTCATCTAATATTAAAATTCTTGGATTTCTTAAAAATACTCTAGCAATTGCTATTCTTTGTTTTTGGCCACCTGATAAATTATTTCCATTTTCAGAAAGGGTAGTATCATAACCATTAGGTAAAGATTCTATAAAATCATCAATATATGCTTTTTGTGCTGCTTCTTTTATTTGTTCATCACTAACTTTTTTATGAATACCGTAGCATATGTTTTCTTTAATAGTACCTGCTATAATAAATGGATTTTGAGGAACTAATGCAATCATTTCAGATATATCTTTACGTGATAAGTTCTCTAAATTTTTACCATCAATTATAATATTTCCTGATGTGCTTTTTTCTAACTTTGTTAATAATTTTATAAAAGAAGATTTTCCACATCCAGAAGGCCCTGCTATACCTATAAATTGTCCTTTATCAATATCTAAGTTTAGATTAGCTATAATTTTTTTATCATTATTTCTATAATAAAGGTCTACATTTTCTACATGAATAAAAGACTTAGAATTAATATTTTTTTTGCTATATGTATTTTTTTGGTATGAAAAATCTTTTTCTAAATCTATTATATTAAAGTATTCTCTAGCGAGTATAGTAGATTCAGATAATTCATCAAATATTCGATGTAATTCTCGAAGAGGCGTTGTTAATTGGGTAAAACATAAATATGCAGTTAATACTGTACCAACGCTTATGACTTTTTCTCCAGCTAAATATGCTGAAGTTCCAATTACTAATACTGTAAATAAAGCTTCATTTATAAATTTTAAACAATCGTAAAATGCCATTGCCTTATGATGCTTCATTTCTTTGACTCTTAAATATTCCGATTTATCTGTAAATCTATTAATTTCAGTTTCAGCATTATTAGTAACTCTTATTATTTCCATTCCGTTTATTAATTCAACCATTATTCCATCCATATAAGATTTTTCTTCCATTAATTCTATTCTAATTCCTTTTTGGGTTGATATTTGCCTAAAAATAATAATTATCCCAATTGGAATAACGAGTAACATTAAAACTGATAGGAAAAATGGTAATTTTGAAAAAATAACTACAATAGCCGCCATACCGCTAAATATTGCAGGGGCAAAATCCATAAATAATAATTTTAATAATCTGATTGTTCCATCCAAACTTCTATTTAACTTACCATGAATATTTCCTACCATATTTTCTCTGAAATATGATAAGGGAGCATGCAATAAGGAATTGACTGCACTTGATCTTGCATTTTTTTCGCAGCTGGTACATGTATCTTCTACTATTACGCGACGAATAACTTTTATAATTTCATTAGAAACTGTCACAACTAATATAAATAGTAAAAATGGAACAATTTTTATGAATGATAAATTTTCTTGATTTAAAACATTATCTGTTAATTTTCCAATTGATAATGGTAACAATTGACTTAAAAAAGCTGAAATTATCATTATAATTATTATAATGATAAAATTTATTTTTTGCCGTTTATTTAGCATTTTATAAATTCTTCTTATTAAATTTTGTTTCTTTTTCATAAAATATTATCCTTTACACAGATAGTATTATAACATAAAGTTTGTAATTCTTTTAATTAATTAGATACAAGTATAATTTTTAGAAAAAATTTTTTCTCTTTGATACAACAACTTCTCTGATGTGATTTTTCTAGTTTTTATCTTCTCTAAAAAGTTAAATACCATAATACTATTGGGAAAGAATTACTATTAATAAAAAAATCTAAGTATAGCTATATAAGTAATTTTAAAAGTATTAAAATTATATATTAATGTCATTTCTTCTATTTAATTTTTATTATATTTGTATATAAAAGTTTTTGATAATTAATAATGGTAGTTTTATGATAATATTGAAACAAATAATTAATATGATATAGAAAATAAGATAAAAATTGATATTAATTTTTTTCAATTATTTGGATGTGTATATTTTAGTGTGTGAGAATTATACTTATTGCATTAAGCATATATTTATGGTTAAGTAAATGGAAGAAATATAAAATAGTGGACACAATAGGAAAAGTTGTAGAGATAAAGTATAATCGAGCAAATCTAGAATAATGTTATAAATAAGGAGATATACTTTCAAAAGTATGGTTGCTATTTTAATATAAAAAGAATAAAAAATAAGAGATAATAGTACATGACATAAATAGAGCTTACTACATACTAGAATATTAGTATAAGATTTTTGGTTAATGAAAATTAATATTACTGATAAGCAAACTAGTAGTTATAAGTATGTCAGACAAAACAAAAGAGAATTTTTAAATTACAAATTTGGTTTTATAATTCGAAAATTTACATATATCTTAAATTATTAAAATAGCTGGAGCTTATTTTATCTGCTTTATAGTTAAAAACAATTTTTTAATTTTAAATTTTCCATTTTTATAATTATTTATAATTAAAAGTTATAACTTTCTTCTACACTAGTCTATTAAATATAGCATTTCTAAAGATTAGAAAGTGTGAGAAATAGGTTAATTTAGTATAGTTAAATTATTTAGATATTATCGAAATTCTTAAAGTCGCTGTATTAAAATAACATAATATTAGTTATTTAATATAATATTTGTAGAATATAATTAACTAGGTGATTTAATGGATATATATAAAAAATCTTTAAAGAAGATTGAAGATTATCAAAGATGTATTCCTTCTAATTGTGTCATTATTGGCCCAACAGGTCCAACAGGTCCTGCTGGTGAGTCTTTAAAGATATTAGGAAGTTTTGAAAGCGAGGAAGAATTAAAGAGGTATTCTCCAAATGGAAATTTAGGAGAAGCGTATATAATTGGGACGGATTTATATGTATGGACTATTAATGGATGGGAAGACGTTGGAGAAATTAAAGGGCCTAAGGGAGATCAAGGACCACAAGGTATAGAAGGCCCTCAAGGAGAGAGGGGCCCTCAAGGTGAAATTGGTCCTCAAGGCATTCAAGGTTTACCTGGTATAGAAGGCCCTCAAGGTAAACAAGGTGAAGTTGGACCACCTGGTCCTCAAGGAGAAAGGGGGCCTATAGGCCCAGCGGGAACGCCAGGAACAAGTGTCACTATCTTAGGTTCATTTGAAAAAATTGAAGATTTTCAACGAGAAAATTTACAAGGTAAACCTGGAGAATCTTATTTGGTTGGTTCAAATTTATATGTATGGTCTGCTGATTCAAATACTTGGAGGAATGTAGGAGAAATTAAAGGGCCAAAAGGAGATAGAGGACCTCAAGGAATTCAAGGACCCCAAGGAATACAAGGGCCAAGAGGTGAACAAGGTATTCCAGGAGAAACAGGATTACAGGGTGAACAGGGCTTACAAGGCCCAGTAGGCCCACCAGGACCTCAAGGTGAGATGGGACCAATGGGTTTACCTGGCCCTGAAGGACCAAAAGGGGAAAAGGGTGAAAGAGGCCCACAAGGTATTCCAGGACCTTTGGAAATTCCGTCGGCCTATTTTATTACTTTTAATAAATTAGTATCTCCTGGTGAGAATGTTGAAGCTTTAGATAGACTACCTATCGATTTTAAATTAGTTGATACTAATAATTTGTTCCAACTAAATCAGAATAATACTATTACTTTTCTAGAAAAAGGCCTATATTATATTGATTTTTCAGTTTCTGCTAATATGGATAATACTAATAGTTTTAATGAATTTACTGATATTATATCAATTGGATTTAAAATTGTTAATGATGATGAAATTTATGCTGGTGCTACAGTATGGGATAAAGACTCTCCTGCGGTTACTGTAAGTGGTAAAGGTTTTGTAACAATTGCTAATTCTGGTTTAAACTTTGAATTAGTTAATTTAGGAACTCGAGATTTTTATTTAATAAGTCCTAATATTACTTATTTAAATACATATTCAAATAAAATAAATCCAGTAGTTACTTTGATAATTCAAAAAGTTAAATGATTTTTCTTCGAAAATAAATAAGCTTGTTAAAAACAAGCTTATTTAAATATACTTAGCAAATTTTTTATGTCTTTATATACTATTTAAAACATATAAGCAAAAAAGAAAACCACTAAGAAGCAAACTATACAAAACATTTATATCCAAATATCTTGTGCTTTTATAATTAAAATAAGAAATATTTTCATATAAATAAAGAAGACTTATAAATAGAAATATACTAGCTAAAAAAGTTAAAAATAAATCATGCATATTAAAAAATATTTTAATAAATATAAAACTTATTAGATTACAAACTATTTTTATAATAAAATTTTTTTGTAAGCAATCATTTTTATTAATGTAGAAAACTTCACTAATTGAAAGAGAAATTAAAATTACATATATAAAATTAAATATTTGAAAAAAGTTGATAGAAGGCTTAAAAATACTAAAATTTAAATTATTATAAAAATTATAATCTACTTTAAATA
This sequence comes from uncultured Bacilli bacterium, assembly GCA_947627675.1. GTDB lineage: Bacteria > Bacillota_I > Bacilli_A > RF39 > UBA660 > UBA2730. The sequence goes on from CANQWY010000028.1 coordinate 11,936, forward strand.
ATAGACTTGTTCCATATATTAAAAATATTACTCCAAATAGTTCTAAAAATTTTATTATCTTCATAATTATTCTCCTAATACAATATATGTTAAGAAAAAATATATTATGAAATAAAACTTAGTTCTTTCATAATTTAGACTTATAGTATATAATAATGTACGAGGAGGGATAACTTGAAATTTGAAATAGATGAAGCTTTACTGGATGATAGAAATATGTTAGTCATGAAATTAATTCATTATTTTATAACTGTTAAAAATTATAATCCCATAATATTACAGGGGGTAGAAAATGAAATTTGGCTTGAAAATTTAGAAGAAGATTATAAAATTGTAAGAATTGTTTCATCTTGTATTTTAAATGAAGAACAATTTGGCTTTGATTTATTTAAGACTAAAAGAATAGTAAAAAAAATAAAAGCTAAAACGTTGTCATTCAAAATAAATACACTAAGTATTTTTCTAGATATAGAACAAGAAGTTAATAAAAATCCTGCTAAAGGAATAACCTGCTTAAAAGTAGATGAAGAAAAAGATTTAATAAAAAATGAAATAATTAAAAAAAGTTTCCCAGATATGCCTAAAAAACTTAAATATACAGAAGAAGGATTGCAACTTTTTATAAAAATAACTAATGATATAAATAAGCATAATATTAGTGATAATAAAAAAGTAGAAGAAACTTTTAAAAAGAAGTATCCGATTATAACTTATAGTTTAATTGCGATAAATGTTTTATTATATATTATTCCGTTTTTATTTAATGAGAGCGATTATTTTATTAATACATTTTGTTTATATAAGCCATTAGTAAAAATAGGGCAATATTATAGAATTTTAACAGCAACTTTTATTCATGCAAATATTTTTCATTTATTATTTAATTGTTATGCACTATATGTAATAGGAATACAGTTGGAAAGTTTTTTAGGAAGATTTAAATTTTTACTTATATATTTATTTAGTTGTATAACATCATCGGCAATGTCACTTATATTTTTAGGAAATAATGTTAGTGTAGGAGCTAGTGGAGCAATTTTTGGACTAATGGGTAGTTTAGTATATTTTGGATATCATTACAGAGTTTATTTAGGAAATATTGTAAGAAATCAAATAATTCCTTTAATAATAATAAATTTATTTTTAGGTTTTGTAATTACAGGAATAGATAATTTTGCTCATATTGGAGGACTTATTGGAGGATTTTTGATAACTATTGCTACTGGTGTTAAATATAAAACATCAACTTTTGAAATGGTAAATGGTTATATTATATCTATTATATATCTTGCCTTTTTGTTAATAATGTCAGGGATTATATGATATTTGCTTAAAAAATTATTTAGTGATAAAATATTAATAGTATAAAAATATTTACTATAGAGGTGATATTATGAGTTTAGAAGAAACATGTCTTTTTCATATAGAAGATATGGATGTAGAAGAAATTCGTATGAAATTAAAAGAAATATATGAGGCTTTAAAGGAAAGAGGGTATAACCCTACAAATCAAATTGTTGGATATTTAATAAGTGGTGATTTGGGATATATTTCTAGTCACAAAGATGCACGAAAAAAAATGCAAAGTATGGATAGAGCAAAAATTGTAGAAATACTTTTAGAGGAATTTCATAATAAGAAATAATGCGTTATTTAGGGTTAGATTTAGGCTCAAAGACTTTGGGAATTTCAATATCTGATAAATTGGGTATTATTGCAAGAAGTGTAAAAATTATAAAACATAATGAAGATTATAACTATTTGATAGGGCAAATAGAAAATATTGTAAAAGATGAGCAAATTGAAGCTATTGTGTTAGGATATCCAAAAAATATGAATAACTCTATTGGAGAAAAAGCTAAACTGAGTGAAAAGTTCAAAGAAAAATTAGAACAAGTATTAAATATTCCAATATATTTAGAAGATGAAAGATTAACAACTAAGCAAGCAACAAATATTCTATTAGAAAATGATACCTCTAGAAAAAAAAGAAAAAAAGTAATAGATAGCCTTGCGGCAACAATAATATTGCAAAGTTTCTTAGATAAGAAAGGGAAAAAATAATTATGGAAGAAAATAGTTTTGTAATAGTAGATGATAATGGTAAAGAAATAAAATATGATGTTTTATTTACTTTTCAAAGTGAAGAAACAAATAAAGATTATATAGTATATACTGATAATTCAAAAGATAAAGACGGAAATGTTCAAGTTTTTGCATCAATTTATCATCCTAATTCAGAAAATTCTAAATTAGAAGCAATTGAGACAGATAAAGAATGGAAAGTAATTGATACTATATTAAAAACAATCCAAGAAGAATTAAAAGATAGCCAATAAATGTAATTGTTTTGTATTATAATCATAAAAAAGGGGAAAAAATGACAAGAAGAAGATTAAAAAAGAAAGTAAAAAGAACTATAATTTTGTTAGCTTTAACGGGAATGTTTTTAATTATAACAAGCATTTTTTACTGTTACCTAGCAAGTCCAGTTGATAAAAACTCTAATTCTATAATGAAAATAGAAATTGAAAAAGGAATGACTTCTAAAAAAATAGGTAATTTACTAAAGAAAAAAGGTCTTATAAGAAGTAGTAATTTCTTTTTGTTATATGCTAAGCTTAATAAGTGTGATACTCTAAAAGCAGCTACCTATGATTTACAAAAAAATATGCCATTACAACAAATCCTTGAAAAAATTTGTAAAGGTAATTCATACAATAAAGATACTATAAAAATGACTTTTAAAGAAGGAAAAAGATTAACAGATTATGCTAAATTAATAAGTGAGAAAACAAATAATAGCTATGAGGATGTAATTAATGTTATAAATGATAAAATATATTTAAAAGAATTAATAAATAAATATTGGTTTTTAACTGATGAGATATTAAACCAAAATATTTATTATCCATTAGAGGGATATTTATATCCAGATACATATGAATTCAAAAATAAAAATGTAGAAATTAAAGAAATAATAGAAAAATTATTAGATCAAGAGGATGCTATTTTAAGTAAGTATAAAGATAATGTTACAAACGGTAAATATACAATACATGAATATATAACACTAGCAAGTATGCTAGAATTGGAAGGAACAAACACGGAAAATAGAAAAATGATTGCCGGAGTTTTTGAGAATAGAATAAAAATAAACATGAATCTAGGCAGTGATGTAACTACTTATTATGCTTTACAAAAACCGATGACAAGTGATCTAACTTCTAAAGAATTTGAGACAATAAATCCATATAATACAAGGTCAGCTAGTTTGCTTGGTTTACCTATTGGTCCTATTTGTAGTATTTCGCTATCATCAATTGTTGCAGCACTTAATCCAACAGTCAGTTCATATTATTATTTTGTAGCTGATAAGCTTGGAAATATTTATTATACTAAAACAAACGATGAGCATTTAAAAAAAGTACAAGAAATTAAAGAGGCAGGTAATTGGATATGGTAGAAAATATGGAAATAAGTAATAAATTAATAAAAATGGAAGACTACGCTGAAAAGTTTAATATCCCAATTATGCAAAAAGATGGAATTACATTTTTAAGTAGCTTTATAGAAAAAAATAAGATAATAAATATATTAGAAATAGGAACAGCTATTGCTTATTCAACAATAAAAATGGCTTTAGTAGATGAAAATATTAAAATAACATCTATAGAAAAAGATAAAGAAAGATATGAGATCGCTAAGAAAAATATAGAAGAATTTAAATTAAAAGACAGAATTGAATTGATTTTTGGTGATGCATTAAATATAGAATTAGAGCAAGAATATGATTTAGTATTTATTGATGCTGCTAAAGCACAAAATAAAAATTTGTTTTTAAAATATGAAAAAAATTTAAAAAAAGGTGGCTATATAGTTACTGATAATTTAAATTTTCATGGATATGTTAACAAAGAACTAGGTGAAATAAAAAGTAAAAATATTAGAGCATTAGTTAGAAAAATCAAAGATTATATTAATTTTTTAAATGAAAATGAAGATTATGAAACAACATTTTATCAAATAGGGGATGGAGTTTCAGTTAGTAGAAGGATATGATTTAAATGGCTGAAGATAAAAAAATAGAAATTAACAAAAAATTATTACTGCTATTATCAATTGTTATAGTGTTATACTTAATCTTACAATTATTACAAATATATAATAATAGTAAATTATCTAACTATAAATATGATAAAAATAAAGATTATGTTTATACTAAATATTCTTCATCGTTAAATAAGGCAACTGTTCCATATATAAATATATTAAGTAAAGATGTTGAAAAGATAAATGAAGAAATTATTAACATTTCAAAGGAATATTTATCATCAAATAACCCAGACAAAACGGTTAGTTATAGATATAATCAAAATAAAAATATTTTATCAATAGTATTAACATACCGTGATGTAGATAGTGAACAAAGACTTAATTATTCATTTAAGACATATGTTTTTGACCTAAAAAATAAAGGTAAATTACTAACTAATGAAGAAATAATTAATAAATTTAATATAAGTTATGTTAAAATAAATGAAATTATGTCAAATCAAATGAAAGAAAAATATAGTGATGAGTTGAAAAAAGGATATTTAGTAAAAGAAGAATGTGATTATAATTGCTTTTTAGAAATGAGAAAGATTAATAATTATATTGATAATGCTAATTATTATATAGAAAACGGTCATTTGGTTGTTTATAGAGCTTTTGATATATATTCGATATATAACGAAGAAGAATATTATACTAGAAATGATTTTAAATTTATTATAAAATAGTTAGAGGGGGAATTTAGATGTTTTTAATATTATCAAGCGAGTTATGTAATGATTATGTTCTAGCAACAATACTAACAATAGTAAGAAGAAGCTTAACTTTGATTCAAATAGTGGTACCAATTGTTTTAATAATTGCAGGAACTATTGAGTTAATAAAATTAACGTTAAATCCGGATGATGATAAAAAAGGAAAGAAGAGGTTACTTAATTCTTTTATGTCTGCTGTAATTATCTTTTTTATACCTTTACTCATTAATTTATTAGTAAATATAATTTATGAGTATGGTGAAGTAGGAATTTATAATGATAATGGATTAAGTGTTTTAAGAATATCATCATGTTGGAATGAAGTTGAACAAGTTCAGAATTCTATGGATTCTGTAAGAGAAAATGGGGGTTCTAATAGTAAAACAATAAAGTCAGAAGAATCTACTAAAAAAAGTACACTAGGTAGTACTAATAACTATACTAATTCATCATCTGGAAATTCATCTGCTATAGATTATTATTCTCAATCAAACAATACAGAACTTGGTAATTCTGTTATTTCATACGCAAAGCAATTTCTTGGCAATCCATATGTTTGGGGTGGTAATAGTTTAACATCAGGAACTGATTGTAGTGGTTTTGTTCATTTAATATATGAGCATTTTAATGTAAATGTTCCTAGAAGCTCTAGTTCATTGAGAACAGTCGGAAAAGAAATTCCTAATTTATCATCTGCTAGGGCAGGAGATATTATATGTTATAATGGCCATGTTGCATTATTTATGGGGGATGGAAATAAAATTATTCATGCAAGTAATCCAAAATCTGGTATAAAAATATCTGAAAATGCTTCTTATAGAACTATTTTATCTATAAGAAGAGTAATTGATTAGTATAAATATTTATTCTAGCAATTTCATAAAATTTGAGTAGAAAGAAGGATATAAATGAAATATTATTGTATTGGTATTAAAGGTTCAGGAATGTCTACACTTGCTCAGATTTTACATGATTTGGGTAATTCTGTTAGTGGGTATGATGATGAAAAAGAATATAAATATACCCAGAAAAATTTAGATGAAAGAAATATAAAAATATATAGTGATAATAATCATGATATTGATAAAGATACTATAGTAACATATTCTAAAGCCTTTAATGAAAATCATAAAGAATTAAAAAGAGTTAAAGAAATGGGGCTTACAATAAAAAAATATAATGAAATAATAGGAGAATTAACGGAAATGTTTGATACAATTTCCGTTAGTGGAACTCATGGAAAAACTACTACTTCATCTATAATAAAACATATAATTTATAATGTTATGGGATGTAATTTTTTTATCGGTTCGGGAGATGGTTATGCTAGCAAAGAAAATAAAATATTTGTAATAGAATCGGATGAATTTAATAAACATTTTTTAGCATATCATCCTACGTATTCAATAATAACCAATATAGAAGAAGAACATATGGAATGTTATAAAGACTTAGATGATATTATAAATACTTTTAGTACTTTTGCAAATAATACCAAAAATAAAGTAATCGCTTGTGGAGACAATGAAAATGTTTTAAAATTGAAAACTAAAACTAATATTACTTATTATGGTTTTAAAGAAAATAATGATTATATTATAAAAAATGAGCAAACAACAGAAAATGGTGAAAAATTTGATTTATATAGCAAAAATGAATTTATTGGTTCTTTTATTATTCCTTTATATGGTAAACATATGGCTTTAAATACGGCAGCTGCTATAATAACTTGTATGGATTATGGTATTAGTGTGGAAAAAATAAAAGAATTATTGCCAACTTTTAAAAATGCTAGTAGAAGATTTGTTGAGGAAAAAATAGGTAATAATATAATAATTGATGACTATGCGCACCATCCAACGGAAATTAAAGCTACATTAGAAGCTGCTAAAAATAAGTACAAAGATAAAAAAATAATAGCAATTTTTATACCTAATACATATTCACGAACTAAAGATTTTACAGATGGATTTGTTGATTCTTTGAAAATTGCTGATAAAGTTTATTTAACAGAAATAGATTGTAATAGAGAAAATAAAGAGGATTATCCAGGAATTACTTCACATATAATAGTTGATAAAATAGAAGGAGCAGAATTAATTTCTGAGAAAGATATTAATAAGCTAAATAATATTCAAAATTCTATACTATGTTTTATGAGTTGTGCTTCAACTACTCATTTGATAGATGCTTTTAAGAGTTTACATAGGTAGACTTTTTTTATTTACAAATAACACAAAAGGGTTAAACGATAGTAGTAATTAGAATTTTTCTTTTTTTTATAGAAAAACTGTATAAAAATAAAGTACTTGAAAATAGAAAATAGATGATGTAGAATTTAAGTATAAAATAGAAGGAGAAAGAAAATGA
>CANQWY010000029.1 GCA_947627675.1 uncultured Bacilli bacterium
TATTTAAATTGTAACATTTTTACTTAAAATTGACTTACCTATAATAATTTAACGTGTAATTTTATATGTAACATTTTAATTTAAAATTGACTGCCAACTTATGTAACATTTTTACTTAAAATTCACAAGAAGGTAAATATTTCAATATAAATATTTGCTTTTTTTGCAATATTGTGTTATAATAAATGAGCTTTAAGGGGGATGACAGGAATGAATAGTCAATTACAAGAAAAACTTATAAAGGAGTTAAAAAAATATATTATTGAATTTACTGATACTTATAAAGATATAAAAACTAATTCTCTACGTAGTTATTTATTACCAGACGAGATGAGAAATTATTATGATATTCATGTATCTAATACAATAAAGATAATAGAACATTTAGAAAAATATAAGTCCAGCGAAATTGGTGTAGTAACTTTAAAACTAATATCGGAATATTTAAATAATTTACCATTTAGTATTGATGAAAAATTTGAAATAGTTGTGTATTTTATTAAGAATAATATAAAAGAAGGTATTTTAAATCCAGACTGCTGCTTTATAAATGCAGATAAAGTTTATCAAGATATAAATAACAAAGATAGACTTGATTTAGAAAAAATTTTAATTTCAAAAGAAACTGTAAAAAAATACATAGATAATACAAGGATATTTAAAGAGAGTTATTTAGATAAGATAGATACGTTTAATAGTAATGATATAGTTAAAATAGTAGCCTCACTTGAGAATCTTGAGTTAGATGGAAAATTATGTAGTAAAATAGAAAAAAAGCTAAAAAAAGATTTAGAAAAAAGACAAGCAAAAAAGAAAATAAATATACCAAGATATAAAAGTAAAAATATAGGGATTATAACTGAGGAAGAGTATCAAGAAATAAGAAAATATTTAAATCAATATATAGATATATATAAACTAGATTTAAAATTTGATACTATAACAGAACAAGAAAGAGATTATATTGCAACACTATTATTTAAACTTGGAGAAGATAAAGATGTAGTAAGACAGTTTTTGATAAAAACAGAAGAGTTAGTAGAAAAAGAAGATTTAAACCCTAGCGAAAAATTTCAAAAAGATTATAAAAAATATGAATATTATAAAGAAAAGTATGGATTAGCTGATGATATTGACACTATAAATAATCTTTGTTTAATGCTAGAAGATGAAAAAGATATAGAAATGAGAGACTATATTGAAAAAGAAATAGAAAAATTATTACAAAATATTAATATGAAAATACCTAAATATGGGTATGAATTAAAAGTTTTAAATGATGATAAAAATAATGTTTACATAAAAAATAGGGGGAATTGATATGAAAAATAAAAATATTGATAAATTTATTTTATCAGTTGAAGGTTTTAAAAAAGAATTAAAAAATAGAATAAAAGAATTTGAAAAAGGAAATAATCAAATTAGTTTTTATAATAAAGATGGAGATTTACAATTAGTATTTATAAATAAAGAAATGTCCAATATAAGTAGTGATGAATATTTTCGTGAAATAGATGAAAATAAATCTCAAGCAGAGGATGCTTTAATTTTTGTAAATAATACATTAGCAATCGCTAAAAAAGAAAAAACTAAAAATTTTTTTCCATATTATGATTTATTATCAGCTCTGTTATTGAGATTTGATTTTGATATAGAAGAAATGCTTGATATAATTAAATATTATGTAAATTATAATAGTGAATTATTAAATAGTTTTGAAGAAGAACCAAATGATTCTGATGAATTAAAATTTATTATAGAAAATACTAAAATAATAAATGACTTGTATTTTAAAAATATTGCTAATTATAGTTCTTCAGAGGTTGATTCTATTATAAATGCCTTTAAAAAATTAAAATTAGATAGTGGGCTATGTTATAATATAAAGAAAAAAATACTTAAAGATTTGAGAATAAGAAATAAGAAACAATTAGCAAATGATACAACTATTAAATCTACTAAAACTAATATAAAAAGATGTGAAATAAAAAAAGAGGGAATTATAACTGAGAAAGAGTATCAAGAAATAAGAAAATATTTAAATCAATATATAGATATATATAAACTAGATTTAAAATTTGATACTATAACAGAACAAGAAAGAGATTATATTGCAACACTATTATTTAAACTTGGAGAAGATAAAGATGTAGTAAGACAGTTTTTGATAAAAACAGAAGAGTTAGTAGAAAAAGAAGATTTAAACCCTAGCGAAAAATTTCAAAAAGATTATAAAAAATATGAATATTATAAAGAAAAGTATGGATTAGCTGATGATATTGACACTATAAATAATCTTTGTTTAATGCTAGAAGATGAAAAAGATATAGAAATGAGAGACTATATTGAAAAAGAAATAGAAAAATTATTACAAAATATTAATATGAAAATACCTAAATATGGGTATGAATTAAAAGTTTTAAATGATGATAAAAATAATGTTTATATAAAAAAATGAGAATAATATTTGTTATTCTATTTTTTTTGTTTTGAAAAAATTTTTTTTGTATATACTATTAACTGAAAGGATGATTATATGATAAAAAATGCTTGGAGTAAATATGATAAAAATACTTTGAATGAAGTTTATGCTCTATGTGAAGATTATAAGAACTTTTTAAGTATTTGCAAAACTGAAAGAGAAACAGTAAAAGAAATTATAAAAAGATGTGAAAGTAAAGGATTTAGAAATTTAGAAGAATATATAAATAATAATAATTTATTAAAAAAAGGTGATAAAATATATGTAAATAATAATGGTAAATCTGTGGTTTTATTTATAATAGGGGAAAAGGATATAACAGATGGCATTAATATATTAGGAGCTCATATAGACTCACCTAGATTAGATTTAAAAGCAAATACAATATATGAAGAAGATAATTTTGCTTATTTTGATACACATTACTATGGTGGTATAAAGAAATATCAATGGGTTACTTTACCACTTGCTCTTCATGGAGTAGTAATTAAAAAAAACCAAGAAAAGATAGAAATTAATATTGGTGAAGATCCTGATGATATGGTTTTTGAAATCACTGATTTATTACCACATTTAGCACAAAAGCAAATGGATAAGAAAGCATCTGAGTTAATAGAAGGTGAAAATCTTGATGTTTTAATAGGGAGTATTCCATTAGATACAAAAGAAAATAGTTCAGTTAAAAAAAATATCTTAAATATTTTAAAAGAAAAATATGATATTATGGAAGAAGACTTTTTATCTGCTGAAATAGAAGTAGTACCAGCTGGTTATGCTAAAGATTTAGGCTTTGACCGTAGTATGATAACATCTTATGGGCAAGATGATAGAATTTGTGCTTACACTTCACTTCAAGCTTTTTTGGACATAAAAGATATTCCTAAAAAAACTTTAAGTTGCATTTTGGTTGATAAAGAAGAAATAGGAAGCGTGGGCTCCAGTAGTATGCAATCGCATTTTTTTGATAATGCAATTGCCGAAATTACAGGATTATTAGGAAAAAATACTGATATTGCAGTAAGGAGAACTTTAAAAAATTCTAAAATGCTTTCAAGTGATGTTAATGCAGCGTATGATCCTTTATATAAAGATGTTATGGATAAAAGGAACTCTTCATTTTTAGGTTGCGGATTAGTCTTTTGTAAATATACTGGAAGTAAAGGAAAAAGCGGTAGCAATGATGCCGATGCTGAGTATGTAGCAGAGTTAAGAAAAATAATGGATGATAATAATATTTCTTACCAATTATCTGAACTCGGTAAAGTAGATATGGGTGGTGGAGGTACTATTGCCTATATTCTTGCTAATTATAATGTCAAAGTTATTGACTGTGGAGTAGGAGTTTTAAATATGCATGCTCCTTGGGAGATTACCAGTAAAATTGATGTATATGAGGCATATCGTGGATATATAGCATTTTTAGAAAATGCTTAAAATAAAAAATAAAAACGATAAATTACTTGCAATAATTCTCATAAAAAGATAAAATTACTATAGTAAGGAGGATTTGTATGCAAGTTGATTGTGTCGTAGTAGGACCACTTGATGAAAATTGTTATATACTTAAAAAAAATAATACATGCTTAGTAATAGATCCGGGAGACGATTATTTAAAAATAAAAGAAAAAATAGGTAATAATAAAGTTTTAGGAGTTTTAATTACTCATTCTCATTTTGATCATGTAGGAGCTTTACGTAATTTTTTAACTAAAAGAAGTATAAAAATATTTAAAAAAAGTATTTCTCCAGCAGGAAATTATGAAATCGGTGATTTTAAGTTCGAAGTAATTGAAACTCCAGGACATGCAAGCGATGAAATAACTTTCTATTTTAAAGATGAAAATATAATGTTTGATGGAGATTTTATTTTTAAAGATTCTATTGGTAGAGTAGATTTACCTGGCGGTAGTAGTAAAGATATGACAGAAAGTATAGAAAAAATTATCAATTATCCAAAAGATACTAAATTGTATCCAGGACATGGAGATATGACAACTCTAGAGCATGAATTGGAAAATAATATATACATAAAGGAGTTGTTATAATATGTATATAGATTTAATTGTACTAATTGTTTTAATAGCTTTAATAATAATATTTTTTAAAAATTTTTCTAGCGTTGTTTATTTTATTGCTATTTTTGATATACTTCTGAGAATATTTACATTTATTAAATTAAATATTCCATTAAAAGATATTGCAGCAGTAATAGATAATTATATTCCAGAGAGTATACCTTCTTTACTCAGCAAATATATATCTGGAATTCCTTATACCATTATCCTATGGTGTTATGTAATAATATTTATTATATTTGAAACTTACATTATTAGAACATTTTGGAAAAAAAGAAGATAATCCTAAAAGACGACATATTTATATGGTCTTTTTTTTTATAATTATTTTGGTGAGAAAATGAAAGTTTATATAGATGTTTTACTATTTGTAAATTTTTTCTTTGATTTCTTCTTATTATTAGGAGTAAAAACTATCCTAAAAAGGAAAACGACAATTATTAGAATTATTTTAGCATCTTTTATAGGTGAAATTTCCATAATAGCTTTATTTTTACCATTATCAACTATATCTTTATTATTAGTAAAAATACTTATTAGTTTTATTTTGATAATTAGTGCTTTTAAATACCAAGATATAGTTTATTTTAAAAAGAATCTTTTATATTTTTATTTATTAAGTATTATTTTGGGAGGAGTAGTATATTTCCTAAAACTTACTTTTATAACAAAAGAAGATTTGTTGTTAAATTTAATAATTCTTCTTGTTATTGCACCTTATCTTTTTTATAGTTATTTGAAAGAAAATAAAAATTATAAGATAAATTATACATTAAGACATAAATTAGATATTTATTTAAATAACAAAAAATATACATATATAGCATATTTAGATACTGGTAATAAACTAGAAGATCCATATAAAAAAAGGCCTATTATTCTTGTTTATGATGATAATTTAAATTTTAGTTATGAGAATAGTATTTTAGTACCTTATAAAACTCTTGATAATGAAGGGCTAATTAAATGTCAAAAAGTTGAAAAAGCAATAGTAGATGATTCTATAACTTTAAAGGATATTTTAATAGGAAAATCAACTAAAAAATTTAATATTGAAGGAATTGATGTAATCTTACCAAATATAATTAAGGAGGAATTAAAATGATTAGTATATTATTGTTTATTGGGACTATTATTAATAAAAATGAAAATGTTTTATTTTTTGTTGGTAAAACAGATGCTTTGCCAGCACCACTTTCAAGAGAAATGGAAGAATATTATTTAGAGCGTCTTGAAGATAAAGATGAGACTGCTAAAGATATTTTGATAGAAAGAAATTTGAGATTAGTTGTATTTTTGTCAAAAAAATATGAAAATACAGGAGTGGATTTAGAAGATTTAGTTAGTATAGGAACTATTGGATTAATAAAAGGAATAAATACTTTTCATAGAGGTAAAAATATTAAGCTTGCAACTTATGTTTCAAGATGTATTGATAATGAAATATTAATGTATTTAAGGAAGAATAAAAAAATAAAGACAGAGGTTAGTATAGATCAATCTTTAAGTTATGATTCTGAAGGAAACGAACTTCATTTAGAAGATATATTGGGAACTGATAGTGATATAGTGACACGTGAAATTGAAAGAGAAGATGAAAGAAAGTTAATGATAAATGAAATTCAAAGATTAAATCCTAGGGATAGAGATATTATTATTTTAAGGTATGGTTTAATGGGGCATAAAGAAAAAACACAAAAAGAGGTTGCTGATTTATTAGGCATTAGTCAATCATATATTTCAAGAATAGAAAAGAAAGTAATAAAAAGATTAAAAACATTGGTAAATTATAGTTAGCAATTGTAGGTTAATATACGGGAATATTTAAATAGTTAATCAAATGTAATAAAAGGTAAATACAACTAATATATGAAAGGTTGTATTTATTTTTTTATAATTAATAAAAATATGAAAATTCTAATAGAGTACTTGCATGACTCTTTTTTTTGCTTTATAATTTAAATATAGTATTGAATGATATTAAGATAAAAGAAGAGGGTGATATCTATTATGAATAATAAAGAAATAAGAGATTTATTTAGAAAAAATAGACCTATGCTAGTAATAATAATGTTGTCGGTAATAGTATTAGTAGGGAGTAGTTATGCTTGGTATAATGTAAGCTATAATTCTGAGGATACAAATACAGTGACAGCGGGTAATTTAGATTTAGTATTACAAAATGAAAGTGGAGTAATAACTCTTACAAATACAGTGCCTCAAAGTGATAGTAGTGGTTTAAATAGTAGTGCTTACAGTTTTACAGTTAAAAATAGTGGAAGTATAAGTAATAAATATACTGTTTATTTAGATGATGAGACAGTCTCAGGTAATAGAATTAGTGATAGTAATATAAGATATAGCTTAGAAAAGAATAGTTATTCAACAGGTGCTATTGGGTTAAATACTCTAAATGGAGTAAGTGGAAAAAGAAAGTTAGCAGAAGGAGTATTACAAGCAGGAGAGACAGCAACATATAAGTTAAGAGTATGGATAGCAGAAAGTGCAACAACAGAGATAGCAGGACAACAATTTAAAGCAAAGATAAGAATAGATGGAGAACAAACAAAACATATTGTCAATGAACCTGAATTAAGAGGAGATATGATCCCAGTAACATGGGATGCTACTACTTCAAAATGGAAAAAAGCAGATTATACTAAAAATGTATGGTATAACTATGATAATCAAGAATGGGCCAATGCCGTAACAATAAAGGATACAACTAAAAGAACCACATATAAAAATGCTAGCATAGGAACTGAAGTAAAAGTAGAAGATATGAATTTAATGTTAGTATGGATCCCAAGGTATAGTTATACATTAAGAGATCAATATGGTTATAAAATAGATGGAGCAAGTGAATTAAGTCAAGCAACGCCAGGAGCTTTTGATATAAGATTTGTTGATACAAGTACAACTGAGATGGGAACAGGGAAATATACCGGAACAACACCAACAGAATATTATACTCCCTCATCATTTTGTTGGGGCAACAGTTGTGATGATGAGACAACAAGGAGTAATGAAGGAAATAAAGAATTACCAGGAATCTGGATAAGTAAATTTGAGCTTACTGGAACAATTACTGATATATCATCATTACCTAATAAACCTAACTTAAAAAGTCAAAATAATTCACAATTTTTTAACGCAATTAAAAACCTAGCAAATAATGGAACGGGGACAACTAATTATGGATTTGCTGGAACTAATTATGATACACACATGATAAAGAACACAGAATGGGGAGCCATGGCCTATTTAAGTCAAAGTAAATATGGTAAATATGGAAATAAAAGTTATTCAAATACAAATAAAGAAATATATATAAATGATTATAACCAATCTACTACAGGTTGTAGCAAAGGAGCACCAGGAACAGGTGAAAGCAAGAGCGATAATGTATCAACAACATGTAAATATCAATATTCACAATCTCCAGAAGGGACCGGAGCCAGTACAACCGGAACAATATATGGAATATATGATACTTCTGGATTATCATATGAAAGGGTAATGGGAATTTATGAAACTCAACTAGCTCAATCGGGATTTACTTCTGAAGCAATGCCTGAAGCTAAATATTATAATAAATATACAGGAACAACTGGAATCAAAGGAGATGCAACAAATGCCGATGGGACTTCTGGCTTTTATGGAGATTTTAAAACATTTGTAAGTTCTTCTATTCCTTGGGTTGGTCGCGGTGGAGACTATTATAGTGGAATTGTAGGAGGAATTTTTGGCTATGCTGGTAGTAATGGGAATGGTTCTACATTTAATGATACACGCCTTGTTATTTCCATGTGGCAATAAATATGACTACTAGAAATATAAAATTCTAGTGGTTTTTGCTTATATAATAAAAGAGGAAATAATAATACATCAAAACAAGTATTATTATCAGTACTTGGAGTAGCAATTTTGATTGTTGCTGTTGTAGGTATTTCATTCGCTGCTTTTACTTATACTAAGGAAGGTGACACTACTAACACCATTTCTACTGGTACCGTTACTATGACTTACACAGAAGGGCAAAATGGTATAGAAATACAGAATGCTATACCAATGTCAGAGGAAGATGGAAAACAATTAACTGGTGATAAAAATGTCTTTGATTTTACAGTATCTGCCACTATTACTGGTAAGACTACAATAGATTATGAAGTAGTTGCTAAAAAAGGTGAGGGATGTACAATAGAAGATAAAGATATAAGATTATATTTGGAAGAAAGTGATAATCAAGGAACTGACTATCATCAAGTGTTTGAACCAAAAAAATTTACCGGTTCTGAATCCGAGTCAGAATTAGGTGCAGAAGAGGGAACAATGCAACTTGTAACAGGCTCTTTTACTAATAGTAATGAAAATGGCGATCAAGTTATATTAACAAAATATTACCGCTTAAAAATGTGGGTAGATAAAGATTATGTATTATCAGATGTTTCCAAAACCTATAAAGTTACTGTTAACGTCTATGGTAAAGGTAAAGATTAAGGTGAGACTAGCCTCTTTTAATAATAGACAATGTCAACAAGTAAATTTTATTATTTGTAAAATTTGATTTATTTGATATACTATATAATAGTAGGGTTTGTAGAAAACAACTAATAAAATATAGTTTAGGAGATGATATTTATGAGATATGTATATTCATTTTCAGAAGGAAATAAAGATATGCGAGAGATACTTGGAGGAAAAGGTGCTAATTTAGCTGAAATGACATCACTTAATTTACCAGTACCAAGCGGTTTTACGATAACTACTGAAGCTTGCCGTAAATATTATTTAGAAAATAAAACTATTGATAAAGATATTCTTTATCAAATAGGAGAAAAATTGTTAGAATTAGAAGAAAAAACCGGGAAAAAATTGGGTGATATAAATAATCCCTTATTAGTATCGGTTAGAAGTGGCGCTAGAGTTTCTATGCCAGGGATGATGGATACTATATTGAATTTAGGAATGAATGACAAGGTTTGTGAAGGACTTATCATAAAAACGAATAATTCACGCTTTGTATACGATAGTTATAGAAGACTTATTCAAATGTTTAGTGATGTAGTAATGAATTTACCTAAAGAATCTTTTGAAGGATTATTTGATAAAATAAAGCTAGAAAAAAATATTAAAAACGATACAGATCTTACCAGTTCTGATTTATTAGAGATTATAAATAAATATAAAGAAGAATATAGAAGATTAACTAATACTGAATTTCCTCAAGATCCAAAGGTACAATTATTAGAGGCAATAAAAGCAGTTTTTAGAAGTTGGAATACAGATAGGGCTAGAACATATAGAAAATTAAATGGTATTGATGATAACTGGGGGACTGCTGTAAACATTCAAATGATGGTTTATGGAAATATGGGAGAAGATTCTGGAACTGGAGTATGCTTTAGTAGAAATCCAGCAACTGGAGAAAAAAATTTATATGGTGAATATTTAATAAATGCACAAGGAGAAGATGTAGTTGCTGGTATTCGTACACCTAAGCCTATATCAACTTTAAATGAGATAATGCCAGATTGTTATCAAGAATTTAAAAATATATGTGAAATATTAGAAAATCATTATAAAGATATGCAAGATATGGAATTTACTATAGAAAATGGAAAATTATATATTTTACAAACTAGAAATGGAAAAAGAACACCACAAGCTGCTGTAAAAATTGCTGTTGATTTAGTAAAAGAAGGTAAAATTGATAAAGATGAGGCATTACTTAGAGTAGATGCTAATACCATAGATCAGCTTTTACATCCAGTTTTTGATGAAGGAGATTTAAAAAATGCTAAATTAATAGCGAAAGGTTTAGCAGCTAGTCCAGGTTCTGCTTATGGTAAAATTTGTTTTTCAAAGGAAGAAGTTCAAAATAGATATAGAACTGGAGAAAAAGATTTAATTTTAGTTAGAGATGAGACTTCACCTGAAGATATTGAGGGAATAAATTTGGCTAATGGAATCTTAACTAAAAGAGGTGGAATGACTTCTCATGCAGCTGTAGTTGCTCGTGGTATGGGTAAATGTTGTATTTCTGGCTGTAATAATATAACAATAGATTACATAAATAAAACTCTTACAATAGATGGTAATATAATATTTAATTCTGAAAGTTATATTAGTCTTGATGGTTCAACTGGTAATGTTTATGGAGGAATGATTAAAACAAAAGATTCTGACATAACTGGAGAATTTAGTGAATTTATGGATTGGGCTAGACAAAGGAAAAAATTACAAATAAGAGTAAATGCTGATATACCAAGAGATGCATTGCTAGCTAAAAAATTCAAAGCAGAAGGAATAGGTTTATGTAGAACTGAACATATGTTTTTTGAAGAAGATAGGATTTTTCACTTTAGAAAAATGATATTGGCACCAAATAGAGAAAAAAGAATAGAAGCACTTAATCAAATTTTGCCTTATCAAAGAAGTGATTTTGAAGGTTTATTTATGGCAATGGATAATTTACCAGTAATTATTAGATTACTTGATCCTCCATTACACGAATTTTTACCAAAAAGTGAAGAAGAAATAGTTATTCTTGCTAACAGTTTAAATATTAGCAATGAAAGTCTAAAAGAAAAAATATCATTATTAAAAGAATTTAATCCAATGATGGGACATCGTGGTTGTAGATTGGATATAACTTATCCTGAAATCGCTAGAATGCAAGCAAGGGCAATAATAGAAGCTGCTATTAATGTTAAAAATAAAGGAATTAGCGTAATACCTGAGATAATGATTCCACTTGTTGGTTCTAAAACTGAATTTAATTTTGTTAGAAATATTTTAATTGATGAAATAGAAAAAGTAGAAAAAGAAAGAAATTGTAATTTATCATACAAAATAGGTACAATGATTGAAGTCCCAAGAGCAACGATAAAAGCTGATGAGATAGCGACAGTTGCTGAATTCTTTAGTTTTGGTACCAATGACTTAACACAACTTACTTATGGTTTTTCAAGAGATGATTCTGGTAAATTTTTAAATGATTATTATAATAATAAAATTTTAGATTTTGATCCTTTTAAAACAATAGATACAGAAGGAGTAGGAAAATTAATAGATTTAGCTAGTAAACTTTCTCGCAAAACTAGAAAAAATATAGAATTAGGTATATGTGGAGAACATGGAGGCGATCCAAAATCAATTGAATTTTGTAATAAAATAAATCTTAATTATGTTTCGTGCTCACCTTATAGAATTTTAACAGCGACACTTGCTGCAGCGCAAGCTGTCATTAAAGAAAAAGGGAACAAATAGCCCGTAAAGTCGCTCTACATTTATTTAAATATTTACTAGTAAATAACGATGTTAGAAGTTTTTATAATAATTAGAGTTGAAATTGAGTAACTTATAAAAATAATTATATAAATTAAAATTAGACTAAGATTTTTAAGAATTTTGGTCTTTTTTTGTTAAAAATTTTGTTTTCTGCGACAGATTTACGGAGGTGAAAAAATGCGATGAATGATTTTTAATTTTAATTTAAATGAGTTATGACAATGCTGTCTTAATTTTTTGCCTTGAAAAATATTTGAATATAAGAAATATTTTAAAATCCATTTTTATTGCTTTGGATTATTTATTTTGTTATAATAAAAAAAATTATTTAGTGATAGGAGAATTAACGTTATGATTTTAAACGATTTTAATAGTGATGATTATATTTATTTTAGGTTAATAAAAGATTTTGATTCTTATAAAGCGGGGGATATTCTTCGCTTTAACATCGACGATTTAAGAAGACGAGTCTTTTCGGATAAAATCTCTATTTATTCATCTTTCTTTGAATTTGTTTCTAAAAAGAAAATCGACAAGTATGCTATTTTCCCTTATCAATTATATGAATCCGCTATTTTAAAAGAAAACTGTTTACTATATCATATTAGTTTTGCGACAGATGATATTATTATTTTAAATAATTCTATAAAAAAAATACTCTTTTCTGATACGGAACTTTCACTATTATCGATGGTGTTAAACGGAGTAGCTACTGTGAAACAGTATAATCAACAAAATTTGAAAAAATTAATGGCAGATGAAATTATAGATGTCAATGATCTAAAAGTAAAATCAATTGATGAAAATTCCATTATTCCTTTTTGTGATGTCATTAAAAAATACCATATTGAAAAATTGATTCATCTTAAAGAAGGTTTATATTTAGATATTGATTTACATCAGGGAGATATTTTATCTTTTTCTGATCCTGCAGTTGCTTTACTTTTTTGCAATCAATATTATCTTCGTTTATTAGGTAGTTGTTGTATGTTAGAGGAAAAAGAAAAACAAAAGTATTTTTGTGAAGAATTTTCAAACTGTATTCATGATTATGAGAGTGATATTCGATATTTTGTATTAAATGATGATATTAAGGTAAAAAGCAGAAAAGATTTTTTAGATTCTTCTTTATTTCCTATTAATTTTCCTAATCATTATTTTTTTGATGGTATGTATTCTTTTGAATGGAATACATTTGATAATTTTGATTATGATGAAGATGGCTATCTTCGTTATATATGAATTCATGATAATCGTAAAGTAGAAATGGAAATTCTAAAAATTGCTCAAAGAGCAACAATAGAAGATGCAAGAGAGCACTATACTCATTTTAAAAATAGAGAAAAATTAGAAGAAGACGCCTTTAGTTATTATTGTAAACATAAAAATATTTATAAAAAAATGAAAAATGAAAATCCTGCTCTAACTTATGTAGAATTTATGGAATTGAACGAACAAAAAATAGCTCTTCAAAAGAATTACATGTATCAAAAATTATTGATGACACTTGTTAATAGAAAAAATTCTTTAGAAGAATCAAAAACATCGAACCAATTAATACTAAAAAAATAGAATCCAATATTTCAATAAAAAACAACATAATCTATCTGTAATGGGTGGTGATATGTTTAAAAAACATCTATATCTATAATAGTTTTTTTAAGAACTTTCTATTTTCTCTGTATCTTACTCTAATAATGTATTTTCAGAACCTTTGACAAATGAAAAGAAGGAAAATATATTGAAGTTCATTATATAAATATAATTTGCAAAGTCATTCTTACACTTACACAAGTATTTGTTTGTTTCACATTCTCTTATTCATCCGAATGATATTATGGTACAAGCTGTGATTAAGACTGAGTAGCAGCTTTAAAAAAATAATTAATATAGCCATTGCAAATGATGATACTAGATAATATAAGATATAGGTATAAAATATCTAAACATGAAAATACAAGGTTAGGAAGACATATAATAATTGATATTATATTTGACTTGGACTAAGATAGAATATATATCTTGGCCTTTTTTGTGATACAGTTAAAAATATGCAAAAAGCGATAATAAAAATTTAATTTCTAATATTAAAGGTATTTAGAGTACTTTCAATATGTTATTTTATAATATATTTTTCTTGTCAAAAAATATATTTTGATATATAATTAGTTGGAATTTTAAGTAAAGAGGAGGCCTCAAAATGATATCATCTAATACTCCACTTATTGATTTACATGGCCTAGATAGTATTTATGCTAGTATTATAGTAAAAGATTTTATTTCAGATAGCTATAAAATGAAGAAAAAAGAAATTTTAATAATCCATGGTAAAGGGACTGGGACTTTAAGGAAAAAAATACATGAAGATTTAAAAAGAAATAAGTTAGTGAAAAGTTATAAATTAAATATGTTTAATGAGGGAGAAACTATTGTTTATTTAAAGTAAAAATTGACAAATAAAGAAAAATATGTTAATATAGTAACCATTATTTAGGGGGTGAGCTTAATGTATACAGAGGACTATAAACATAATGGTATATTTTTAAGAAGATTACTACTTAAATTACTTTTAATATTTTCAATAATTATATTATTAATATGGATATTACCAAAATTTATTTCTTACAAACCAAGTAATAAAAATAATAATATAAAAGTAAAAGAAGAAAGTACTGATAATAAGTTATTTGCTGAAAATTTAACAAAACTAAAAGATGCTGCATTAGTATATTATAAAGAAGATAAATTACCACTAAATAGTGGTGATATTCAAATAGTAACATTAAAAGAACTAATAAAAGAAAATTTAATTACTAATCTTTATAATAGCAATAAGAAAAAATGTGATGTTAAGAAGTCATATGCTAAAATAACGAAACTCACAGATGATTATTTGTTGAAAATATTTATATCATGCGATTCTAAAACTGATTATTTGCTAGTTCATGTTGGTAAATATGATTATTGTAGAAACTATATATGCGAAAAAGATACAACGAAAGAATTATTAAAGGAAGAAGATAATAATAAAGAAGATAAAATATTAGATAGTAAGCAAACTGAAAAAAATACAATAAATGATAGTAAGATAAATATTTCAGATGAAGTTAATATTGAAGCTGAGCCAGATTCAAAAAAAGAAAATACTAAACCAAATAAATCATCTAACAATAAACTATCAGCATTTACATCTTGGTCTGAATATACTAGAACTTCATGTAATACAGCTAATATTACTTGTGATATAAATGATTTTAATTGTTTAAAAGAAATAAGAACAAAAAAACAGATTGAGCAAGTAGGTACTTATAATAAAAAATATACTACTTATAGTCTTAGTTTAAAATTAAATAAGGTAACAAGAACAAAAGCATGTAAAAATTATAATTATGTTACAATTCAAGGAATAACGTACAAGACAACAGGAAACTATGAGGAGTTATTTAATTTGAATGGTAAGAATTCAACTAGTAGTTGGACTTATAAAGAAACAATAACAACAAAAGAAATCCCAAGTTTTGGAGGTAATACATATTATAGATTTGTAGGAGCAGATTATTCTAATTGTACAAATACATGTAGTGAAGCTCCATCATATTACTATGATGTTTATATATATACACATCCAATGATAAAAGTTAATAATTTAATAGAAGGTTGTGATTCTATTGAATACAAAGATATAAATAGTTATACAGTTGCTAAAAAACAAGAAATAGCGCTTAGAGAAGAACCACTGTATGCTAATGCTTGCTATGAAAGTACTAGAACAAGGAATATAATTAAATAGTAGAGGTGAATAATATGAAAAATTCTAAAATTAAATATATTACTTTTTTTAAAACTGAACATGAAGATTATGCAATTATTGAAAGAGAATTTAACTATAATGGTATCATTTTAAAAATTGAAGAAAAAGTAAGCTATACGGCTGGTATATGGGAATTAGAAGAATATTCAAATCAAAATTCAGGATTTTTAAAGGATATTTTTAAAATAGTAAATAGATTATCTGAAGAAGAAGAGATTGATAAACGTGATGATATAAGAGAGTTAATGGAACAGTTACAATATGATAATGAAAATGCTCCTATTTTATCAAGTAATATGAAAAAAATAAAAATTTATAGTAAAAATGGAGACTTGTATTTAGGCATTAAATATGAATATGAATTTCAAAAGAAAAAAGGCAAATCTGTAAAAAGAAAAGTAGTTAAACATAAGTTATCTAATTTAAAAAATGATGAGGCATTATTGGCTTACTGTATAGAGGAATTAGGGAAAAATAATATTGGAGAATTAATAGAAGATCCAAAAGTTTGTGTTTTTTCAATAAATACATATCAAAAGTTTATGGACAGATATATATATACTGATTATTCAGATATTGATATGGATGATTGTAATGAAAATTCAGAAGAAGATGACATAGATGATCATAAAGATTTTGATATTCCAGAAGAATTTATGATAGCAAAAAATATTGGGAAAATAGTAATATATGATTTTAATGATGGTGATACGTATTCAACTGATAATATTAGAAAGCAAGCGGTTATCTTTTATAAAGATGGTAGCGTAAAGAATGTATCAGTTGAGGAGGCAATAACTTTATCATATTATAAATACGGACTTAAAAATTATAAGAAAAGAAATTGGAAAGAGAAATTTAATTCCATTTTAGAGAGTGAAAAACTATCTAAGATTGGTATTGAGGAAACATCTGGTGAAAATTTAGAAATAGATTTTCAAAAATATAGAGAAGCAGCACAAAAAGCAAAAAGAAATAAAAAAATTAATTCGAAGAAAAAGTCTAAAAATAAAAAATTTAAGATAAAAAGTTTAGTAAAAAAGATATCTTTCCGCTTAATGTTACCATTAATTTCTGTAATTACAATTGCAACTGGAATTGTAGGAGGAGTTCATTTATCTAAAAGAAAAAATAATGATAGAATAAATAGCAATAATAGTAGAGAACTATTTGATGAAAATAGTTATAATGATAGTAATGAGATAGAAGAGCCTTCAGTTAAACCGGATTATTCAAATTATACTTTTAATCAATTATTAGATAAAACAGTTAGTAATAAGCCAAGATACAGTTTTATGAGTGCTATTAAAGGGTATTTAACTTATTATAACGAAACATTAAGAAATACTTATTCAGAAGGAACAACCATAAATATAAGTCATAATTTTGAAGAAGCTGTTTCAATGTATTTAGCATACAATAATTTGAATAGTGAACAGATATATCAAATTTTTGGAAATACTAAATTAGATGCAGATAAATTAATAGAAAATTTTAATAGAGCAATAAAGCAAGATAGTATGCTACATAATATTCAGTTAAATGATTACTCAAAAGATAAATTGATAAAAGATTCTAATATAAAAACATATTATAAAAAATATGATGAGATTTTCAAGAATATAAATAATGCAAGAAGTACAAGCTTGAAAAGATCATATTTAGAAAAATTTTATAGTATGGTAAGAGAAGATTTACCAGATATGAGCAAAAATGATTATACTAATGTTGAAGGTTATAAAGTATTGATAAAAGAATTTTGTAATTCTGCTAGTAATATTAAATTGGATGTAAAAAATAGCTTAACCATAAAAGAAAAAGAATATATTGATGATATATCTAGAAATGTTATATATAAAAAATTTAAAAATATTTGTACAAAACAAAATGCTAGGGTATTAAGTAGTACTGTAAGTTCTGAATATGATGAAGAAGATATTAATATACCAAGTTATGAAGATTTAGAAAACAAGATGATTGAGAAATTAGAAAATTCTAATGCCTACTATGTTAGTGAAGCTGCTAGAAATATTACTAAATATAAAGCATTTACAGAGAATACTATTTTAAAAGAAGAAAAAACTTCTTCTAAAGAAAGTACTACAGTTAATAATACAACTTTAAATAATAATAGTACTAATAATGAAATGAAAACACCAGAAAAGAATAATAATATTAAAGTAGAAGCTCAAATTGAACAGTCAGGAGAGTTATCAAACCAGTCAAAAACCGTTCAAATAAAGGAAAAATCAGAACCGCTAAAAACTACTAAAGAAGATAAAGTTTCAAAAATTGAAGAACCTGATAATGATAGATCAAGAGATATAGTGGAATCTGATAAACATGAGGATATTGATACAGAAATTGATAGTATTATTGAAGAAGCTAATAAAAAGTTAGAAGAAGAATTAAATAATTGGGGTATATTTGAAGACGATAAAAATAATTACAAGAATGAAAATGATACT
Organism: uncultured Bacilli bacterium; assembly: GCA_947627675.1. Lineage (GTDB taxonomy): Bacteria > Bacillota_I > Bacilli_A > RF39 > UBA660 > UBA2730. The sequence continues at coordinate 18,130 of CANQWY010000029.1, forward strand.
GAAGAGTCTAATGATTATGTAGAAAACGCTGTTGATGAATCTGTTCAAAATGACTTAGGAATATATAATGGTAATGATGTTGTAGACTTTATTGATCCGGATAGTATAGATGATGTATTTGTTAATAATCAGGAAAATAGTATCGATATAGATGCTGATAAGGTAGATGAAAATGGGAATTTGAATGACCAATTTGAAGATTTAACAACTGATCCTAATGTTCCTAGTACAGATTTATCTAATGAAGAGCTTGTTGATCAAATAATTTCTGCTATGGAAAATAGTGATCAATATACTGATGAATCCATGACTCAAAATCTTATAAAATAAATAATAAAAATTATGCTAGCTTATTTTATAATATTAATTATGGTATTAATTTAAGAGATTGTTTTATAAATACTTTTTAAAAATTAGGACATTTTGAATTATAAATCACAAAAACTCAAATGAAAAGTTAAATTTCAGAAAATAGGCTCAAGTAGAATTTGTAAGACTAAATTGGTATAAATAGTA
>CANQWY010000030.1 GCA_947627675.1 uncultured Bacilli bacterium
TTACTAACAATATATCTTTTCTTTTTTCCATTTTCTTTCTCCTTCTATTTTATATCTAAATTTTACATCATCTATTTTTTATTTTCAAGTACTTTATTTTTGTACAGTTTTTCTATCAAAAAAAGAGCTTACGCTCTAATTATTATCATCATCTAAAGGCCTCATAAGCGGAAACATTACGACGTCTCTAATATTATCACTATTAGTTAAAAGCTGAACTATTCTATCAATTCCCATACCCCAACCTGATATAGGTGGCATACCATATTCCATAGCACCAATATAGTCATAATCCATCTCCATTGCCTCTTCATCGCCACCTTCTTTTAACTTAGCTTGTTCAATAAGTCTTCTTTCTTGCTCTTGTGGGTCAACTAATTCACTATAGCCATTAACAATTTCGGCACCATTTACCACTAATTGAAAACGATCAGTAATAGAATTATCATCATCATTTGTTCTGGCAAGAGGAGACAAACTTATAGGATGACTAATTAAATAAATTGGTTTTATAATATGAGGTCTTGCAACTTTTTTATAAAGATAATCAACTAAATTACCATAACCTAAATTTTCAATAGGAGTATCACTATCAAGTTCAATTTTATCATCTTTTATTTTTTTAATTAGTTTTTCACATGTATCATATATATTTATATCGATATCAGAATATTTTAAAATCAAGTCTCTAAAAGAAACTTTTGGCCAATCGCCAGACATATCAATTACTTTGTCCCCAACACTAATAGTCAATGTGCCAAAAATATTTTGTATTATTGTTTGTAATAAATTTTGAATCAACTTCATATTATCTTCATAATTATAATATGCTTGATATGCTTCTATCATTGTAAAATCTTGTAAATGAGTAGCATCCATTCCCTCATTTCTAAAACATCTACCAATTTCAAAAACTTTAGGCATACCAGAAAGAACAGCCCTTTTCATATATGTTTCTGGCGCTATTCGTAAATACACATCCATATCAAGTGCATTATGATGACTAACAAAAGGTCGAGCTACAGCACCACTTGCTTTATTATTTAAAATAGGAGTTTCTATTTCATAATAACCAAGTGAATATAAATAATTTCTAAGCTCTTTAATAAAATTCATTCTAATTCTAAATCTATCTCTAGTATCATTATTCATAATTAAATCAACATAACGATGTCTATAACATAATTCTGGATCTGTTAAACCATGAAATTTTTCTGGAAGAGGTTTAAGTGCTTTTCCTAAAAATTTAAATTCACTTGCTCGTAATGTCTTTTCTCCTGTTTGAGTTGTAAAAATTTCTCCTTTTACACCAATAAAATCACCAATATCAACATTATTTTTGAAAAATTTATAAGTCTCTTCTCCTAATAAATCAATTTTTAGAGAAATTTGTAAATCAGAATCAATATCTCTAAGTCTCAAAAAACTCATTTTCCCCATTTTACGTTGAAAAACTATTCTTCCAGCTACTGCAACATTATCTATTCCATCTTCCAATTTTGAGGCCTCAAATAAGCTATGTGTAATTTCATATCTATCAGGATATGGATTACAAAATTCACGAATGTTTTCTAATTTCTCTCTTCTAACCTTTTCTTGTTCACTTAATTCTCGCATACTACTTCCTCACTTTCTAAATTATCTTTTAAATTTATAACTTTAGTCGATGCTATAAAATCAGGTAAGCCCCTACCATCTTTTCTAAAGAAAATCATAAATACTGTAATTATAATAAATATATATTGTATTAGTTCCAATATTAAAGAACCATATAAATAACTATTTTTTCCAAATAACGTAAAAATAGCCACTAAAATATCTACAAGTATAAAACTATTAAATAATTCTCTTATTATCATATTGTTCATTGTTAAATCAGAATCATCATTTTTAACTATTTTTATTTTGGCAATTTTTTTACCGATAGTTTGTCCATTATTATATATTTGATAAACTATAAAATATAATACTAATATTATAATAGTAATAATATTAGAAAAACCTGTTATCTTAGCTTGTTCATAACTAATATCCATACTTTGATTAAAATATGTTTCAATATCAGTTTTTTCTTCTAAATAGTTTTCAACTACTTTATTAGATTCATCAGCAAGTTTAGTAATAGATTTATTATCTACAAATGGATAAGTTACTAAAGACGATATAATTGTTACTACAATCATATCTATAAAATATGCTATAAGTCTTTGTGCAAAATATGCTTTACAACGCTTTTTAACATTATTAGATTTCATTTTTCACCTCTTCTAAATAATTATTTAATATTTGTAGTATATCACAAATATTTAAACATTGATAGATTCTATTTTTTATTATAGCATTATCTTTTATTCCTTTTAAATACCAACTAATATGATTTCTGATTTCTAATACTGCAAGATGCTCTCCCTTTAACTCTTTTAAATAATTTAAATGTTTAATAATCATTAAAATTTTTTCTTCATTGCTAGGCTTTTCATATATTTCGTTATTTAAATAAGATATGGTGTTTTTTATAAGCCATGGATTTCCTAAAACTCCTCTTCCAATCATTATGGCATCACAATTAGTCTCTAGAATCATTTTTAAGGCATCTTCCGGCGTTTTAATATCTCCATTGCCAATAACTGGAATCTTAACAGCAGCTTTGACTTGCTTTATTACATTCCAATCAGCATTACCAGTATAGCCCTGACTTCTTGTCCTAGGATGAACTGTGATAGCACTCACACCAGCTTTCTCACACATTTTAGCTATTTCAACTGCATTAATACTATTTTTGTCCCAACCACTTCTAATTTTTACAGTCACAGGAGTTGTAACAGAATTTACAACAGTACTTACAATTTCAAATACCTTTAATGGATCTTTAAGTAATGCTGAGCCAGCTTGAGCTCTAATAGCCACTTTAGGTACTGGACATCCCATATTTATATCTATAAAAACATTTTTATATAAATTTGTAATAATTTTAGCTGCTTGAGCAAATGAATCAGAACTAGAACCAAAAAGCTGAACACCAACAGGAATATCCAATTCTTCAATTCCTTTTAGCATATCAAAAGTTTTCTTATTATTTCTTACTATAGCTTCAGCACTTATTAATTCTGTAAAAGCTAATCCTAATCCCATTTCAGAACATATTTTTATAAAAGCAGGATTAGATATACCAGCCATAGGTGCTAAAACAACATTATTTTTTATCTCAATATTGCCAATTTTAAAACTCATTATCATCATCCTTAAATTAAATAAATATCAAATAATCAACTTTGTTTTTTTAATAAATCTCTTATTTCTTCCAATAATAGAACTTCATCACTTTTCTTTTCTGGTTGTTCCTTTTCTTTACTCTTAAATTTTTCAAATAATTTAATCATTAGAAATACACAAAATGCTACTATTAAAAAATCAACTATACTTTGAATAAAATTACCATATTTAATATTAGCATTTTCCACTTTAAAACTTAAATTCGTAAAATCAAGACCTCCTAATATTATACCTATTAAGGGCATCAAAACATCATTAACTAAACTAGTAACGATTTTGCCAAAAGCACCTCCTATAATAACACCAACTGCCATGTCAACAACATTTCCTCTAGAAATAAATTTTTTAAATTCTCCTGCTTCTTTTTTTAGTTTCATTAATTCTTCCTTTTTATCAAACTTTATATTACTATTTTTTAAACTCATATTACTACTCATATAATCAATCTTATAGAAATATTAATTAATTTCTTATTGATTGATCCCTTTCTATTTAATATTTTTTTATCATACAATTTAATAAAAATTGCACTGTAGATTTGTTTCTATATTATTACAGCCATTTTATGGACTGATCTCCTTAATTTTTTATCATTTTTTTAATATCTTCTTGTCTATCAATATGTTCTAATTTATTATTAGAATTGCTTTCATAATTATTTAAAACAGTACTTATAATGCTCATTCTAGACTGTAAAGAATTTTTATAAAGATCTATACTTTCATTATAGCTAAGTAATACTTTTATAAAATCTATATTGTTTTTAATATCTATTTCCTTTTCTTTTTCTAATTTATTTATCTTAATACTACAATTACCTGCAATACTCTCTCCTATATTTGTAACTATCGAAAAATTACCAAGGTATGTATCATTATATGAATTTACATAAAATTTAAGAGAATTATCTATATTAATTGGGCTAATTTTATAAAAATAAATTACTTTATTTTCAATATAGACTCCAAAAATAAATTGTCCTTTATTATAATTACTATTTTGTTCAAAAATTATCCCTTCAAACCATCCATCTTGTTCTATTAAAATTTCGCCTTCTAGGATATTTTTATCATTACCTATTTGATCTGAATGTTTATCAAAACAACAAAGTATTTTTCTAATATCATACATGTATGTCACTTCTTTTCTTTTAGAGTTAAAAAACTAGCAATAATATAACATAAACAAAAGAAAAAAGCTAGATTAATCTTCATTATCTAACTTTTCAAGTTCATCAATAATTTGAGCTTTATTTAATTTTGAATAATTTTTAATGTTTTTTTCTTTTGCTAATTCTCTTAAAGAAGTTAATGACATACTATCTAAGTTATCTTTTTCTTCTTCTGGCATATGATGATTTTCTACTAAATAGTCTATCTGCTCTTTTGTTAATGTTTCATATTCTAATAATGTTTCTGCGATTAAATTAAGTAAATCTCTATTTTCTTTAATAATCTTTTTGGCATTTTCATAACAATCATTTATTATTTTTCGCATTTCAGTATCGATTTCTTGAGCAACGTTTTCTGAAAAATTACGAGTTTTATTATAGTCTCTTCCTAAGAAGGCAGCGCCTTCTTGTTGTTCTAATTGCATAGGTCCAAGATCACTCATTCCATATTCGCATACCATTGCACGAACTATTTTAGTAGCTTTACTAAAATCATTTTCTGCTCCTGTTGTAACTTCTTTAAATACTATTTCTTCTGATACTCTACCACCAAGTAAACCTGTTACTTGTTCAAGTAAATCTGATTTAGTAGAACATAGTTTTTCTTCACTAGGAACCATCATATTATATCCGCCAGCAGAACCACGTGGGATTATAGTAACCTTTTGAACATCACTAGCATTTGCTAGTTTTAAACCAATAACTGCATGGCCTGCTTCATGATATGCAACAAGTTTGCGATCTTTTTCGCTATATTTACGACTAACTTTAGCAGGTCCCATCAATACTCTATCTGTAGCCTCATCAACTTCACTCATAGTAATCTCACTTTTATTACGTCTAACAGCAAGTAAAGCAGCTTCATTAAGTAAGTTTTCAAGATCTGCTCCACTAAATCCCGGAGTTCTTTTAGCTAAATTTTCAAGAGTAACACCACTAGCTAAAGTTTTATTTTTTGAATGAACTCTTAAGATTTCTTTTCTACCATTAATATCAGGCAGACTTACTGTTACTTGTCTATCAAATCTTCCTGGACGAAGTAAAGCTGGATCTAATACATCGGGTCTATTAGTAGCAGCAATAATTATAATACCAGAATTTTCACCAAATCCATCCATTTCTGTTAGTAATTGATTAAGTGTTTGTTCTCTTTCATCATGTCCACCACCTAATCCTGTTCCTCTTTGGCGTCCAACAGCATCAATTTCATCAATAAATATTAAGCAAGGAGCATTTCTTTTAGCTTGTTGAAACATATCACGTACACGACTAGCACCTATACCAACAAATAACTCTACAAAATCAGAACCACTTATATAATAAAATGGAACGTTAGCTTCTCCGGCAACTGCTCGAGCTAGTAATGTTTTACCTGTTCCTGGAGGACCCATTAATAAAACTCCTTTAGGAATTCTAGCACCTAATTTTTGAAATTTTTTAGGATTCTTTAAAAAGTCAATTAATTCTCTAACTTCTTCTTTTTCTTCAGTTAGTCCTGCAACATCCTTAAATGTAACTTTATTTTTATCAGTTGATAATTTAGCACGACTTCTTCCAAAATCCATAGAACTTTTATTACCAACCATTTGTTTATTTAAGAAAAACATTCCAACTCCTACTAATAAAACAATAGGAAGCAAGTCAGATAAAATTAATAATAAAGAACTAGATTCAGGATCAGCAACAGTAGTAAATTTAAAATCATTTTTTGATGACGAATCAACTAATTGTTTCATAACTTCATCACTTAATGGAACTCTTACAAAGAAAGATTCATTATCAGAATATCCATCAATCTTTCCTCTAAGTTCATAAGTTTTAGCTCTATCCCTTGGAGTTACTTCCACTTCTTCAACTTTACCATCTTCTAAATAAGACATAAATTCATTATATGTTAAAACATTTATAGTATTATTGAAGTAATTAGCAAGATAAATAACTCCCAGCATAATTAAAATTAAAAATAAATAAGGTAACATTCCTTTTTTTATTATTTTTTTATCAATATTATTATTCATAAAATTCCTCCCTAACGATATTTCAATATTATATCATAAAATTCATTTTTTTTCTTATCAAATTTACTTTTTTTTAATCCAGGTATCCATACTATTCTATTAAGAGCATCTAAAACAATGGGCCACTCATCTCTATCTGCTACATTTATCTTTTCATTTATAAAGATATCTTTTACTTTTTTTGTACCACCAATGCCCTTTAAAGTTATTTTATCTCCAAACTTTCTTGTTCTAACAGTAAGAGGCAGTACAATATCTAAACTAGAAAGTCTACAAGTATAATTACTAATATCATCACTTTGTTTTACTTTTTTTATTGAATGACCATTAGGAAGTCTAACAGAGTCATTAATTTCTATTTCATATTCCGTAACTTCATCCATAACTTTTCTTAAGAAAAAATAATTATAACTTCTAACTGCTTCTACATCATTTGGTAAATTGATAGTACTATTTGATTTAGTACTTATAATCATATTATATATTAAATCTATATGCTTATCATTAATAAGTATTAGATCATCTTGATAAAACTCTTCCATTAAATAATATAATACTTCTTTTTGTAAAAATTCATCTAATTCTAAATATTTAGAAATATCTACTTTTCCATTATTAAATATTTTATTAAAAGCTTTATTTCTTTCTTTACAAACAAACTTATTTACATCTTGTAATAACTGACTAAATTTTAAAAATTTTTTATGTACATTAATATCTTCTTTTTTTAAGAATGGAAGAACAAATTTTCTATATCTATTTCTTGTATATAGACTACTATTATTACTAGAATCAATAAAATATTTAATATGATTTTTTTTATCATATTCAATAAGTTCTTCTTTAGTAAAATGAATCAATGGTCTTACTAACTTATACGAGCCCATATCTACTTCTTTTTTAAAACCAGAATAACCATTAAGATTAGAACCTCTAACGATTCTCATTAAAATTGTTTCAATTAGATCATCACCATGATGAGCAGTCATTAAATAATTAGCATTATATTTGTAAACAAGCTCTTCAAAAAAGTGATATCGAATATTTCTAGCCTCATTTTCAAAATTATCATCACCATATTTTTCAATTGTCATGTGTTCATATATTATTTTATTTTCCTTACAATAATTTTCAACATATAAAGCTTCCTCTATGCTTTCATTTCTAACATTGTGATTAACATGACTACATACAATTTTTAATGAGTATTTATTTCTTATTTTTAGAAGCATATCTATAAGAGCCATAGAATCAGGTCCTGCTGAACATCCTACTATAATTATATCATTATTTCGAAAATCAAAAAAATCATCAATTTTAATATCAATAGCTTCTTTTTTCATAACATCACTTTTCTTTCACTTAATTATATGTATCTATAACAAATTAATTTTAAAAATAAAGTTTGCACACTAATATTTATGAAGAAGGGAATAATCCCAGAAAATATTATAACCTAAAATTATAATAAAAACTACTAAAAATATTTTTTACTAATAAAACAAAAAAAGAATTAATATCATTAATAAATAAATATTAATCATAAAATTTTATTTTATACTTAAAATAAACTCACCATCTTTACTATATAAATATTTTTCTCGAGCATATCTTGCAATATAATCACTATCTTGCATTTTTCCAATATCAACTTTTAATGCTGCTTCCTTCTTTTTTAATTTTTTTAACTCTACACTAAGTTGTTTGTTTTCTTTATATTTACTATAAATTTCCATCCAATATTTCAAAGTTGTATACGTAGTTAAACCAATAACAATAACAGAAAAACTACCAAGTAAAAATAATCTTTTAAATCTTTTTGATCTTGCTTTTTTAATTTTTTTTACACTAGCCATCTTCCATTATCCTTTCTATTGTATATAAATTATAGAATAAATGTAAGAAATTAACAATATTAAAAAAAAAATAAAAGAAAATTTTACACTTATTTACGTAATTTTCTTTTAAAAAATGAGAAAAACATAAAAAATCCTAAACTAAATACAAGTAAAAAATAAATATGAATATAACCATAATTTATAATTTTTAAAATAAAAAAATATAAAATAGTCATAATAATTACAAATAAAAAGTTACTAATTAATTTAAAATAATATTTTCTATAAAATAATATTTTATAAAATAAATTAACAAGTAAAGCACAAAAGCCTCCATATATAAAAGTATATATAATTGAGTATATTTGTAATTTTAAATTAATCATCTAAATAACCTATTAAATAAACTACTTTCCTTTTCTTTTTTAACATCTTCATCTAAATATGACATGCTTTTAATTAATCCTTTTATTGATACATTTCCTTGTATAGTATCAAGTTTAACTAATTCTAATCCTTCGCCTTTTACTAGTAAAAAACCCATTACTGTATCCATTAAAAATTGTGTATCATCAAAGTTTTCTATTTTTTTAACACCACTAGTCATTAATGACTTTCGTTCAACTAAAGTGATTGTATGATTATAAGCACTATTTCCATCTATCTTGTCCATTTATATTCCTCCCTTATAAATATATGAATGTAAAAAATAAAATAGACATAAAAAAAGTATAAAATATGTTATAACTTTTTTTATTATTAACACTATTTATACTTAATGTTGTGTATCCTCAAATTTTATATCTACCAGGCAGCAAGAACAAGGCGTGAACCAATGCCGTAGTGATTACCACTATCGCAGGAGAAGTAGAAAACGCCCATGACAACACCACCGCTATAGTAACCGCCGCGACTTACCCAAGGGTAGGTAGAATTTACAAAGTTTTGAGCATCTCCATAAAAGCCATTCGCCCCATCAGTATTTGTGGCATCGCCTTTGATTCCTGTTGTTCCTGTGTATTTATTATAATATTTTGCATCTGGCATAGTACTAGTACTAAAACCTGACTGAGATACAATATTATTGAAGTTCCCCATGGCTCTGTCCCATGCTCCTCCTACTGTATCATATATTCCATATATTGTTCCTGTAGTTGAGGCTCCGGTTCCATTTGTCTCTATATCATATGTATATTGACAACTAGAACTTTGACTAGCACTTGGACTTCCTCCACTACAGCCTGTTTGGAAGCCACTATAATTATTTATATAAATCTCTTTACTTGCTCCTATATAACTTGAATTGCCATATTTTCCATATTTACTTTGGCTTAAGTATGCCATGGCTCCCCATTCTGTATTCTTTATCATATGGCTATCATAATTCCCACCTAAACCATAGTTGGTTGTCCCAGATTCTCCATTCATTTGATTCTTTATAGCATTAAAGAGTGATGAAGTATTTTGACTTCTTATGCTTGTTTGATTAGGTACTGAGGTTATTGCATCTATTGTTCCGGTTAACTCAAACTTACTTATCCAGATTCCGGGTAATTCTGTATTTTCTGCATTATTTCTTGTTTTCTCATCATCACAACTGTTACCCCAACAAAATGATGAGGGTGTAAAATAGCCTGTTGGTTCTTCTCCACTATATTTTCCGCTTCCCATTTCGGTCGTGCTTGTTCTTACAAATTTGATATCAAAGGCTCCGGGGGTATTAATGCTTGGGGTTGATGCTCCTTCTATTTGATAGCCATATTGATCTCTTAATGTATATGAGTATCTTGGGATCCATACTAACATTAAATTTACATCATTTAAATCTATTATTGTTCCTACTGCTGCATTTTTATATTCTGCTCTTTTATTTGTATCTTTTATTGTTACTGTATTGGCCCACATTTGTTTATCATAGTTATACCAGCTATTATTTGTATTTTTCGCATCTGCTTTTTGCCATTGTTTTGAACTTCCATTCCAAACTACCGGGATCATGTCTCCTACTAACTCTGGTGCATTGGGCTCATTGTTATAATAGTCTTTTGTTTCTACTTTTAGTTTCCCTTTATAACTTCCTGTCCCTGTAAATGTTATTGTTATTTGTACTTTTTCTCCTACTTTTAAGTTCGCTTCTTCTATTGTTTTACTTGCTAACGTTCCAGTTGTTGTTATTCCGTTCTTTGTGTAACTATAACTTATATTAACATCTTCTATATCTTCAATATACAGTCTATAACTTGCATCTTCTATTCCTCTATTTTCTATTGTGAATGTATATTCTTTATTTAATTCTATATTTTCTTTATCTGATCCATTTACTCCATATATTCCTATATACCTTGTCCCTGTTTTTATTGTTATTTCTTTTCTTGTTTCTATACTCTTACTATATTTGGCGTAAGTAACCCCCCCCCCATTAGAACTATTGTTAGTATTAGGGGTATTACTAACAATATATCTTTTCTTTTTTCCATTTTCTTTCTCCTTCTATTTTATATCTAAATTTTACATCATCTATTTTTTATTTTCAAGTACTTTATTTTTATACCATTGTATCTAAAAATTAAAAAGAGCTAACGCTCTCCTTAATTTAATCTTAATCTTGACCTTTACCATAGACGTTAACTTTAACACTATATGTTTTAGATTCTCCAGTTAGTTCATAAGATTGATCTACCCACATTCTTAAGCGATAATATGCATTAAATTCATTTCGAGCACCACCATTACTCATATTATCAAATGTTCCTGAAGTAAGTTTCATTGTTTCTCCCTCTGCTCCGTATTTTGGTTCAGTAGTAGCTTCAAATGGACTAGGACCAAATACTACATTACTATCATAATTACCTGAAACTTCTCCTTTTTCTAAATATAACCTGATATATTTATCATCTATTGTACTTGAGGAGTCTTTAACAGCAACAACATCATAATTAATAACAGTTTTACCTGTTATAGTGGCAGAAACAGTAAAATCAAATGTCTCTTTGTCATCTTTTAACACTTTACCTTGATCCTCAGTCATAGGAATAGCATTTTCAATATTTATACCATTCTGACCCTCTGTATAAGTCATTGTAATAGTACCAGTAGAAATAATATTCTCTCTTTCACCAGCTTGAGTATAAGTAAAAGCAGCGAATGAAATACCTACAACAGCAACAATCAAAATTGCTACTCCAAGTACTGATAATAATACTTATTTTGATGTTTTATTTTTTTCTTTTTTATTATATACATAATTTTTTATCAAAAAAAAGAAGAAGATTATTCTTCCTCATTTTCAGAAACATCATCAGTGTTATTATATTCTTCAATTATTGCTTCTTCAAACATAGCTCTAGTATCAGCATTAATTGGATGTGCTACATCGCGATACTCACCACTAGGATATTTACGGCTTGGCATTGCTATAAATAATCCTTTTTCACCTTCAATAATACGAATATCTTTAACAGCAAAGCAGTCATCAATGACAACTGATGCTATACCTTTCATACGAGATCCTTCTTTTTCAATCTTACGTACTTTTACAGATGTAATTTTCATTTTGTATCCTCCTTATAAAGCATATATACTTTATGATTATATTCTATATTATAAAATTAAAAATTGCAATATATTTTACATTTTTATACCATATTTAACCATTTTTTACATCCATAATTTCTAAACTAGAAGTAATTATATCATTATATGAAAATGTTCTCACCTTATCCTCACTACTATGAATTACAAAAATAGATGGATAAGTATTTGTAATAATACCATTAAATTCTTCTACCTGATTTCTATTACCATTGAATCTAAAACTATATTTTTTACCTTTAATATTTTCTATCTTGCTTCTTATTATATCAATATTCATCGTGGAAACCCCACATACATTGTACCATTTGTAATAATGCCTCCCATTCCATCAGTACCATATTTTGTTTTTTCAAGCAAAGGAATCAAATCTATTTCCTTATTTCTAGGAGCAAAAGCAATACTAGATGCAACAATTGCAGGATCTAATGCATGAATGTTAACTCTTTTCGGACTTGATGCAAAATTAGCACCAGCCTTTATCAATTCTTCATAATTAGATTGGCAAGCCCCCGCTATAATTATCAATTTATCTTGGCTTTGCTCATATTCTCTAGCTTTTAATACCGCTTTAATAAAAAAATCACTATTCTGATACTTTTCATTTTTATTTTTAAAGTATGCATCATGTCCTGTTATAACAACAATATTAGGTTTATACAAATTTAAATTTTGAATAATAGAATCTTCAATCTCATCTTCTTTTAAATTAAGTCCATATGCTTCTACCTTTAAATCACTATAAAATTTAATACATCTTTGTAGATAATCATTATCAGCATCTGCTGATTTTTGCTAAATAACTAACACTTCCTAAACTTAAAAATAACATTAGCACATAAAAAAATATATTATCAGCAGTATTTGGATTTTCGCTTTCTAAAACAGGTAATTCAGTATAAATATCTACTCCATATGGAGCCTTTATATTACATGCCCAAAGATATCTCACATTGGTAGCATCCTTAGCATCTTTATCAAGCGCAATAAATCCTGTTGTATCTATCTCTTCATTATAATTTAATATCGTAAACTTAACTAAAATTTTCCCTTCAACAGATGTTTTGAAATTCCATTTATACGTATATACTCCATTCTCTGTAATAGTTGCTTTAAAACTCTTTGCCCAATTAGCAGTAAGTACAAAATTATCCCCACTCTTTTGAGTCATCACAACGGCCTCAGTTAAATATTTACTAGCTGTATTATTTAAAGCAATAGACATCTCAAATAAATCGCCATTATTATAATTTTCTTTATTAAGACCAACATAAACTTCTTCAACAATACCATCATTTAATTTAGCTGTACTAGTCTTATTAAACGGACCATATTTCATTCCGCCAACTTCAACATCTTCACCCTTTAAATTAGTAATATTAGATGTTACTTGCTTCTTTTTACCATACCCATCATTAGCTTGCCAACTATTATATTCCCATTTAGTTAATGCACTAACTGATGGAATAAAAAAACAAAAGAACAAAATTCCAACAAATAATAATTTTTTCAATAATTAGACCTCCTATCTACACTATATCTTATTCAATTAACTATCATAATAGAAACAAATAACTTTCTAATATATATTTATATTTCTCAAAATAATTCTTTTTCAATAATTAAGTAATTTAGTATTCTTATCAAAATCATAATGAAAACTACCTTTTTTAAATAATATTAAATATTCTTTATATTATACTAAATTTAAAAGATAATTTTATTGTCTTATCTTTATATATTACAATATGTTTTATTAAATCTTTAATATTATCACCTATCCATAAATTATTACTAAGAAACTCATGATATTTTTCTAATAATTGTTCTTTTCTTATTTCTTTATTTTTAGTTTGAATTATTTCTTTTAATAACTTTTCTGTATGTTCTTTTAATTTTATTTCTTTTTCTTTTCTTTTAATAAATTCAGTTAGTGTTATATCTCCTGTCGTTTTTTTTAAATATAAATTTCTAATATTAGTATTACAAAGTTGAAGATTATCTTTTAAGTTATTAATTTTTAAATTAGGTCTTTCTTCTTTTATTAAATCTTTAACTACTCTAGTAATTATTTTTTCTTCATCTAAATAATAATTAATAATATCTTTTAATTTTTTAATAACTATTATTTCTAATTTCGAATCAGCAATCATTCTACTTTTACAACGTTTTCTAGCAACTACTCTAGTACATTCAAAATAGTATTGTACTCTATCTTTTTTTTGAATTCTACAAGGCTTCATAATTTTACCACAAACACCACAAATAACTAATCCATTAAATAATCCTCTATAACTATTTTTTTCTCTTTTTTTAATAGTTTTTAATCTACTATTAGCTATATTAAATAATTCATCACTTATAATAATTGGATGACAACTATCTATTGTCTCTCTTTCACTAATAGGTATTCCTTTTCTTTTTTTTTGATGATAGTCTGCTTTTAATGACTTTCTTTTAACAATTCTTCCAGTATAAGTTTTATTTTTTAATATTTTATAAATAATTTTATCTGACCAATCATAATAATATTTTTTATTTTTACTAGGAGTCATATTCATATAGACTATAGGAGATATAATTTTATCATTATTTAAACCCTCTGCCACTTCTTTTCTTGTTTTACCCTCTGCTATTTCAATAAAAATTCTTTTTACTATTCTAGCAGCTTCTTTATCAATTTCTAATGTCCTTTTATCTTTTATTTTTTTTATTTTATAACCATAAGGGGCAATTGCTCCAATATATTGTCCTTCTTCTGTTTTCATTCTAGCTACTTGTCTTCTTTTTATTGAAATATCCTTAACATATCTATCATTAATAAAAGAGCGAATATCTAACATTATTTGTTGTGAAGTATCTGTTATATTATTACTATCTAATTGATCATTAATCGCAATATATCTAATATTATTTTCTGGGAAATATTGACTAATATAATATGCTGTTTCTAAAAAATTTCTCCCCAATCTAGATATATCTTTTGTAATTACGATCCTAATTAATCCTTTATTAATATCTTCTTTTAATTTTTCAAATGCTGGTCTTTCAAAATTTATTCCTGAATATCCATCATCAATATATTCCTTATCTATAAATAATCCTCTTGCTTTAGCATATGACTTTATCAGCTCTAATTGATTATAAATACTATTTGAATATTCATTTTCTTTAACAAGATCCTCTCTAGATAATCTCACATAAGCAACAGTTAATTGCTTATCCATAACTAACTCCATTTAAATTAAAATTAAAAAATATTTTAATAGACTTATCATTAGCTACCTCTATTTTATCAATAAATATTTTTAATATTTCTTTATTATAATCTTTTACTTTTAAAAAATCATTAATATATTTTCTTTTTATTTTATCATCAGTAAATAAATTCTTAGTTTCACTAACTAATTCCTCTAATTCTAAAGTTTTTCTTTCACTTATTTTTTTATCTTTTTGTAAATCTTTTTTAATTACCATAAATTCATTATTAGAAATAACATTATTAGCTCTATCTTTATATAAATCACTAAGAGCTTTATCGATAGTAATTATTTTCGTTTTTAAATTATTTAATGATCTCTGATATTCTTTTAAAATATTTAAATTACTTAAAAGCATTTCATATTTTTGTTCTAATAACTTATTATTAGTATATTTTAATAAAATATTTCTTAATTTATTTAAAACTAATTCATTTAAATCTTCTTCTTTATAATAATGCATAGAACATACATGATTTCTATATTTTGCATAAGTTCTACAACAGTATATAGGATTAATGATAGAATGGTTAGTTTGCCTTTTTACTCTTCTGACCAGCATTGTTTTTCCACAATCAGCACAAATAACTAAACCTTTTAATAAATAATCATATTGCCTATATCTAATATCATTTTTTCTTTTAGATGTATTTACTCTTTCAAAAAGTTCATTAGTAATAATTTGGGGTAATACTCCTTTTTTTATTATCCACTTACTTTTTGGTAATAATTTCTTCTTTTTGGATTTTAAACTAACTCTTTCATATTTACCTTGAATTAATATTCCAATATAAGCTTCATTTTTTAAGATATGCTTAATAGAAGAGGCTTTCCATAAATTAGTAGTTATAGAAACTTTTTTCATTTTCTTTCCTCTATAAACATCTGGTGGAAGAATGCCTTCATTAGTTAATATTCTCGCTATCATATTTTCTGTTTGGCCACTGTCTTTTAATTCAAAAATTCTCTGCACTATTTGTGCAGCATAATTATCTACCATAAGTAATTTACTATTTTCTTCTGATCTTTTATAACCAAAAGGCACTGTACTACCTACAAATTCACCTTTTTTCATCATTTCATGTCTAACACTTTTAATTTTTTTTGATATATCTTTTAAATACATATCATTAATAACTGCTTTAAAGGGAATTATATCTTCTACTCCATTTGGTTTTAAAGTATCATAATTTTCCAAAATAGCAATATATCTAATATCATGTTCTGGAAAATACTTAAATACATAATTACCTGTTTCAATAAACTCTCTACCTAATCTTGACATATCTTTTGTAATTACACAATTAATTATTCCTTTTTCTATATCATTTATTAATTTTTTAAATGCTGGTCTATCAAAATTACCTCCAGAATAGCCATCATCAACATAATAATCATATATTTCAATATTGTTTTTTAAAGCAAAATCTTTTATAAAAGCTCTTTGGTTTTTAATACTTATACTTTCATCTTTTTTATTATCATCTTCGACTGAAAGTCTTAAATAAGCTCCTGCTTTATATGTTTTACCAACTAAATAGTCTATCATGTAATCCCTCTTTTCTAAGAATTAACTACAATTAATATTTAGTATTTTTAAGTGTTGACTTCAAATATCTTTCAAATGCTTCTATTATTTTTTCATTAATTGTTGGTGCCTTATCATCATAAACACAGATAACTAATTCCTCGCCTTTATTCATATAATCCCTCCTCTTTAAATTTATGAATATTTTTTTTAGTTAATGATAAATATCTACCAGTTAAACTGATAGATATTTATTTTTCCATTTTTGCAAATTTACTTTAACATCAAAAAAATTTCTTACATTAATAAGAAATTTTTTTATAAATACAAATATAATAATTAAATCTTTTCATAAACAGCAACATATTTAGCGATTTGAAGACCTTCATCACCATTTATAGTGATTCTATTTTTATTTGCAGAAATCAATTCCCATGCAACAAACTTATATCCATACTTTGCAGCTGGAGGTTCCATTGTATATTCAGTAATATCACCACGTCTTCCTATAAATACATCTCCCTTTTTCAAGCCTGTTCCAGGAGCATCAAATCCTTCACATTTATTCAAATCACATTCAAATTCAACAAACCAAATATATCCTTGTTTTCCTTCGCCACAAGATTCATCATTGCATCTTACAGTTAATGTTTTTGTCGTAGTATAGAAATGAAAATTAACTGTTTTTTTCTGTGCTTCTTCTTCCATTCTCTTTTTTTCTTGTTCTATTTGCTCATTTATTTGTTTCTGAATTTCTTCATATTTACTAAGGTCAAATTTAGGTCCTTGTTCAGATTCAGTTTCTTTTTGATTTGTTGTTGTGTTATTTTGTGTAGTAGATTTATTTTTATTAGTTGTAGATTGCGTATTATTATTTGTTGCAGTTGAATTAGATTGAGATGTTGTATTTGAAACTGTTTGTTTTTGTTTATTTTGTGATTTTTGTTCTACTGTCTTAGCTGCTTCTTCAACTTTCTTTTCAGCAGATTTCTTCGCTTCTTGTGCTTGATTTATCTCCTTAGTTGCTTCCTCTATTTTAGCTTGTGCTGCTTTCTTTTCTTCTGTTGTTTTCGCATTTTGCAAGTCAACTAAAGCTTTTTCTTTTACTTTAGATGCTTTACTAATCGCCTCTTCAGCTTTTTTAACTTCTTTTTCAGCTTTTTCTTGAACCTCTTTAGCTTCGCTTAATTCTTTTTCATCAACACTTACATTTTCTTCTGCTTGTTTCTTTACTTGGGATACTTTTGTTCCGCTAGAACTATTTTGAGCCTTTTTACCAACGTAATTTAATTGACTATCCTGTTTAATATGGTAATTGTTAAAATTTTGAGCTCCTACTACTATCAAGCCAAGTGATAAAAACCCTATAGTTGTTTTAATTACAATCTTATTCATAAATAGCCCTCCTTAATTATTGTACCAAATTTCTGACGAAAAGTCTCTAGTTATAAATAAAATTCTTGCAAAATAAAAAGTGTTAGATTATT
>CANQWY010000031.1 GCA_947627675.1 uncultured Bacilli bacterium
TTACTATTTATACCAATTTAGTCTTACAAATTCTACTTGAGCCTATTTTCTGAAATTTAACTTTTCATTTGAGTTTTAATTATCTAGAATGATAATTACTTTTTTCTTCTTTAATTTGATAATATAGTTCTAGTTTCTTTGTTTTGGCCTCATTTTGCAAAAATTTTAACTTTGTGGCCATCTCTTCTAATTCCTTTTGCTTTAAATATTTTCTATATTTTCTTTTTACCTCTTCGCGAAATTTTTCTATTTGATTTAATACCTCAGACATTGAAGAATCTCCATCATCATCATTTATAAATAACTCCGTTAGATAATTAAGTAATTTATTATATTTTTTATTCGCTGCTCTAAATACAAACTTATGAGCTAATTTCTTATTAGTAATATTTATATTAGTAATTATTTCATCTTCTATTATAAAATTATGATTTCTAGATGGTAAATGGTACCCATTTATTAGTATAACCCCACTTATTTCTTTATTTTTCAATATTTGTTTTTTATTTATAACAAAACTCATATTACCACCTACCTATCCAATAAATCAGGTCTTCTCTCCTTAGTTCTTTTTATACTTTCATTTAATCTATATTCGGCGATTTTTTTATGATCACCACTTAATAATACTTCTGGTACTTCCATATTATTATATACTCTTGGTTTAGTATATTCAGGATAATCTAATAAATTGTTATTAAAAGAATCGTTTAGATGAGATTCTTCTTTAATAACACCTGGCAATAATCTAATTATAGAATCTGCAACTACCATTGCAGCATATTCTCCACCAGTTAAAACATAATCACCAATTGATAATTCTAAATCTGCTAATGTTCTAATTCTCTCATCAAAGCCCTCATAATGACCACAAATCAATATTAAATGCTTTTTTTTACTAAGATCATATGCCATTTTTTGTTTATACTGTATCCCATCCGGTGTTAATAGTATAACATAGCTATCTTCTTTTTTCAAAGATAAAACACAATCAAATATAGGTTGAGGAGTTAATACCATCCCTCTTCCGCCACCAAAAGGAGGGAAATCAACTTTATGATGTGGATCATTTGAAAATTTTCTAAAATCATGAATATTTATTTCTACAATCCCTTTTTTCTGAGCACTACTAATTATTGACTCGGTAAAAATATTAGTAAACATATTAGGAAAAATTGTCAATATATCTATTTTCATAATATCACCATATCTTCCTCATTTATATATACAGTTTTGTTTTTTTTATCTATTTTAATATTTACATTATTAAGAGGAATAAGACCTATTTTATCGTTATATTTTATTCTTAGTACTTTATTTGTAGGACTTGCTTTAAATATTTCAAATATCTGCCCTAAAATATTGTTATTTATAATTACCTTAAACTCTAATAAATCACTATCTAAAATTTCATCATCTGATAATAATAAATCAGTTTTATTAATATATACTTTCTTCTTTAATAAAAATTCTACATCATTAATACTATTATATTCACCAAGTGTTACCATATCATATATTTTATGATGTCTATAAGTTCTTATTTTATATTTTTGGTTATCAATTATTAAAATATTATTAATAGCAAAAGCTTTATCTTTAAAGGGAAAATCAGAAATTATTTTCACTTCTCCTTTTAATCCATGAGTAGAAACAATCTTACCTATATATACCTTATCCATTATATCACCTTCCAAATTCATATAAAAGAATGGATGAGGCAACAGCAGCATTTAAACTTTCCACATTATTATTCATGCTAATATATAGTCTTTTATCACATAACAAGTTTACTTCAGCTCTAACCCCATTTCCTTCATTACCTATTACAAGAGCATATTTATTTTTCTCTTCTTTTGATAAACTTCTAACATCTATTCCATCATCAACATCTGTTGTATAAACCTTAATATTTTTCTTTTTTATATCTTTTATTATTTCTAATAAATTCCCTCTAAAAATATCAACACTAAAGATCATACCTTGCGTTGCTCTGATTGTTTTAGAATTATACAAATCAACACAATCTTCAGATAAAACAACAGAATCAATATTAAAAGCAACAGCACTTCTAATAATTGTTCCTAAATTACCAGGATCCTGAATATTATCTAACAATAAAATTTTTTCACCCAATTTATTTTTATCTTCTATTTTTCGACAAAGTGCTAATATTTTACTAGGAGATTCTACAGTTGATACTTTTTTAATTATTTCTAATGGTAAATATACAATATTATCAAATTCTAAATTACATTTTTCATTTTCTAAAAGAATAAGCTCTTCAATCATCCCTCTTTTATAAGCTTCTAAAACTAGATGTTCACCTTCTATTATAAATTCATTATAATAATCACGGTATTTCTTTTCTTTTAATTTAATATATTTTTTTACTCGCTTATTTTCTAAACTTGTTATTAACATAATATCCCCTCATAATGAAGTATATCATATTTTTAATATTTATGATATATTTTAGACAATATAGATATAGAGAAAAATAAGTATAATATCAATAATCCATTAATATTAATGGAACAATATCAACAAACAAATAAGGATATCTATATATTTATAATTCCAAGTAGTAAGTTTAATAATATAAATATTTCTTTAAAGAAAAATATAAAAAAAGAAATAAAGCTTAAAATTCTTTCATTTCTTTTTTTATTTGTTTATAATTAATACAATTTTCTTCTACTAAAGCCCAAAATTTTTTGGAATGATTAGGATGTATTAAATGAGAAAGTTCATGAATTATCACATAGTCTAAGTATATTAAATTTCTCTTTATTAACTCTAAATTTAATGTAATTACTTTTGTTTTAGTATTACATACTCCCCATCTAGAGGTCATTTTTCTAATCCTCAAACCAGGATATGGTATTTTTTTAGAAAATTTATTATAAATATTATCTAAATGTTCTCTAAATATTAATTGAGCTCTTTTCTTATACCATTTATCTAAATCAAAATTTTTATTCATAAATACTTTTCTATTTCCAAAAGATATATCACAATACTCAGTGTATACTATATCATAAATTTCTCCTAAATAACGAAAACCACTATCATTATTTATTTTTATTTTCTCTTTTTCTATCATTTTTACTATAGAAGAATAATTTTGTTCTATTAATTTTTTTAAATAATTTTCTGTTGCAAATAAATTAGTAGTTATATATATTTTTAAATCATTCTTTACTCTTATATAAGTATTTCTGTTTTTGGGCTTCTTTTCTATTATTATTTCATATTCACTATTATCAATTATTAATTTCATTTTGCCACCAAACTACACTATAAATAAAAAATATAAAAAGTAAAATCATCATCCATTAGATTTACAACAACAGAATAATTATCACTAGATAAAATAAACTTATTAATATGCATATCATTTTTATTTAAAAGCGTTTTCTCTTCATTTGTTACATAATCAACTAATTTTATATTTCCATTTTTATCATTACAAATGAATTTTGTATTATCAAAAATATAATCTTCATATTTATCTGATGATTTATATATAGCATCTTTTGTTGTAACATCATAAATAACATAAGATTTTTTATCTGTTTCTTCCTTTTTTTCCAATAAATATAATCCACCATTTAATAAATAATATGAGCTTTTAATATCATTACTTTGTTTATAAGGGAAAGTATTAATTACTTCATTATTATTATTTACAACTACTATTTCACTTTTATTATTTGTATTTTTTATTAGCAAAACATTTTTTCCATCATTGCTTATGCTATATATATCATAACTTTCAGAATCAGTATTTGCAATCATTTCTGATGATGCTTCTGTATCTAAATCTTTAATAAATATCCCTTCATCAGTTTTATATAAAACTTTATCTAGAGTTGGATATAAAATTTCTTCTTCATTAATTATAGGACTATTTTTTAATTCTTTAAAATTTTTATCAAAAAAAGAATCCCCTATCTTATAATACTTTCCTATTTTAGAAATACCACCATGAATTTTTTCTTCATCTTCATATAAAATAATTACCTTTTTAGCTTCAATATTATATTTTAGAAGAGTTGCTTTATTGTCATTATCATAATATAAATAAACATTAACATCATCATAAAAAATATTTTCAAGTTTCTTATCTTTTAATTTATCACTAGATATCTTATACTTATTATTTGTTCTTTTAATAGAATAAACAGATTTTTTATCAATTTTATCTTTTTCAAATACTATTTCTTTTTCTTTTTCTTTCTTTGCTTCTATTATTGTTGTTGTGAAAATAGCTCCAACTCCTAAAAAGATGGAAATTATAACTAAATACTTAATTCTTTTTTTCATATATATACCTCACCTTAATTATAAAACATATTTAAACTTTTGTGTATACTTTTTTTAAACTTGGTTAAATTATAATCAGGAGAGTGATTTTATGAATATTAGTATTAGAAGTCATATAATTGAAAATTTTAAAAATGATAGCATTGAAGAAATAAAAGATGCTATAGTTCAATCAGTAAATGATACTGATGAAGAAGTATTACCAGGTCTTGGAGTATTTTTCTCTTTATTTTGGAGTATGGCATCAGATGAAATAAAAGAAGAAGTAGTCCAGCTTATAAAAAAAGCAATAGAAAAAAATTAATTTGTTGCTTTCGCCAGTTCATTAAATAGAGTGTTCATAACCACATCAAATGTTTTTTCAATCGTATTAGATATAGTTAATGATGCTTTAGAAATAATATTGTTATATTGCTTTTCTTCTTCTATATAATCTTTTGCATCTAGTTTTTTGCCTTCCTTAACATCTTTTTCAAATTTTTCAATAGCAAAATTTGTAAGAGTTGTTTTTTTGGCATTAGTAAATTCATAATAACCTAATGCTTGAGTTATATATAATCCTATAAATAATAAAAATAAAGAAAAAATAACAAATCTTGCAACATGTTTATACTTCATTTTGAGATATCACCTCACTTATAATATTAGAAATAGCAATAGTTGTATTCATAACCTCTTCTATATTATTTTCAGGTCCTCCTATTTCTATTAATATTGTATGACTAGAAAAGTCTTGATTATACACTCCGTTCACACCAGCTCCTGCCTTTTTATAAATTCCTTTACTTAAACCATTATATTGTTCATTAATTTTATTATTTATTTTTTCTGTAAAAGCTAAATTTGCTTGATAATTCGGATTTTCAAGACCTATAATAAATAAAACTTTAGCATATTTTTTATCTGCTATAGTAATACTAGTTTTATCATGTGATAAAGAATCTCTATGCACATCTATATAATATTCCAATGTATTATAATTTTTCTTAATATCCTCTAAAAAAATTCTACTAGCCTTATAACTATTTACATAATTCCAATTATTTAAATTTAATACTTCTTTTATATTTCTCTCTTCAACTATAGTTTTTAAACCATTTTGTTCAAAAATATCCTTCATTA
The DNA here is from genome assembly GCA_947627675.1 of uncultured Bacilli bacterium. Lineage (GTDB taxonomy): Bacteria > Bacillota_I > Bacilli_A > RF39 > UBA660 > UBA2730. Next base: position 5,452 of record CANQWY010000031.1, read on the forward strand.
TATAATTATTTATAGACACAGTAGGTTTTATACTATAAAACATATCTTCCACTAAATATTCTTCTGTTTGATGAGTATTATAAATATATATTAAAGGATCTTTTTCTTCTTTTATAACCTCTTCCTTAGGAGAATTTGTATTATTATCAGTTTTCTTTGATAAATTATATTTTTTTAAAGAATAATAATTAAAATTTATTAAGTCAATTACCGAAAAATTTTTTTTTAGTTCTTTTATATCATACTCTTTATTATATGAATAATTAGAATTCTTTAATAAATATCCTATTAATAATTCATTGCTTATATTTATATTTTTACTTAATAAATAATTAAATGTTAAAGTAGTAAAAATGATGAAAATAAATACTAAAAAAAATAATTTTACTTTATTTTTTTTTGTTTTAGAGTTATTTTTCAATTTAGCTTTCTTTTTCATATTATCTTATCACCTACTTTATTAAATTTTATTACTAGCAGATGTTTAATTTTGTCGCTTTATTTTATGCAAAGCTTTATTTATACCTTCACTTAATAACAATGACATTTTATCTATTAAAAAATCTATTTCCTTTGGTGTAACCATAAAATTATAATCTAATGGATTTAGTACTTCATTTAAAAGTCTTTTTAAATTATCATCATCTAAAGTACCAATTAAACCTAATATTTTTTCCTTTTCTTTATCAGTTAATTCTTTTTCATAATATTCGTAATCTTTAGAAATTTTCATTTTATTTTTTGGATTATTAAGATTATTTTTATCATAACTTATTTTTTTTAAAATATAGTTAAGAGTATCTATTACGATAGTTACAGAATCTATTATAGTTGGAACTCCTATTGATACTACTGGAATATTTAAACTATCTTTTGTTAAAGGTGATCTATGGTTCCCTACACCACTACCAGGTGAAATACCACTATTACTTATTTGAATAGTTTGATTAATTCTAGAAGTTTTTGATGTTTTTAAAGCATCTATTATAATTATGAAGTCTGGATTTACGATTTCTTTTACACCAGAGATTATATCCTTTGTCTCAATTCCCGTTGTTCCAGTAACTCCTGGAATTAAGATTGAAGTGTCTCTATAACCATTTTCTAATGAACCCAACTTTAGAATATGATGGGTTACTATTATTTTCTCAACAGTTTTTGGCCCTAAAGCATCAGGCGTTGATTTTATATTTCCAAGGCCTACTACCAAAACTGAATCATTTTCTTTTATATTTATATCGTTAAAAAAAGATATTAAGGTATTGGTAAAGGTTTCATTTACTTTATTAAAATTCGTTGTATCTGTAATATCCTTAAATGAAATATTTTTATAAATACCTGGCATTTTGCCACATAGCTTTGCTGATGAAGAATCTATCTCTAATTCTTCTAATACTATGTCCTTACTAATGTCTGTTCTTCTATAATTTATTTTGGACAAAATATCTTTATTAACAAAATCATCGATTATTAAATCTGTTCTCATATTAAATCTACTTAAATCTATTTCTCTCACAAATATCACCTAATATTAGTATGAATAATTTTTATTATTTTATTTGCATTTTAAATAAAAATTTGATAAAATTAGATTGTTTATATATAAAGTGAGGTGAGAAAATGCCAAATATTGCTAGTGCTAAAAAACGCGTTCGTAGTAATGCTAAGAAAGAAGTTGTTAATAGATTTGTTACTTCTAGTATGAGAACTGCAATCAAAAAATTTGAAAAAAGTGTTAAATCTGGTAATGCTGATGAAGTTAATAATAACTTAAACATTGCACTTCAAAGAGTTGATAAAGCTAAAAATTCTGGTCTTGTACACAAAAATAAAGCTGCTCGTATTAAAAGCAGATTAACAAAGATGAAAAATAATATGGAATAATCATTAAATGATTATTCTTTTTTTGTAAAATAGACATAATATTTACAGTTTAAATGGTTAAATTTCTTAATTTATAGTATACTAGTATTAACAAGGTGATTTTATGAAAAAATTTTTTATAACAGGACTTTTATGTATTTTACTTGGTATTACATATATGTATAAAGAAGATTTTGTAAGAGTTTATAATAGATATTTTGTAAAAACTAATACTGTAGTAACTCTTTCTACCAAAAATAATTATTATAGAAATTATAATTTTAATTTTGTACAAAATACAGATGATTTTTCTCCTAAAAACGTCCAAGATTTATATAATATTTATTATACAGTAATAAATGCTGGTAAAACAAACTTTACATTTTATTGCCCAACTTCATATACTAGTTGCATAAATGATGTTAAATATTTAGCAAATGATCAAGTAACTCTTTCCAACATTAATAATTTTGTACATCCATATAATGGTTTTAAACATATTGAAACAAGTTACGATAATACCGGTAAAGTTACAATAAAAGCTTATCATACCTATTCTAATGAAGATATAGAAAAGATTGAAGAAAAAATTAAACAAATAGAAGATAAACTTAAAAATGATAACTTAAGTCAATTTGAACAAATAAAAAAATATCATGATTATATTATAGATAATTCAGTATATGATTCAGATAGAAGCGATAATAATATTATAAAGTATAAATCTGATAATGCATATGGGACATTACTACAGGGTTATTCATTATGTGGTGGATATACTGACAGTATGGCTATTATTTTAAATGATATGGGGATAACTAACTATAAAGTATCTTCTGATAATCATATTTGGAACGCTTTAAAAATAGATGATAAATGGTATCATTTAGATCTAACTTGGGATGATCCCGTAACTCAAGATGGTACTAATCTAATAGAGAGTGACTTCTTTCTAATATCAACTGATAAATTATTCGAAATAGAAAAAGATGAACATAATTTTTCTTTTGAAGTATTTAGTGAACTAAGTAATAATTAGTAATGTATTTGAAAAACTTCATTATCTTTAATGACTGATATTCATATACATTTTTTTTGCAAAAAAATACATCTCATTTTTGAAATGTACCATATTGCTTTTTATCGTTTTTATTTTACTTTTGACTTTAGTGTTACAGCTAATATTAATAGCCATTTTACTAATCACTGCGTTTTTTTAAAGCACTTTCTTCTTTTATACATTATTTTTTTATACTAAATCTTACTTTTTACATAATTATAAACTTCTTCTACTGTTATATTAAAATCATCATAATTTGTTTTAAAATAGTGAATATCAAATTGATTATTAAAAAATGTATATTGCCTTTTTGCATAATGTCTTGTATTTTTTTTAACCTGCTCTTTTACATCTTCCAATGAAATTTCTTTATTAAAATATGGAATAAATTCTTTATAACCTATTGCTGTTTGCAAAGATTTTGATGATTTATAATTTTTTAACAATAGCTTAACTTCCTCTAAAAGGCCTTCTTCAAACATAATATCAACTCTATTATTTATTCTAGCATATAAATCTTTTCTATCTGTAGTTAAGCCAATAAAAATGGCATCATATAAAAGTTCATCTTTTTTATTAGAAATTATTTCACTATTTTGATATTTATTTAAAAGTCTTACTAATCTTTTTCTATTATTTATATGAATATCTACTTTATCTGTATACTTTTTTATTTCTTGTAATATTTCTTCATTTGTTAGGCTAGTATATTCATTACTTTTTTCATATTCTTGAAACTCATAATTATAAAGAGCAGCCTTTATATAAAGTCCTGTACCCCCTACTATTATGACTTTTTTGTTTCTTTTTAATATCTCATCTATTATATTACGGCAATCCTTTTGATAATCATATACCGTATAATTTTTATCTATATCTGCAATATCAAACAAATAGTGAGAAATACCCTCTTTTTCTTCGGGTTTTATTTTAGCAGTTCCAATATCCATTCCTTTATATACTTGCATACTATCACCATTAATTATTTCAGCATTTATTTTTTTGGCTAATTCCACACTTAACTTTGTTTTTCCAACAGCAGTTGGTCCCATTATTACAATAATATTTTTCATTAATCCATCACTCTCTTAAACATCTTTTCTAAATCATATTTAGTATAAGTTATAATTGTTGGGCGGCCATGTGGGCAATTAAATGGATTATTACATTTCCGTAACATGTCAAGTAAATATTTAGCTTCATTTAAATTTATATAGTCATTTCCCTTTATAGACATACGGCAAGCCATAGTGGCAGCAGTATGATCAATAAACTTTTCTTTGTCAAAATTTTCTTTAGCGGCAACTATTTGAAATATTTTTAAAATATCATCTTTAGGATTTTCGTCTTTTATAAATGTTGGATGAGATCTCACTATGAAAGTATTAATGCCAAATTCATCAATTTCAAAACCTATATCTTTTAATAAATCCAAATTATTTTTTATAATTAAATATTCATTTGTAGGAAATTCTAATGAAATAGGTATTAATAAAGGAATTTTTTCTATATGAGAGTTTAAAAGAGTTTTAAGACATTTTTCATAATTAATTCTTTCAGCTGCTGCATGTTGATCTATTATAAACATTCCATCCTCGTTTTCTGCTATTATATAAGTTTCATACACAATGCCTCTTGGTATCATTTCTTTTATTTTATAATCAGTATTATCTATATTTTCTTCTATTTTGACTTGTTCAACTTCAATATTTTCTTTTTGATATTTAATATCCTCATCTTTTATTTCAAATTCCTCATGAAAGTTTTCCTGAAATAAATTTGTTAAATCTTTTATATCTTCTCTTTCTTTATAATCATTACTAGAATAATTAGAAAACGCTTCATTAACTGAAAACTCTGATCTAACACTTGCCTCTGGAATCAATAATAATTTTTTTAAATTTTTAGTTATAACATCTTTTATTAAATCTTTCAAAACATCCATTTTAGAAAATTTAACATCCATTTTTGTTGGATGAATATTAACATCTACTAAAATTGGATCAACATCTATATTTAAAACCATAATTGGAAATTTATCTTTCGGAATATAAGTATGATAACTATCAGTAATTGCTTTAATTATCTCATTATTCCTTATTACCCTTTTATTAACTAATATAGTAATACTATTTCTATTAGAGCGAGCCATCTCAGGATATGACATATATCCGCTTATAAAATAATCGTCATTCTCACCTTCAATCTCAATCATTTTTTTTGATACATCTATTCCATATATTTCATAAATTACTTTTAATAAATTACCAGACCCATCAGTTTGTAATAATATCCTATCATTATTTATTAAAGTAAACTTAATATTAGGGTATGCAAGAGCCATTTTTGAAACATAATCAACTATATTAGAAAGTTCTGTATATAAATTTTTTATATATTTGAGACGAACTGGAGTATTATAAAAAATATCTGTAACAGTAATATCTGTTCCTTTTTGAAGATCTGATGATAAGACTTCTTCTATATGCCCCCCTTCTATCCTTATAAGAGTTCCTTTCGTTTCACTGGCAGTTTTTAATGTAACCTTCGAAATGGAAGCAATAGACGGTAATGCTTCACCTCTAAAGCCAAGAGATGAAATATTAAATAAATCGTTAAGAGTTGAAAGTTTGCTAGTAGCATGCCTTGAAAAAGCTAAAATAGCATCATCTTTTTCCATACCTATTCCATTGTCACTTACCTTTATCATTTTAGTACCAGAATCGATAAGTTCGATTTTTATCTCATCGCTCTCAGCATCAATAGAGTTTTCTACTAATTCTTTTACAACATTCATCATTCTTTCAACTACTTCTCCAGCAGCAATTTTATTTGCAAGGACTTCATCCATTATTTTAATTCTATTCATTAGAAACCTCCCCTAAAATATTAATTACAACCAATTGATTTATAATTTGAACATATTAAACATATTTTATAAGTATATGTTAAGTTATATGAATTAGATGTGTCTCTTTTTCCTGTTACTACTATATAACTATCTTTAGCTTCATTACTGTTATAGCAATTAGCTCCCGAATTTCCTGGATCTCTCAAAGGAGTTAAATAACCTTCATTTATTAAATCATCTGCATATAATTTCAAATTTGATATTGCTGATAGCTCTGTATGATGCGTCAAATAGTTAGTAGCAGCACCTTTTAAATTATCCTCAAAGTTTTTATATGTTTTTTCTTTGGCATTGTTTATGTTTTTAGTAACAGCAATCAATGCTGTGCCACTAAGAATTAACATTATTGCAACAACAGCAATAAGCTCAACTATACTAAAACCTTTTTCATTCATAATTATTCCTCTTTTCCCTTATTTAAATTCTTTTTATCTAACTCTTTTAAATATTCATATAATTTTTTTGCAATATCTTTATTTAGGACTTGCCCTAACTCATCAAGAGAAGCTTCTTTCATTTTCTTTAAAGAACCAAACTTTTTTAATAATTCTTTCTTTCTAATTTCACCTATTCCTTCTACCATATCTAGAGTACTTGCTAGTAGTCCCTTAGATCTAATATTTCTATGATATGATATAGCAAAGCGATGTACCTCTTCTTGAATTTTTGATAAATATAAAAATAAATTACTATTATAATCAATTACTATTTCTTCTAATTGTTCATTTAAAAGATGATTTGTTTTATGTTTATCATCTTTAACTAACCCTACTATGGGTATTTTTAAATTTAGAGAATCCAAAACTTCTTTACAAACTATTATTTGATTTTTACCACCATCTAAAACTATCAGATCTGGTTTATAACTTTCTTCCATTAATACTCTATAATATCTTCGATATATTACTTCTTTCATAGCAGCTAAATCATCCTTAACTGTTGTTGCTATCTTATATTTTCTATACAATGACTTATTAGGTAAAAAATTATCGAAAACAACCATTCCTCCAACATAATAAGTTCCAAATAGATGGGAGTTATCGAATGATTCTATTCTAGAAATTTCACTAATATTTAATAATTTTTCTAGTTCTCTTTGAGCATTCAATCTTTCTTTTTCGTCTTTTTCTAATGTCTCTTCTATTGTTTCCAAATTTTGCTTTGCATTCTCACAAGCTAAATTGAATAGACTTTTTATCTTACCTCTATATGGAGTGATTACATTAATATTTAAATAATCTGAAAGTAGTTTAGCATCAATTATTTCAGGGACATATAATTGTTTAGGTAGTATAGCCTTTTCATAATATTTTATTATAAATTCTGTTAATTCTTCTTTCGGCTCATCCAGAGTCTTAAAAATATCTTTATCTCTACCAAACAAAAGCCCATCCCTTATGAAAAAAATTTGAACCGCTAAATAGTTTTTATCCTGATAATAATTAATTAAATCAAAACTTAAATTTTTATTTAAATCAATTTTTTGCTTCTTCAATGTAATATTTATATCATCAAGCATATTTTTAAGTTCTAATGCTTTCTCGAAATTTAAGGAATTACTAGCTTTTTCCATCTCAGCTATTATTTTTTTCTCTATAAATGTACTATCACCCTTTAAAAAAGTAATTATTTCTTTCTTGATTTCAGAAATTTTTTCATTCGAAACTTTTTTAACACAGTATCCTAAACATTCATGTATATGATAATAAAGACAGGCTTCTTTTTTTAAATGTTCACATTTTCTTAAAGGATAAATTCTATTTATCATATTAACTGTCTTTCTGGCGGCAGTTACATTAGGATAAGGGCCATATAAATGATTTTTGTTTTTTTTCTTCTTTACATTTCTAATTATTCTAAGTCTTGGATAATCTTCATTTGTAAGTTCTATATATGGATATGATTTATCATCCTTTAATAAAATATTATATTTAGGATTGTATTTTTTTATTAAAGTTATTTCTAATATCAAAGATTCTAATTCTGATGATGTTACAATATATTCAAAATCATCAATATTTTCTACCAACATTTTTGTCTTTCCTGTTAGTGTTCTAGTAAAATAACTTCTTAGCCTTCTTTGCAAATTTTTAGCTTTCCCAACATAAATTATAATTCCGTCTTTATCTTTCATCTGATAACTACCTGGTTTTGTAGGAACAAGTGATAATTTTTCTTTAAAGTCTTTCATATAACCACCTATTATTATTATAAAAGAAAAAGACTATTAAAGCTAGTCTTTAAATTAGTTTATTTTTTATTAATGCTGAAACTTCAGCCATATCAAATTTTCCCTTTATAAGTGGTGTTATTTCTTTCATTATTTTTCCCATATCTTTCATTGATGTAGGTTTAGTTTTTTCAAATATTTCATCTATTATTTTTTCTACTTCTTCTAATGTTAATTGTTCTGGAAGATATTCTTTTAAAATACTTAATTCGAATTTGGTCTTTTCTACTAAGTCTGTTCTATTTCCCTTTTCAAATTCTATTATAGAATCATTTAAAAGCTTTACTTGATGAGAAACTACATCTATTAATAATTCGTCATTTATTTCCTTTTTCTTATCTATATGTTCTTTATCAATAGACGCTTTTATTCCTCTAATTACAGTAAGACGTTCTTTTTGTTTATTTTTCATTGCTAATACCATATCATTTTTTAATTTTTCGTACATAATTCCTCCTATTATTTAAATATTTTTTTTAATATTCTATCTAATTCTTTCTTAGAAATTGGTTTTGATATATATTCATCAAACCCATCTTGTAATAAATATTTTTCTTTCATACCATCTATTGCATTTGCAGTTAGCATGACTGTTGGAGTATTAAAATTCTCGTTTTCCTTTAACTTTTTGAATGTCTCTACACCACTCATTTTTGGCATCATATCATCCATTAGTATTAAATCAAAATGTTCACCTGATTCTATTAATTCTAAGCATTCAATTCCACTTAATACTGAAGTTATTTTGACATTGTATTTTTCTAATAATCTTTCAGCTACCTTTATGTTTAATCTATTGTCATCTACTATAAGTATTTTTTTATTAGAAATATTTAATTCTACTTCTTCATCTATAAAATTATCATTTTTTTTGCTTAATACTATTTCTTGGTCTAAAGCAACAGTAATTTTGCATCCTCTACCATAAACATTTTGGGCAACAATAGTTCCTTTCATCAAATCAACTAATTTTTTTGTAGATGATAACGATACATTTCCTTCCATTATACTTTCATCAACACTATCATCAGTTTGTTGTAAAAATATTTTATCTAATTTTTCTTTTTTTATAATACCACCAGTATCTTCCAATGAGATTATTAATCTACATGCATTATCCTTTATTACAGAGACAACATTAAATTCAATATAACCTATTTTAGTTCTTTCAATAGAATTAGCTAGTAAATTTAGAAGTATTTGTCTTAAAATAATATAGTCACCATATAAAGCATCAGGTATTGTAGTATCAAAGCATGTCCTAAATTCTACATGCTTATTACCTACTTCCTTAGCAAAATCTGCTAATTCATCTAGCATACTTAAGAGATTATAACGTTTTTTTACAAGTTCAACTTTTTGAACTTCAAGTTTAGAAACATCTAGAATACCATCTACTACTTTTAATAAACTTGTTGCTGACTCTTTAATATGTTCTACTTCTATCTTAGTATTTTTATCTAATTTTTTTTCAGTTAAAGTTTCCGCAAAACCCATTATATTGGTTAAAGGCGTTCTAATTTCATGAGATATTTTATATAAGAATTTTGTTTTAGCAACGCTGGCTTCTTCAGATCTTTGCCTAGCTTCACTTAATTCATCAATAGTTTTTAAATCAGGATTTTCAATTGTAAAGTATATTAGAAATGTAATAAATGTTTCAACTGGAGTAGTTAATAGCAATTCTTTATGAAAATATTCTAAAAATATTACTATTGGAAATACTATTGTATAACTGATTAATGGTATAAATTTTTTCTTTTTTATATTTTTATATCCTAATATCATAAAAATTATACTTGCTAAAATACATATAGCACTCATTATAGTACATAAGAAACTACTTGGGCCATATGAATAAACGCTATTTAAATCTGTATTATTATAGTATAAAGGTAATAATAATAAAGCAAATGCTATTACTAAATATATTTTTAGAAAAATATTAGATATTTTCTTATAAATTTCTTTACTATTAAACCTTAAATTAATTTTCTTTTTAAATGACACTATAAATGTATAATACATAAATAATACTAGCCACGTCAGAGAATATATTAAGTATAATTTATTAATAATTGATGTTAAAAGTGGAAAACTCTCTTTATTTAATGTTATTAAATAACAAAAAGTTTCTATAATTAAACCAATGAAATTTGTAATAGCTAAAGCAGAATATATCTTATTTTCTAATGTATTTAATCTTTTTTTTGAAAAATAAACTATTAATAATAATGCACTGTAAAACATACTACATACAATAAATGATGCGCTCATATTAACCTCCTAATTATATCTTTCTTAATTAATTATATCTTTATTAACATAATTTTACAAGTTAAAATAGCTAAGTTTTATTTTTTACTTTTATTTAAATCTATTTTTATGTCTATTAGAATATATAAAGTGTCAAAAATAAAATAGCTAACATATTTCTAAAATATTTAGCTATTTATCTTTTAATACATTATAGATAATATATAAAGAACTACCAAGCTGAAAGAGCAAGACGCGAAGTAGCATAGTAGTGAGCGCCACCATCACCGTTATAGAAGCTGAAGATACCTGCTAAAACGCCATCAATATAATGACCGCCACGAACAAACCAAGGGTAGGAAGAAGTTAGAAATCCTTGATTATCGCCATAAAAATTAGCTGTTCCATCTGAATTTATAGCATCTCCTTTAATACTCGTTTTACTATTTGTATATGAATTATAATATTTTTGATCTGGCATTTTTTCAAATTCTGAAGAAATTAATGTACCTTCAGATAGATATCCCATTACATTTTCCCATGGCCCTCCTGATGTATCATATATACCATAGATAGTTCCGGTTGTACTGGCTCCGGTTCCAGACTCTTCTTCATAATATTTATGTAAACATTCTTTTGATGAATTTTCCTCAGAAGTTGCACCTGTTCCAGGTGCTCCTTTGCTACATCCTGTTTGATAACCATTACAATCATTTATATAAATTTCTTTGTTGACTCCTGTATAATTTGAATTGCCATATTTTCCATATTTACTCTGACTTAAGTACGCCATTGCACCCCATTCCGTATTCTTTATCATATGGGTATCATATTGTTCACCATCAAATCCATAACTTTGTTTTCCATTATCTCCATTCATTCTTTCTTTTATAGAATTGAAAACTGATGAAATACTTTGATTTACTAAGCTTTTTGCATTTGGTTTTGATTGAATATCATCTATTGTTCCGGTTAGTTCAAACTTACTTATCCAAATTCCTGATAATTCTTTATTTCCTGAGTTACTTCTTTGCTCTTCATCATCGCAAGTGTTGCCCCAACAGAAACTTGATGGTGTATAATAGTTTCCTTCTGCAGTTTCACTTTCTTCGTATTTTCCGTCTCCTTTATCAGTTGTAGTTGTATCTACGAATTTTATATCAAAGGCTCCGGGTGTATCTTTACTTGGTTCACTTGCTGTATCATCTATTTTGTATCCAAATTGCCCTTTTAAGGCATATGAGTATCTTGGGATCCATACCCACATGGTATTTATATCTTCCATCTTTATTTCTGTTCCTATTGGTGCATTTTTATATTCTGCTCTTTTTGCCTCTTCTTTTATCGTTACGGCATTCGCCCAATTTTGATTATCATAATTATAATAGTTCCTTTGAGTTGTTGGTGATTTTACCCATGTTTTATTTTCTTCATCCCATACTACTGGAATCATATCTCCTACTAATTGTGGGATATTTGCATTACTGTTATCTTCTCCAAAGTCTTTGGTATATTTTGATACTACTTTTACTCCATCGCTTCCATATACATTTACTTTTATAGTGAATTTCTTTGATTCTTCTGTCAGCTCATAATCTTTACTTACCCACATTTTTAAGCGATAATATAATGTAGCAGTTTTATTTGTACTTCCTATATCTAGTACCATTTCTCCTTCTTTTGCTCCAAAACTATCTGCTTTTACTAGTGGGATATAACTACTAGGTTCTATTATTGGATTATATTGATCTTGTACTTCTGATTTTTCTAAATATATTCTTACTTTGTCATTTTCAAGTGTTGATACTTCCTCATCTTTTTCAGCAGTTACTTCATAACTTATTGTTGTTTTTCCTATTATATTTATTTGGACTGTGAAATCAAACATTTGGTTATCATCTTTTAGTTGCTTTCCTACTGCATCTTCCATTGGTATGGCATTACTTAAACTTATTCCATTACTTCCTTCATTATAGGCCATTGTTATTGTTCCGGTTGTTATTACGTTTTCTTT
>CANQWY010000032.1 GCA_947627675.1 uncultured Bacilli bacterium
AATAAAAAAGTAAGGTTTGTAAGCTTAATTTAGGTACAATAAGCAACCTTACATATTTATTATAATATATTTTTTTTTATAATTAAAGACTGTTTTCAAATTTTTATTTGTCAACAGTCTGAAAGAAGATTAAATATCTTCTTCCAATGAATATGCAACCCTATATGCAGCATCCTTTGCCATATTTTTCATATCATTCATAAAATTAGGATTTTTCTTTTTATACATCATAAATGCATAAGTACCCATTCCTAAAACTGCCATAGCACCTATCATCATTTTTCCTTTCATAATATTTCACCTCATTTTTATTATGAGATTTTTTTATTATTTTATACCATCTACTAAAAATTTTTTAATACTAGTTCTTCTAACATCAGTATTAATATTATTAATAGCAAGACTTAAAGCTTCCTTTTCACCAATTAAAAATAAATTTTTTTTACATCTTGTAACAGCAGTATAAATAAGTTTCCTATAGAGCATTTTATTAAAAGATTTTACAAGAGGAATAATTACAATATCAAATTCACTTCCTTGGGCTTTATGAATAGATATTGCATATGCCTTTTTAAAATTAGAAAAATTTGCTTGCGTATATTTTACTAAATTATCATCAAAATCAATATAAATTTCTTTTTTAGGTCTCAGTTTAATTTTTTTTATTATTCCAATATCTCCATTATATACATTATCATCAGGCATATTAGTTAACTGAATTACTTTATCATTTTCTCTATATAATTCTTCTCCTATTAAAATCTCTTTTTTACTTGCACTTTTCTTATTAAATAAATCTTGTAGTTTAATATTAATATTATCAATACCACAATTTGTTTTATACATCGGTGCAAGCACTTGAAATTCTTTATATGAAACATCTAGATAAAGTTCTGCTATTTCGGCTATTTTTTCTAATACCAAATTGCTATTGCATTCTAAAAATGTTAAATCAACAGTTTTATTAAATAATGAAAAATTCATTTCACCATTTTTAATACAATAAGCAAGATTAATAATATTAGAACCTTCTTCTTGTCTATATAAAGTATTTAAACTACATACATTTAATTTTTCACTACTGATTAAATCATGTAAAACTTGCCCAGGACCAACACTTGGTAGTTGAAAAACATCTCCTACTAAAATTATTTTAGTATTAACACTAAGTCCTTTAAGCAAACTGCTAAATAAATAGGTATCTATCATACTAGATTCATCTACTAATACAAAAGATACATCACTTTTATTATACTCATTGATTTGAAATTTATTAGTATCTTTATTCCATTTTAAAAAACGATGAATTGTATAGCTAGGTAAATTGGTTGTTTCACTCATTCTTTTAGCAGCCCTTCCAGTAGGTGCTAAAAGAGCAACTTGTTTTTTTAAATCATTGTATGATAATTTATTAGCCTCTTTATATAACTCTACTATAGCTTTCATAATAGTTGTTTTACCAGTACCTGGACCACCTGTTATAATTAAAAAATTTTTTAAATAGCTATTTTTAATAGCTTCTTCTTGATCAATATTATAATCAATACCAAAATATTCTTCTAACCTTTTAATATATAAATCAATATTATCAAGTTTATTATCAGATGAATGATTTAATATATTTATTCTATTAACTATAAACACTTCGGCATCATACATAATTTTTGTATAGTATTTGTCATCTATCTTAACTAATCTAGAATCCATAATTAATTTATTAATAGCATTATCTAATAGATCTGATGTAATAGCTATACCTAATATTTTAGGAAGTAAAGCTTCAATTTCTTCCAAATAATAGTAACTATGTCCTAAACTATTACTAATTTCATTCATTATATATATTATTGATTCTGCTACTCTGTTTAGGTCATCTTTTAAGATACCATTATTAATCGCAATATAATCGACTCTTCTAAAAGATATCTTCTCAACATCTTCTACAATTTTATATAAATTATTATTAATTACTTCTAAACTACTACTTTTATATTTATTATATATCATCATAGCTTCTTTAGTACTAAAACCAATATCTGTAATCTTTATAATAATATCATAACTTTCTTCATATTCAACTAAACTATCATGTAAAATTTTACTGTCTTTCTCGCTAACTCCTGGTATCAAAATTAAATTACTAGGATTATTTAAAATAGTAGTTAAAGTATCTTTACCAAGAGTTGATACAATTTTTTTAGCCTTTGCTTCTCCAATTCCTTTAAAAATATCACTACTTAAAAAGATTACCATAGAATCTTTATCTTCTATTTTGCATCTTTCATATGAATCAACCTGAAATTGCATTCCATATTTTTCATGATTAATCATCTCTCCTGTAAAAATATATGTATCCATATCATTCAATTCATGAAAATATCCTGTAAATGAAATTGTTTTAGAAATATACTCTTTCAAAGAAACACTGCTATCTTCTACTTTGAAAAGACCAATAATATAGCCATTTTCAGAACTATAAATGTTCTTTTTATACTTTCCTTTTATAAATTCACTCATTAGTTATCTCTCCTATGATATATGGATAACTAATACTAGTTAATTTTACTTTTAAAAAAGTACCACTATCATATATTCCTTTAATTTTAACATACATATAGTTACTAGTATGCCCATAAGTATAACCATCTTTATTATTCTCTACTAAAACTAAGTCTATACTACCTATAAATTTATTTAAATAGTTAATTTCTAATTCTTTACTTACTTCTAATAGTTTCCTAGCACGAGCTTTTTTTATATTTCCATCTACTTGATTCATTAAAGCTGCTTTTGTATTTTTTCTAACGGAATAAGGGAAAACATGAATCTTGGAGAAACCAATCTCTTTTGCTGTTTTAATAGTTTCTAAAAAATTTTCATCATCTTCTTCAGGAAAACCTACTATAATGTCCGTAGTAATAGATATATTTTCTCTTATTTTTCTTATTTTATTAATTTTATCCTTAAAATATTTTAAATCATATTTTCTATTCATTAATTTTAATATTTTATCACTACCTGCTTGTAATGGAATGTGCAAATGATCAACTATTTTTGCATTATTTTTAATAACATTCAATACTTCATCATTTAATTCTGTAACTTCAATTGATGAAATTCTAAGTCTTTTAAGATTATCTATTTTGACAAGTTCTTTTAAAAGATCTGCGAAGCTTTTATTAATATCTATCCCATAATTACCAGTATTAATACCTGTTAATACAATTTCTTTATAACCATTATCTACTAAATCTCTAACTTCCTTTAGAACTTTTGAAAAATCTTTACTTCTACATTTTCCTCTAACATAAGGAATAATACAATAACTGCAAAAATTTTCACAACCATCTTGTATTTTTACAAATGCTCTTTCTCTACCAGGGAAAGTATTTATATACATATCTTCGAATTTATTTTTTTCTTTTTCATTAATATCAAGTATTACCTCTCTTTTATTATAAAAATCTTCTAATAATTCTACTATTTTAGATTTATTTTTCGTACCTAAATATATAGATACTCCATCTTCTCTAAAATCTTTATTAGCTTCAATAAAACATCCCATTACAACAATGCAAGCATTTTCATTTCTTTTAAGTGCATGTCTAATCATTTTACGAGATTTAATATCTGATTGATTAGTAACTGTACAAGTATTAATAATATAGATATCACAAATATCATCAAAATCTTTTATTTCATAACCATTTTCTTTAAGTAAATTAATAACAAACTCGGATTCGTACATATTAACTTTACAGCCTAATGTAAATACTCCTACACTTCTCAAAATTAGTACCTCCCTTCTATTTTTACTTTGTAAACAAAATAAGTAATTTAAATAATATGAATACCATTTTTTCTAACGAGCCTATTATATCAAAAAAAACTAGATTAATCTAGTTTTTTTTGTAATTCTTTTAAAGTTGCCAAGAACTCATTTGTTTTTCTTATTTCTTCATCTAATTTTTCATAATTCGCTGTATTTTCAAGTTCAATATCAGTGTTTTTATTTACTTTATCTTGTTCTATATGATATCCATAAATAGGAGAGATAAGTGGACTGCTTTTAAATTTAGTAGTCTCCTCTTTTACAGTATTAAAATTAGTATCATTAGAAACTGGTGTTATTTTTATATTATACAAACTATCTAAAGAAGGATGTTCTACTTTAGTTTCCTTTTTCTCTTTTTTATTGAACATTTCTTGTTTTCTCTTTTCTAAATCTGCTAAACTAATTGGCTCGTTGCCTTCATCCTTATATTGAACTTCTTCATTATATGAATATAGCTCACCTGCTCTTTTCATTAACTCATCTAAACTAATAATAGCAGTATCTTCTTGTATTTGTTCAAATTCTGTTAATTGAATATTTTCATTGCTATCTTCTTGTTCTAGCTTTTTAGTAACTTCCTTCAACTCTTCTATTGCTTCTTCTTTATTTGGAGCAATATTAGTATATTCAATCTTTTCTTTTTTTAATTCATTAGAAGTATTTATGACTTTGCTATTAGCCGTTTGATATAATTTATTTAACACTTGGTCAACTCTATCAGAATTACTAACCTTAGCTACTTCTTCTTTTATCTCAATTTTATCCTCACTATCAACTAAATCTTCCACTACTTCTTCCTCAGAAATTTTAATAGTATTATTTTCTAATTTATTATTGTCATTATTATACATATCAATAAGATTATCTATTTTGATATTAGGTAATAAATTTTCATTAGTTTCTATAAGCTCAGGAATTACAACTGGCTCAACGGTTGAAGATGAAAGATTTTCACTTTCTACTATAGGACTAACAACAACATTATCACTATAATCATTATCATGATAACTATTTGAATCTTCATCAACTATTCTTTTTAATTCCATAGTATTTTGCTTTTTAATACGATTATGGCTAGTCTTTCTAAAATAGTAAAAAATAATATAAAAAATACTTATTGTGAAAGCAATTATATATACTGTTATTGCTTCATCACTAATTAAAAAATTAATTAAATCATTCATCTTTTTACACCTCTACTATAATTTTATCATAAATAGTTAATTAAGCAAATACAATTTTCTAATTTATTAAAATTTACTATATATTTTTACTATCTAATTAAGAAAATATTAATACTTAATAAATAAATCACATATATTATAACATGATTTTAGAAAGATGAGATGACAATGAAAGAAAAATTTATAAAGTCAACAATAATTTTAATTATTGGCGGATTTTTAACAAAAATACTCGGAATATTAAATAAGATAGTAATGACAAGAATTATAACTTCTGAAGGAATAGGTTTATATATGCTAATACTACCTACCTTTTCTCTTTTCATAAACCTAGCAAGCTTTGGCTTTCCTACAGCTTTATCTAAATTAATTGCAGAGGATGACAAAAATAATAAAAAACTAGTATTTTCAGTAATTCCTTTCTGTTTACTTATAAATATCATTTTAATAATATTAATAATCATTTTTGCACCTTATCTTTCAAATACCTTATTAAAAGAAGAAAAAACATATTATGCAATTATTGCAATTGCATTAGTTATACCATTCACATCAATATCTGCAATACTTAGAAGTTACTTTTTTGGTAAAGAAAAAATGTTTCCTCATGTAGTATCAAATATTATAGAAGATATTGTAAGGCTTGCTTTAATATATTTTGGTCTACCATTTTTTTTAAACAAAATGGAATATGCTGTTACTTATCTAGTACTTTGTAATATAATATCAGAATTAGCATCTATTTTAATATTATTTTTCTTTTTGCCAAAAGGATTTAAGCTTACAAAAAATGATATTAAACCAAGTAAAATTTATTTAAAGGATTCGTTAAATATAGGATTTCCAACTACTATAAATAGATTAATTGGCTCATTTACATACTTTTTAGAACCAATAATACTTACAAATGTTTTGTTATATTTAGGTTATTCTAAAAATTATATTATAACTGAATATGGTATTATAAGTGGCTATGTTATGCCTATTATTTTACTTCCATCATTTTTTAGTAATGCTATAAGCCAAGCTTTATTACCAGTTGTAAGTAAAAACTATAAACAAAAGAAATATAAATATACTAAGAAAATTATTAAAGAAGCCATTATAATTTCATTATTAATAGGAGTATTATTTACATTTATATTTATTTTTACACCAGAAAGCATTTTAAAACTAATTTATAATACAAAAGAAGGAGCAACTTATTTAAAATTTTTTGCACCTGTAATGCTCTTACAATATATATATTCACCATTATGTCTAAGTTTAGATGCGATGGGTAAAAGTAAAGAGAATTTGCAAATAACTATTATAACGTCAATAGTTCGAACTGTATTATTACCTATTTTTGCATTATTTAAAGTGGGAATGTGGTGCTTAATTTTATCGATAAGCATTAATATAATAGTTGAAACTACTATGAGTTTGAAAAAGATTAAGAAAGCTTTAAACTGCTATTAAAAGATTTTATTTTGCATCTTGTACTTTAATACTAGTTAGCAACCAGGAGATAATTTGAGTTAAATGTTAAATATATTATTAAATATAACAATATGAATTTTAAGAGACCTATCAAAAAAGAGCTTAGCTCTCCTTAATTTAATCTTAATCTTTACCTTTACCATAGACGTTAACAGTAACTTTATAGGTTTTAGAAGTATCTGATAATACATAATCTTTATCAACCCACATTCTTAAGCGATAATATTTTGTTATTTGAACTTCTGATCCATTATCATTATTATTAGTAAAAGAACCTGTTGCAAGTTGCATTGTTCCTGCCTCTGCTCCATATTCAGATGCTACACTAGTACCAGTAAACTTAGCAGGAGCAAACACTTCAGTATAACTTCCATCTTTGTCATCACTTTGTTCTAAATATAATCTAATATATTCATCTGGAATTGTACATCCCTCACCTTTTTTCGCAACTACTTCATAGTTAATAGTAGTTTTACCGGTGATAGTAGCTGATACATTAAAGTCAAATTTTTCATTATCTCCATTTAATACTTTACCTTGTTCAGTAGTCATTGGTATTGCATTTTCAATCGTAATACCATTTTCTGGTTCATTATAAGCCATAGTAACCGTACCAGTAGAAATAGTGTTTTCTTGCTCTCCTGTTTTAGTATAAGTAAAAGCAGCGAATGAAATACCTACAACAGCAACAATCAAAATTGCTACTCCAAGTACTGATAATAATACTTGTTTTGATGTATTATTATTTCCTTTTTTATTATTATTTATATCTACCAAGCAGATAGAACTAGACGCGAACTAAAGTTGCTAATAGCGCCATCGTGACCATTGTAAAAAAAGACGCCTGCATTTAAATCATTGGAATAGCTACTGCCACGAACGAACCAATTATAGTAAGAATTTGCAAATGACTGATAATCGCTATAAAAACCAACTGTTCCATCTGCATTTGTGGCATCTCCTTTAATTCCTGTACCACCTGTATATAAATTATAATATTTTCTTTCTGGCATAGTACTGAATCCTGATCTTAATACACCATTATTTATGTTCCCCATTACCTTTTCACCGGTTCCTCCAACAGTATCATATATTCCATAGATGGTTCCGGTTGTACTGGCTCCGGTTCCATTTATTTCTATATCATAAGTATACCGGCATCCATAATCTGTATTTGAATTACTTGGGTTTCCACAACTACAGCCTGTTTTATATTCATTTGAGTTATTTTGATATATCTCTTTATTAGCCTCTATATAATTTGAGTTACCATATTTTCCATATTTACTTTGACTTAAATAGGCCATGGCTCCCCATTCCGTATTCTTTATCATATGTGTATCATAGTTATTTCCATTGAAACCATAATTTGTAGAACCACTTGTATTATTCATTTGTGTTTGTATAGCAGTAAAAAATGCTTGATTTGTTTGATTTATTATACTCTTTTGATTAGGTAATGAGGTTATTTCAGATATTGCTCCAGTTAACTCAAACTTACTTATCCAGATTCCTGATAACTCTGTATTTCCACTTCTTGTCGTATCACATGTATTTCCCCAACAAAACGATGAGGGTGTATAATAATCACTTGGCGTTGTTCCTGTGTATTTTCCTGTTCCTTTTTCGGTTGTGTTTGTATCTACAAATTTGATATCAAACGCTCCAGGCGTTGCTTTACTTGGTGTTGATGCTCCTTCTATTTGATAGCCATATGATTGTCTTAATGTATAACTATATCTTGGGATCCATACTAACATTAAATTTACATCATTTAAATCTATTATTGTTCCTGCTGCTGCATTTTTATATTCTGATCTTTTATTTGTATCTTTTATTGTTACTGCATTGGCCCACATTTGTTTATCATAGTTATACCAACTACTATTTGTATTTTCTTTGTCTGCTTTTACCCAACTACTTCCATTCCATATTACTGGGATCATGTCTCCTACTAGTTGTGGTTTATTGGCATTTGATGTATCTTTTCCTACTTCTTTTAATAAATCATTTGTTTCTACTTTTAGTTTTCCTTTATAATTTCCGTTTCCTGTAAATGTTATTGTTATTTGTATACTTTCTCCTACTTTTAAGTTAGCTTCATCTATTGTTTTATTTGCTAATGTCCCTGTTGTTGTTATTCCGCTTTTTGTGTAACTATAACTTATATTAACATCTTCTATATTCTCGGTATATAGTCTATAACTTGCATCTTCTGCTCCTCTGTTTTCTATTGTGAATGTATATTCCTTATTTAATTCGATATTTTCTTTGTCTGATCCATTTACTCCATATATTCCTATATATCTTGTCCCTGTTTTTATTGTTATTTCTTTTCCTGTTCTTATACTCTTACTATATTTGGCGTAAGTAACCCCCCCCCATTAGAACTATTGTTAGTACTAGGGGTATTACTAACAATATATCTTTTCTTTTTTTCATTTTCTTTCTCCTTCTATTTTATACTTAAATTCTACATCATCTATTTTCTATTTTCAAGTACTTTATTTTTATATCATTGTCTCTAAAAAGAAAAAAGCTAATTACTACTAATTTTTAGCGCTTTTATATTATTTATAAATACCTTATAAAGCATTATACTGATGATATACATTATATAAAAACAAATTATTATTTACATAATGTAAATATTATGAATATAAATAAAATTCCAAAATATAATTATAAAAATATATTGTCTATAATATTATTATTTGATAATATATCTTTAATAAAGAAGGGAGCACTTTATGGAAAACTATGGAATTAAAGAAAGAGATATTGCAGTCAGTATAATACTAACAATTATAACATGTGGTATTTATGGCATATATTGGTATATTAGCATAACAAATGAAGTGGGAAAACTTAGTAGAGACTCTAGATTAAATGGAGCTTTATGCTTTTTACTTACTATAGTAACATGTGGTTTTTATGGGATTTATTGGGCATATTTAATGGGGAAAGCAATATATAACATTAAACAAGAAAGAAATATTACTAATAATAATGATAATTCTATTGTCTATCTTATATTACAACTATTTGGATTTGGTATAATCGTCTATGTACTTAGTCAAAACGAAATAAATGAGATAGTAAAGGCATAATCATGGAAATATCTTTTTTATTCTGTCCTATATATAAAGTAACGAAATTATATTGTCCTGGATGCGGAATAACTAGAATGATTTTAAGTATATTAAAAGGAGACTTATATCAAGCATTCAGATATAATCCCTTGATTTTTATATTAATACCCCTATTTTTTATATTATTAACTAATAATATATTTTTAAAAAACAAACTTATAAATAAAAAAAATAAAGAAAGAATATATATAACACTTATAGCTATTCTAATAATATATGGAATAATAAGAAACATAGATTATTTCTCCTACTTAAAGCCTACAAAAATTAGATAATTTCACCTAAATTTCACTTAATAAATATATAATAAATATAAAAATATAAAAGGAGATTTTATGAAAGTTCTAATAGTTGATGATGAAGAAAAAATAAGAGATGTAATAAAAGAATACTGTGAATTTGAAAACTATGAAACAGACACTGCTAGTAATGGAATAGAAGCTTTAGAAAAATTAAGAAACAATAATTTTGATATATTAATATTAGACATAATGATGCCAAAACTAGACGGGTTTGATGTATTAAAAAAATTACCAGAAAATAAAAGAATACCAACTATTATCCTATCCGCTAGAAATGAAGAAATTGATAAATTAGAAGGTTTTGATTTAGGAATAGATGACTATGTAACTAAACCATTTTCACCAAAAGAATTAATTGCTAGAATTAAAGCTCTTGCAACACGTAGCAATATATATAAAGATGATATATATATTTTAGATACTTTAGAAGTAAACTTTAAAGCTCATACTATAAAAATTAATAGTAAAAAAATAGAAGTTACTCCTAAAGAATTTGAAATTTTAACATTTTTAATAAAAAATAAAAATATTGCTATTTCAAGAGAACAACTATTAAGTAAAATTTGGGGTTATGATTTTTTTGGAGATGACAGAACTATTGATACACATATAAAAATGCTTAGAAATAATTTAGGAATATATAGAGACAAAATAGAAACTGTTAGAGGATTTGGATATAAATTCAATGATGAGGAATAAATTAAGAAAAAATTCATTAACTATAAAAATATGGAAATATTTAGTACTATTCTCTGTAATTATCCTGACATTTCTTTGGTTTTTTCAAGTAGTTTTTTTAAAAACGTATTATAAAAGTGTTAAGAAGAAAGAAATAAAACAAGTCGCAAAAACTTTAACCAATAAGATAAATAATGGTAATTTATCACAAATAATAGATAATATCACATATGATAAAAATATATGTGTAGAAATAGTAGATAACTCTTTATCAATAATTCAATCTTCATCAATAATCTCAAGAGGATGTATAATGGATTTAACAAATAGCTACACATATAAAGAAGATTTTATAAAAAGTAATCTTAAAAGTGCTAGTTATGAATTAGAAAATCCCAGATTCAAAAATAATACTTTAATATACGCTGTCAAATTAGACAATTATATATATGCCTTTATTAATACATCTATAGATCCAATAGATTCAACTGCTTCTATTTTAAAAAATCAACTTGTATACGTTACTGTTCTTGTATTAATCTTATCATTTTTAATAGCCTATTTTATATCTAAACATATTTCAAATCCTATAATAAAAATTAATAAATCTGCTAAAATAATGGCTAATGGAGACTATGATATATTTTTTAGTACATCTGAAGACATAAAAGAAATAAATGAATTAGTAGAAACATTAAATTATACAAAAGATGAATTAAGAAAAACCGATGAACTGAGAAGAGATTTAATGGCAAATGTTTCACATGATTTAAAAACTCCTCTTACTATGATTAAAGCTTATGCTGAAATGGCTAGAGATTTAAATATTAAAAATGAAAAAAAACAAATTGAGAATTTAAATATAATAATAGATGAGGCCGATAGACTAAATATCCTTGTAAATGACATACTAGATTTATCAAAAATGCAATCTGAAATTGATAATTTAAAATATGAAAATTTTGATTTAATAGAACTAATTTACGATATTTTGAAAAGATATGATTTTCTAATAACAAAAGAAAAATATGTATTTAAGTTTAATCATAACTATAAAAAAATAATTATAAATGCGGATAAGAAAAAAATTGAACAAGTAATCTATAACTTAATAAATAATGCTATTAACTACTCCGGAAATGATAACTTAATAGAAATAAATGTAATTAAAGCCAAGAATATTAGAGTTGAAGTTAAAGACCATGGCAAGGGAATAAATAAAAAAGATATTAATCATATTTGGGATAGATATTATAAAAATGAAAAAAAACATAAAAGAAATCTAATAGGAACAGGACTAGGTCTATCAATAGTTAAAAGTATTTTAGAAAAACACAATTATAAATACGGTGTAATTTCTGAAGAAAATAAAGGCTCTACATTTTACTTTGAAATAAAAAAAGAGTAAAAATTACTCAATTCTACTAATACTTGCAAATGTTCTGTTTTTTAACTCTCTATATAAACTACATTTTTCATAAACATATTTATTTAATCCTTTTGCTATAACTTTTCCTTTATCAAGAACAATTATTCTATCAGCTATTTCCATCATTTCAGGTTTATGAGTCACCATCAAAATAGTATGGTCTGTCTTTAAATCCAATAAAACCTCACCTATTTTTACTGTAAACTCAGGATCTATATTACTAGTTATTTCATCTAATAATAATATTTCAGCTTTAGACAATAAAGCTCTTGCAATTACTATTAATTGTTTAACACCGTCTGTAATTTGTTTTTGATCTTCCTTTATTACAGTATTATAACCTTTAGGAAGACTCTCAATAAAATCATGTATCCCTACTCTTTTACAAGCTTCTATTTGATTTTTTATATTAGAATCAACTAATGCTAAATTCTCTCTTATACTCATTTCAAATACAAAAGGTATTTGAAAAACACCAGATACATTTGATGAATATACTTTTTTTGAATAATTATAAATACTTTCATTATCTATTAAAATCTCACCGGATTTAATTCTTTTTGCTCTATAGAGCAAATTTATAATTGTACTTTTACCACTGCCACTATGTCCAACAATTGTATTAATTTCATTAGGATATATTTTAAACGATACTTTGTTTAATATATTTCTATTACCAATATCATAATAAACATTTTTAAATTCAACAACACCGTTAATATAATCATTAGTAACATCCCCAAAATCAAGATCTTTTTGCGGTGTATAATCAAGTATTGTCTTAATCCTATTTACTCTAACTCCATAATTACTTAAATTAAGTAAATTATCAAGCATAGAATCTGTACAAGTAATAGTCATCTCAAAATAACTTATTAACAAAACTAACTTATCTAAAGTTATTTTTTTAGTTATAACGAAATATGAAAGAAGTATGTATAAAAATATTTTTCCTATGTATACAATATAAGGTATCAAGCAATATCTAAATGTCATATTATCTCTCTTACCTTTATATTGTTCTTTCCATTTAATTCTTGTTTTATCTAAATTTAGGTTCAATTTTGGCATTAAATTTAAAGTTTTAACTTGCTTCAAATTAGTAAGCATCTGATTTAAAATATCAATAATCTTATCTTCATATTTTCTAGTACCTTCATAATATTTAGAAACGTTTTTAGAATTATTATTCATTAAATACAAATATAATAAATCAAGAATTAGAACTATTGTTGCAACTAAAAAATTATAATACATAAAAATAAGCAAAATAACTAAAAGTTTTACAACGCTCATCAAAGACTTTATAAAACAATCAACTACATCAACTAAATACCTAACATCATCACTACAAGTTTCAATTATTTTACCTTTAGACACTTTATCATATATTTCATCATTATTAGCAACATGATCAAATAATTTCTTTTGCACCTCTAAATGATAATAATCTGCTAAAACTGTATATGTATAATAATTCCAATGTAAAGATTCAAAATAGAAAATATAAAATATAACATATAGTATTACATAATACCAAATACCATTAAAATTATTATCAGTTATCATTGCAATAATTCCAGCAGTTGCAATTGGCGGTAATAAACTGGAAATATTATTTAGACCCGAACTAATTGCCATTTGAATAATAATCCACATTTTATTATTAGCAATTTCAAGTAAAGTTTTAAATATATTTATATATCTTTTCATCTAAATATTATTTAATATCCTTTTCATATTCAACATCAGAAACTTCATATTTTCTATTATTTGAAAGTATTCTTAAAACCTTAGTAGAACCCCAACCAATAAATGCTAGAATAAAGAAATATAAAATTCCGAATATTGTAAAATTAGGAGCAGTTTCAGTAAGTAAATCTATTATTGCAGCACCAGCACTCATACTAGTTACAATAGTTAAACTATTAACAGAAGATGAGGTAACATCTTGTTTTATTCCTTCAAATAATTTTTGAGCAGAAGCTACATAATTTTTAGTCATAGCCCATAAAGATTTTATATAATCAAGAGTATTTTTTAATGTCTCATATCTATATCCTGATATTGCTAAAAATTCTGATAGCTCTGGATCATTCTTAGCAATTTTTTCACGTGTTGAAATATAAGTACTCATCTGATTGATTCTTCCATCAATTAACGTTATAGTTTTAGCATAACTTTCAAGAATAGATGTAAATTTAACAATATCAGCACCTCTTACACTAATATTTTCCTTAACTGCATCTATCTTTTCCCAAATAATTCTATGGATGTTTAAATATCTATGTAACTGTCCTTTAAATTCACGAATAAATACTTGTTCTTCTACGTATCTATCAATATTTTCTAATGATTGTCTCTTATTATTTATAAAATAATATTTATCTCCTCTTATTACATCATACTTATCATTATCAAATTCAAAATATTTCTGTTTTTCAGTTCTTGATAATAGAGTTGATAACTCTTCTCTTGATGCTTTATCACACACAATAAAATATGGATATACATTTTCAATATTAGCTAATTCTTTAGGAACTGGAGCTCCTAGACTGAATAAATAATTAAATGCAGGAGACAATTTATTTTCATAATAGTCCCTAACATGATCAAGATCTGCAAATAAGGTATCTTCACTAACATTGGTATTGCTAAGAACTATTAGGCCATCTTCAAATATTTTTACAGTTATATTTAAAGCAGTTGTAAATTCAATATACTCTTCTCCTAATATTTTATAATCTATTTTGCCAATTTCAAGTGTTCTACGATATTCATTTAATTTTTCCTTATCAAGTTTAATTTGAGTTGAACAATTTCTTAAAAAATCATATATTTCAGATAGTTGTAACATTGTTCTTTGAAACCAACCACCTATATAAACCTTTTCTATTTTCATAAATTCTCCTTAAATCATTATAATAATTCATATTCATCTACTTTTTTAGAAAAAACAACATCTTTTGAGAAAAATTTAGCATCTTCTATAACAAATCCATAATTTTTATAACATTCATGAGCAGGTTGTCTAGTATTGTTAGACCAAAGTTCCATTTTTACACAATTATGTTGTCTTGAAATATTTTCACATTCTATAAGCATTCTAGTAGCAATATTATGACGTCTATAATCTGGTCTTACACATACATGATTTAAAATTGAATATACATTCATTTTTTCATATATTGTAGGAATAATTGTTATCTTTGCATGAGCAACTAATACATCATTAGCATATCCTACTAAATAAATTTGATTTTTATCATCTTTTGTTTCCTCAAAAATTTTTTTTGCATATTGGATGCTCGTTTTTTCTTCAAAACAAAGATTACATAATTCAATAATATTTTCTATATCAGAAGATACAGCTTTTCTAAATTTAATATCCATTTTTTTACCTCTTTCTATTTCTATAGTAATAAGTTATAAGTAACTTCGATAGAATACTTCCATATCCTAGAATAATTATAGCTTATTTTTTAATAATTTTGTGAATAAATCGACATTATTTACAAAATTTTACGTTAATACTTTTATTTTTATTAATTTTATTGTAAAATTTATTTATGTCCTTGTAGCTCAGTTGGATAGAGCAATTGCCTCCTAAGCAATAGGTCGGCGATTCGAATTCGCCCAAGGACGCCATATGATTTGTAAAATGTCTTGATTAATTAAATTTCAAGACATTTTTATTATTACATTATTTAGAAAGAACTCTATTATATTTAAATTTTTTTAATAATATTAACAAAGATTCATAAATTTAATATATCAGTATATTATAACAAATAGAAATTTACCCCGACTTATTTTAAAAATATTAATAAAATATTACTAATTATTAAAAATATTGTATAATTAATGTAATGGTGGTGTATTTCTATGATTGAAACAATTAAAAATCTAAAAAGAGTTTATCAATATGGAAAAGAATATCGAAAAAATCTAATAATATTTACTATTTCATCTATTGTATTTATATTAATAAATACAGTAGTTCCAATAATTGGAGCAAATCAACTTGTATATTTATCAAAAAATATCTACTTTGAACTATTAAAAGCATCAATAATTATCCTAATAATAGAAATAGTAGCTGAAATAAATAGAGTAATATTAAGAAGAAATACTCAAATTTTTTTTAGAGGAACTACTAAAAATATTCAACTTAAAGCTGCTAAAGAAATTTTAAAAATAAAATTAGAAGATATTGACAAAAGAACAAGTGGAACTTTTATTCAAAGACTAGGAAGTGATGCTGATGAAATGTCAAAAGTTTTTACTAGAGGTATGCAATACTTAACAAATATACTAACTGATATTGGTGTTTTTATAGCAGTTTTTTTTATAAATAAAATAATATTTCTGTTTTATTTAATAGGATCTTTGATATTAACAATTATTCACTTGTATAAAGTTAAAAATGTAAATGAAAAGGATAAAGCATATAGAAAACAAAGAGAAAAAACAAGCGGATTATCAAGTGAACTAGTAAGAGGTATTAGAGATATTAAAATGCTCAACGCTAAAGATTCTTTTATTAATGAAATAGAAAAAAATATTGATAGCTTAACTACAAGTCAATTTAATATGAGAAACTGTGAAATAAATTACAATTGTGCTAAAGGAATTACTGCGGCAATTATTAATTTTCTATTAGTCATTCTTTTAATATATTTATTATCCAATTCATATATAACAATATCAATCGCTTTAATCGCTTACAATTATAGGACAAGAGTTTTAAGCAATTTAATAGACCATATAGGAAATTTATTAACAGAACTAAAAAATTTTAATCTATCATCAAATCGTGTATTTTCAATTATAGATAATGAAGAATTTAAAAAAGAAACATTTGGAGATAGACATATTAATGAAATAAAAGGCTCCTTCGAATTTAAAGATGTTCATTTTTCATACGAAAAACAAGAAGTTTTAAAAGGAATAAATTTCAAAATAGAAAAAAACGAAACGGTTGCATTTGTTGGAAAAAGCGGTTCTGGAAAAACGACTATTTTTGCTCTATTATGTAAATTATATAATATTAATTCAGGAAATATATTGATAGATGGAATAGATATAAAAGAGTTAGATGAAAATTCTATTAGAGATAATATTACAATTATTTCTCAAAACCCTTATATTTTTAATATGTCAATAAAAGATAACTTAAAACTAGTAAAAGAAGGATTAACTGACGAAGAAATGATAAAAGCATGTAAAATGGCATACTTACATGAATTTATAGAATCATTACCAGAAAAATATGATACTATCGTTGGTGAAGGAGGTGTTACCCTATCAGGTGGTCAAAGACAAAGATTGGCAATTGCAAGAGCCTTTGTTCAAAATACAAAAATAATACTTTTTGATGAAGCGACATCTGCTCTTGATAACAAAACGCAAAAATATATTCAAAAAGCAATAAACAATATGAAAGATAAATATACGATTTTAATAATTGCTCATCGCCTATCAACAATTATTAATTCTGATAGAATAATGGTAATAGACGATGGTAAAATAATAGCAAGCGGAACTCATAAACAATTGCTAGAAGAAAATAAAAATTACCGAGATTTATATGAAAATGAATATTAGCTCAAATTTAAAAGTAAACGCAACTTTTTAAGGTTAAATGCAACTTAAAGTATGATGGCAAGTTAGTAACAAATA
>CANQWY010000033.1 GCA_947627675.1 uncultured Bacilli bacterium
AATACAAATTATATTACTAAAAATTAGAAAATATAAAAAAGTTTATAATTTTTTTCGTAAAAAACCGAAACTCAAAATAAAAAATATTTGACATTAAAAAAAAATATGCTATAATACTAGACAATTCTTAAAAAAGGGAGAAAAATTTATGAAATTAAATAAACAAGGTAGAGATGAATTAAGAGCGAAAATAGTTGAACAGTTACAAAGTGTTCCAAATGGTCAAAGAGTTCATATAGATAAAGAATTATTAGAAGAATTATTGTTTGAAACTATTGTTTATAACAAAAAAATAAGAGCAACAGTAAAATTACCATTTTGGTCTGGTCAGTTTTTAAGTAAAATTGATTTAAGTGAGATTAGTTTTGATAATGTCTCATGGTTATTATTAAGTGGAATTGGCGAAGATACTGCCCGAGAGTTTTTTGATGATGATTCATTTAAGGACTTTAAAAAACTATTAGCTGAGGTTGAAAGCAATAGAAAATTAAATACTTATCATGTTGATTATAGTAATACAAATGCTAATATTGATTTTTTAAAATCTTTTGAAGCAGCATACGAAACAAAAACTCCTAAAATGTGTGGTGTCAGTTTTTATGGCGTTGATTTTTCAAATTTAGATATTAGTATGTTTTCTTTTATTGGTGATAGTAATTTAGGAAATACAGGAATTAAAGTCTCAAGTTTAGATGGGTTATATTCTGGGCAAATTATGGATGTTTCACTTAAAAATATTGACTTGAGTAATTTTGTCCTTTCTGCTAGAAAAATAATAGATAGGAAAACTCCTTTTGTAGGGTGTTGTTTTGCAAATACAAAATTAAATATAATATATAATCCTAAAGAATTTGAACTAAAACCAGGAGAAACTGCTAAACCTGATTTTGGTAGGTCTATTTTTGCAGATTTGTTAAAAGATGGTGCTTTTGATGGTTGCTATATAAATGGTAAATTAGTTCATACAAATGAAGATAGACAAACAGTTGCCCAAGAAAAAAGAGCAGAATATGAAAAAATGAAAGAATATTTAATTTCTCAAACTACAGGTAGTATAGAAGAACAAGTAAGTGGCTTGGGTAGAAAGTAATAATTGAGTGTATAGTAAATGCTATATGCTTTTTTTATACCAAATTTAACAAAATTGTATAAAAGTTCCCATTGAACTACTATATATATGAGGAGGTAGATATTATTAGAGATTTAGTACCATTGAAAGAGGCTTGTAAAGAAATTGGGGGTGTCATATAAAACACTTTATAGTTGGGTAATAAATAATACCATCTCATATACTAAAATTGGTAGTAGATACTATTTATCGCAAGAGCAACTTAATGATCTTGTTTTTGTTTACTCTAAAGTCTTAACACAAGCCACCAAATAGTATTAAAATTTAATTGAAAAGATTTGAGTAAGGCATACCATAGTCTTGTTAAAGCAATTTTAAGGAGGTTTCAAAAAGTTTTTGCTATATAGAGTAATTAACTTTTAATATATAATTTAATATATATTACTTAATATATACTTTACTTATTTATATAATTATATAGTAGAGATGAACACAAGAAAATTTATTTTAGAATTTGTTTATAAGAAAAGAATAAGAAAAAAAAGAAGCAGTTTTCCTTTATTTGTCAGACTCTTAAGCAAATAAATTCCAATATATTGGACATATTATACCGAATAATTGGAGTCTATTTAGGTTGTTTTTAACTAAAATTGGTATGTATTTACATCGTGGAGGCAGTTATGGAACAGATAAAACGTAAGCAAATTACTGATGAAGAAATAGTGTGCCAATTTATGAATACCGATACTGTTGAGATAGAATACTCTTTAAGAAAGGGAGACTCACTACGAGTTTATACTAAAGAACAAAAAGATTATATGGCTAATCGTAAGGTAATAAAGAAGAACAACACGTTTGTTAAGATTTATAAAGACACGATAGGAATACTCGCCCGTGAAGATTTAATAAAGAGTGATTATAAACTTATTCTAATCACACTTGCTTTTAGATAAGACAAGTGATGTCTTAATAGAAGATGGTGTTAATATAAGCAAAGCAAGATTTCTTGAACTTGCAGATATGTCGCATAATACTTTTAATGAGAGTGTTAATAGACTCATCAAGTTAAACATTATGGCAAGGACAAAGTCCGGAAGAAATAGTGTGTATATTATGAACCCTTTTATTTTTCAAAATGGTACATATATCAATGCAACACTATATAAAATATTTAAAAAGAGTAAATGGAATACTCAAAATGATTAGGTAAATTTAGGTAGGCGCATAGGACTTATATGTCCTTTTTTGTAGAAAAATGCGTAAAAGTCACCCCCCCACCTAGTATTTTTGGAGGTTAGATGAAAGAAAGATTTTTAACGTTAAAAGAGATAAATGAATACACCCATACATCAGTCATCTATCTTAAAAGCCTGATTAAAGATGGAACAATAAAGACAACTAAAATCTCAAAAGATTATTTAGTAAGTGAATATGAATATTACAAGTTTTTAGAACTTATGGAGGTTAAACCAAATGGCAAGTAATAAATTAAGTATAGATTTAGATATAAAAGATTTACTAGGACTATCAGAGCCTAAAAAGAACACTCTTTAATATGACTTAAACTTTATACTAGACAATGGTATAGATGAATACTTAAGGAAGCAACAAGAATACGAGAACAAGAAGAAAGAGTTTATGGAACTATTTAGAGAGTGTTTTCAAGAGATTATTTGGGAATTTCAAAAAGACCAACGACAACAAATTGCATTCAATTGTGCCGGTTGTAGATATTCTAATCGTACCGAATTAGGTTATGGTAAGTCAATTACAAAAAGAAGTAAGACAAATGGTTATTGTAAATAGATAGATATATAAGTTTTGTGCTTATCTCTCATCATTTTATTTGCCATTAAGAAAGGCTTGAGCAATTTTAATTTGTGTAGGGTTAAGACAATGCAATAGAGTCTTAAAGTCATCAAATATTTCACCTTTAAGTTTTTCCAACATTTTTCTTTCTCTTTTGCTTAACTCATTACAATTAAGTATTTGTTGAATTGATAATAACACAAATACTTCTTCTTCCATATCTTCGTTGATAGTAAATTCCATATCTTTTATAAGCAATAATCTTTTGTTCGTTAGTATCACCTCCTTTCATGTTCAGTTTCAAGAAGTTTTTTCATATACTTAATTGGTGATAGTGTGAAATTGATAATAAACTTACCAACTGATAAACCTGGTTGGTGTGAGTTTAATAATGAGTTTGCTAAATTACAAAGTGAACTTGTTTTACTAGGAATAAGAAAGTTGAACATAGATTTTGATGAAAGAGAGAAACTTTTATATCAACTAATAGATAAAATAAAAGAGAGACTTGTTGATTAGATATAATCTTTAAGTCTCTCGTATTTTTTCTACTTATTTGACAATTTCCGTGTTCCCAACGTCTTACTGATGTATCACTTACACCTAGCAAGTCGCCAAATTGCCTTAAGGTAAGTTTCATTTTCTTTCTTATTTTTCTTATCTTCTCACAAGGGTTATCAAGTAAGAAGTTAATATAATCGTTATTTATGTTGATTTCGTCTTCAATTCCTAATTCTTCTATTATTCCTTTTATTAGATTAACGTTTACAAGTTTTATTTCGTGGTTTTCAAGGTGGTTTAAGGTACTTCGTTCAAAGTTCAACTTAATACCCAAGTCCGTTTGCTTAACATCGTTAAGTCTGCGATAGTATTTTATTTGTTCACCGAACGTACTTTCTGACGTAATCGGTGTTAAGTTCCAACACGTATGGGTTGTTAACGTGTAAGAAAGTTGTAGTTTAGTTCCAATTTGTTTAAATAGTGCATTAGTTCTATCAAAAAGTTCTTTGATGTGAACGTTGCATTTTCCACGCATCTAGCACAATAAGTTGTAAGTTTAACTCCCTTATCTAATGAAAAAGTATCAACTCCTTTTATTAATCCAATAGTACCTATACTTATTAAATCGTCTTGATCTTTTTCTTTATAGTCAAACTTCTTAACTATATGTGCAACTAATCTTAGGTTATGCTCAATTAATTTATTTCTAGCATCTTTATCACCTAAAGATTTTTTTTGCAAGTAAAATTCTTCTTCCTCTTCAGAAAGAGGTTCTGGAAAAACTTGATTTGAATAACTTCCTGTAAAAAAAAAGCCTCTTAACAAATCTAGAAATTGAAAAAACATATAATCACATCCTAATTAATTATATGTTTTTTATTTTAAATTATCTAAATTTATTGTAGATTATTGACGTCTTTAACTGTAGCATCCTTACCATAAGCATTTACTTTTATAGTAAAACTTTTAGATACTCCACTTAATATATAACTTTTATCTACCCACATCCTTAGGCGATAATATGTAGTCTTTGTAGACGTTTCACCTATAGTTGCTAAAACCATTTCACCTTTTTTGGCACCATATTTATCATCATTATCAAGAGGCGTATATTTAGTGGGTTGCAATACCTCTTTAGTATAGCTATTTGGCGTTGTTCCAGATTGTAAATATAATCTAACATCATCATTTTCAAGTGTTGAACTTTCTTGTTTTACCGCTGTTATTTCATAAATTAGTGCTTGATTTCCAGTCATTGAAATATCAATTGTAAAATCAAAAGTTTCATTTTCCCCTGATAAAGTTTTCCCTACTTCTTCTGTAATAGGCATAGCATTGGTAATAGTTATACCGTGATCTCCTTCTGTATAATTCATTGTCATAGTAGCAGTTGAAATTTTATTTACAACTTCACCTACTCTACTATAATTAAAAGCTGCATAAGTTACTCCTATTACAAGTAATACTAGTAAAAAGACAAGTACTACTACAACAATAGATTGTAATCTATCGTCATTGTCACTATTTATTTGCATTTTATCACCTTACCTTACAATTAAAGTTTATCAACTAAATTATAAAAAAGCAATATTATCGAATTATTTTTGCAAAAAAGAGATTTATCTAACTTTAGCTGGTAATTTTTTCTCTTTCTTTACGTTCATTAACTGCCTTATAAGCTTCCTCTACATCATTAAAATAGATTGTTTCATTTTTTAATTTTTGATATGTCTCATTTCCTTTTCCTAAAACTAACACCATATCCTTATCCTTTGCCATATTAACAGCTTTTCTAATTGCATTTCTCCTATCTATTTCAATTTCATAATTAGAATATTTATCTTTAGCAGTTGAAATAAGTTGATTAATAATATCAATAACCTTTTCACTACGAGGATCTTCGTATGTAAATATAGCATAACTAGCATTACTAAGAACTGTCTCTCCCATAATTGGTCTTTTTAAATAATCTCTTTCACCAGCAGAACCGATAACAACAATCGATCTATTAATATCTAGAGTATGAACAAAATTTAGTAAATTACTAATACCATTAGGAGTATGAG
Organism: uncultured Bacilli bacterium; assembly: GCA_947627675.1. Classification (GTDB taxonomy): domain Bacteria; phylum Bacillota_I; class Bacilli_A; order RF39; family UBA660; genus UBA2730. Next base: position 5,446 of record CANQWY010000033.1, read on the forward strand.
CATAATCAATCATCACATAATAAGGAGTATTTGTATCTAAAAGTTCCATTCGTCCATCAACAACAATATTATCTATTTTTTTAATTAAATCGTTAAACTCAAAACCTAAAGCAAGTACCGCTAGAAGCCCCGCAGCTAAATTATAAACATTAAATTCAGCTAAAAGTGGACTCTTTATGTTATAAGTTTCTCCCTTATATTTATAAGTAATATAAGTACATTTAGGGTTAACTTTAAAACTTACAATTTGCAGTGTATTATCTATTCCCTTTCCATAAGTTAATACTTTACCATTACAACATTTCATCATTTCTTCAAAAAGAGGATCATCATGATTTAAAATACATACTCCATCTTTTTTAGTTTGTTTAAATAACATTCCTTTACACATAACATAATTTTCAAAAGAACCATGAATATTCAAATGCTCTCTTGTAATATTTGTAATAACCGATACATCAAAATTTAAATTTTGCATCCTACCTCTAAAAAAGGCTTCACTAGATGCTTCCATTGATACATAATTACAACCATTAGATTTAAAATCATCAAAATATTTATAAATTTTATCTGCATCAGGCGTCGTATTAGAAATATCTTCATGAAAGTCTTTATAACTACGACCATTAGTTCCCATATATGCACAAAGATCTTTTCCTATTAATGTTTGAATAATAGTAGCTGTTGATGTTTTTCCATCTGTACCTGTTATTCCAATAATCTTTAATTTATCTTGAGGATTATCATAAAATTTTTGACATAAAATTGGTAATTCTTTATTTGTATCCTCTACTTTTATAACAGGTATGTTTGCAACAATATTATCACGACTTACAACAAGAGCAGCGGCTCCATTTATAATTGCATCTTCTATATAGTCATGCCTATCAGCTTTTACTCCCATCGTACAAACAAACAAATCCCCTTTTTCTACTTCTTTAGAATTTATTTTTATATCTTTAATCAAAGTATCGTTATCTATATCATATAATTCGCTTAATTTTTTCATAATATTATATCACCTAAGATAATTATATCGTAAACTTATGTAAAATTAAATAAAAATAGTTGAAGTAGACAAAATTTTACGTTATCATTATGTAGGTGATAATTTATGAAAACAGTTCTAATTGGTGCTGGAAGTGATTTAGGTGTTCACATAGATGGGGCTAAATTCGGTCCTAGCCAACTTCTAAATGATATGAAAAGTACCTATCAAGGAGAAATGATTTCTTTAATACAAGATGAAAAGATTATTAAAAGTAGAAATCTATCTGATCGAAGAAAAAATGAATATGAAATCGATAAATTCAATACAAATCTATATAATATTGAAGTAGAGCAAATAAAAAAGGGACTTTTTCCTATTACTATAGGTGGAGATCATTCTATTGCCGTAGCAAGTGCCTTAGCTGATAGCAAAATTAATGAGGAAATAGGCATGATATGGATTGATGCTCATACTGATTATAATACTTTCGAAACAACTGTCTCAGGCAATATTCATGGACTTCCTTGTGCTGCTATTAATGGATATAAATGTGAAGAATTAAGAAAGTTTCATGATGGTAATATTATCGACCCTAGAAAAACTGTTATAATAGGTGCTAGAAGTATAGATCCTTGGGAAAAAGATAACATTAAATATTCAGGTGTTACTGTTTTTACAACAGACGATTTAAAAGAAAAAGGAATAAAGGCTGTAATGGATGAAGCTTTTAAAATTGCTACTTATAGAACTAAATCTGTTCATATAAGTTATGATTTAGATGTAATCGATCCAGATATTGCTCCAGGCGTATCGATACCTGAAGTAGATGGTATTAACGAAAATGAAGCAATGCAAATCTTAAGCGAATTATTAAATCATATTGATGTTATCTCATCGTTTGATATAGTTGAGTTAAATCCTTTAAGAGATATTAATCGAAAAACAGAACAAATTGCTCTAAATATACTGGCAAATACTGTTCAAAAAATAGAAAAACACAAAAATATTAAAACTATTGAAAAAAAATATTAAAAAATGCCAATAAGTGGCATTTTTTATTTAACATATTTTTTAGGTATATCTCTTTCTATATAACTATTACAAATTTCATCATATTTATATTGTACTTTTTGATATGCTTCATTTTGTTTTTCAATCAATATATCTTTATAATATTTATTTAATTTTAATATTGTATCTGTCTCTTCCAATCTATCAAGACTAATTATTGAAAGTGGATGCTGCAATGAACTTAAAACTAAGTTATCAAATTTTATTTTTTCATTATTAGTTTTATTAATATTAATATCAACATCTTCAAAACATAAATTAACATCATATTCTAAAAAAGATGATCCATCAATAATTACTTGTGATGTCAACTCTTTAAACAAGCCACTTCCTATATATTCTAAACCTAATAAAAAATAGCCTTCAATTTTACTTCTATCTACATACCATTCATAAAAATCAAAATCATTTATTCCATCATAATTAAATTTTATGGAAGAAACTCCTATATTTTGAATAGTTGTAAAGTAATAATTACCTTTTTTTATTTTTTCCAATCTAATCATCCTTCCTCTTTGAATAAATACAACCACAATAATTCTGTCTATATAAGTTATATTTTTTAGAATATTCTATACTTTCTTTATAACCATTATGTTTTTTAAAATCTGAATTTAGAAACTTTACTTTTGAATTTTTTGATATTTCTTCTCCTATTTCATTTATCCATTTAGTATTTTTAAATGGGCTTAAAGTAAGAGTCGTTGTAAAATAATCAAAATTGTTAGACTCTGCATTTTTTAATGTTTCAACTAATCTTAATTTATAGCAATTATAACATCGGATACCTCTTTCTGGAACATTTTCTAAGCCTTTAGAAATATTAAAAAAAGCATTTTTGTCATACTTTCCTTCAATTATATTAATTGGATATTTTAGTTTGAAAAGGCTTATAAACCTTTTTATCTCTTCAAGTCTTTTTTTATATTCTTCATAATCAGTTATATTAGGATTATAGAAAAAGATTGTTATTTTAAAGTAATCCCCTAACCTTTTAAGACAAGTTGATGAACATGGTGCACAACAAGCATGTAATAAAATTGTAGGAGTATAGTCTAAAGACTTTATCTCTTTTTCCATTAATAAATCATAATTCATATAACTCACCACGTGTTATGTATTATAACAATTTTGTTAAATAAAAACAACCCTTTATGATAATAAACAATTAATATAAATATATTTATAATATTAACATATTATTTATTGGAGTGATTATATGAAAAAAGTATTTATAAATTCAATAATTATTTTTCTACTTTGTTTTCTTATTCATTATATGTATAATTTTTTTAAATTACCAGTACTTAGGATTTTTCTCCCTACTAATGAAAGTATTTTTTCTCATATTAAAATGTTATTTACAGCTTCTATTTTATTTTCATTATTTGAAAAAGGAGTTAATAAATATCCTAAAGCTCTTCTAAGAGGAATAATTTTATGCATAATATTACTAGCTATATATATACCTATATATCTCAGTATCAATGAAAATCTTATTATTACATTAATTATACTTTTTATTAGTATTATATTAACTGAATTTATAATTTCCATTACTATAGATAAAAAAAATAAATTTTCAAATAAGATAAAATATCTGAGTATTACCTTAATATTATTAATTTATTATATATTTTTATATTTAACAGATAAACCATTAGATAATTTTATATTTACTTTTTTTAAATAAGATTATCTCTTAAAAATGTTTTTACCTTTTGATCTAAGTAAATATCTATTTTACCTCTACCAGTAATTTTAATAAAACCTAAACCCTTTATTACTAAATCTTTATTAAATGCTAAATCATAAGTAGTTTTATATAAATCATATAAATACTTATGTCTATCTTTTATTATTCTTTTTATTTTTAAATCATTAGATACATATATCGTAAAACTATTCTTTTCCCCTTCTATATAATCTAGTCTAAATAAATCTTCGATTATTATAGACTGCCCTTTTTTTAATTGATATGTTTTGGGTTTGATTTCTTTTCTAGGATTTATTTTTTTTAAAACATTACTATCAACATAATTGGTTAGAGAGGCATTATCAACAAGTCCTGGTGTATCAACAATAGTTAAATAATCATTTATTTCTATAGTGATAGTATTAAGAGTTGTGGAAGGCAGAGGAGAAATAGTTAACTCTTGTGTTTTATCTGAATAATTTTTTATTAGTTTATTAATTAAAGTTGATTTACCAGCATTAGTATGTCCAACAACATATACTTTTTTTGTTGTTTGAAAAAATTTTATTCTTTTTAAAAGATAATCTATATTATAATTTTTAATACTGCTTATTATAACTACATCGTTAAAAATATTATATTTTTGTTTAAAATATTCTATTAATTTACTATCTTTAACGCTTTTTGGAATAACATCTTTTTTATTAATAACTAACAATAAATTATTAGGAAGTAATTCTTTTATATATGATAAGTCTTCCTCTATATTTAAAATATCAGTAACATATATTACTAAATCTTTAGTTTTGCCTATCTCTTTTAAAATATTTTCATATTCTTCATTTGATTTTGTAACTGTTTGATATTCCCCATAATTTTTAAGTCTAAAACAACGCATACAAATATCATTTTCAATATTAGTAGTATATCCTTCTTTAGTTATATTTTCATCTTGCAGTTCTACTCCACAACCAAGACATTTTTTACTCATAATACTTCCCTCTTTCAAATAAACCTTTTTTTTGATATTTATTTATTATTCTGTTTTCTATTATCCTATTAATTTTAGTAATTTTCAAGTCTTTTTCAGCTAAAGGATCAACAAGAATTGTTTTAATTCCATAGTTTTTTCCTGCTAATATATCAGTCATTAATTGATCACCTATAATTACCATTTCATCCTTTTGATAATTATATTTTATCTTTATTTTTTTTAATGCTTTAACAAATGGTTTCATCGCAAAACTTATAATTTCTACATTTAAAGCTTTCTTATAAGGCACTGTCCTTTTTTTAGGACTATTAGTGACTATAACAATATTAAAATCTTTTTTTAAATTATTAATTAAAGATATTACTCTTTCAGGACATTCTAAATCACTATATGATGCTAATGTATTATCAAGATCAAATATCAAACATTTAATATTTTCACTTCTTAACTTATTATAATTTATATTCTCAATATTTTTAACATACATAGTAGGTATTAATTTATTCATAACATTTTCACCTATATTATTATATATTATTTTTAGTATTTTTGCTAGTATAGATAATCCCTTTATCAACTTTAATAAATATTGACAAAATGAATTAACTGCTATAATGTAAAATATAGGTATTATGGGAGGTCTTATGAATATAATACATACTACAAATTATAAAATTTATAAACTACAAGTAAAAGAAGATTATAAAATTGCTATTATAAGTGATCTACATTTTAGTAGTAAAATAAGCGAAAAAAAACTTCAGAAAATAAAAAATTTCTTATCATTAAAGACACCTGATTATATATTTTTAGTAGGAGATTTAATAAATAATGTAAATGTAATTAGAGAAAATCAAAATAGAAAACAGCTATTAATGTGGTTAGAGGAATTAGGAAAAATTTGTAAAACTTTTATTTCGATAGGTAATCATGATTTTTATATGAACAATAATGGGCATCATAACTATTATTATGATGAAAAATTGTTTAATGATATTAATAATTTAAATAATATAAATGTTTTAAATAATAAAAGTTTTTCAGATGAACGTGTAAATATAGTTGGAATAACTCAATCTTTTGATTATTTTCATTCTAAAAATACTAAAGAAGAAGATAAAAATATACTACTAAATGATTTAGAAAAAATACGATATTTGTTAGAAAATTTACCTAAAGAAAAAATAAATTTTGCCTTAATTCATTCTCCGGTTTGGTTAGAAGATAATGAAATTAAAAACAAGCTTAAAGAATTCGACTATATTATTTCTGGGCATATGCATAATGGATGTGTACCACCAATATTATATGAATTATGGCATTCTACAAGAGGTTTTATAGCACCGAAAAAGAATATATTTCCTAAAAATGAAAGAAATACATTAATTAATAAAAATGACAAATTATTAGTAAATGGACCATTAACTACCTTTCAAGGAAGTAGAGGTATAAACAAATTTAATATTTTATTTCCAATGTACATGAGTTTTATTGAATTTACTAATAATAAAAGTTACGATACTAAAAAAATTTATACTAAAAGAAGATATGAAACTAAAAAGCATTTATATTTTTTATAATATCAATGCTTTTTAGTTATTTATAATTTTAATTAGTCTAGCTATTTTCTATCTACTAAAAATGTCTATTTTTAGATCATATATAATTTTGGAATTTTTAGTTAATTTTATTTATATAATTATTTAGGTGATAAATATTAATACTAATTATGCATTTTTGCTTACAATTATTGCAGGAAGTGCTACTCTTTTAGGCATTATTCCTATTTTGTTTAAATTTAAAGATAAAGAGAAAATTATTATTACTTCTTTGGGATTTGCAAGTGGAGTAATGATTGCAGCATCTTTTTTTGATTTAATACCAGAGGCATATAATTATTTTTCATCAATATATAGAAACATCCCAGCAATTTTATTTGTTTCCATATTTTTTGTAATTGGTATTCTAGTTTCAAATTATATAAATAAAAATATAGATTTTAAAGATAATAATTTATATAAAATTGGAATTAGTTCAATGATTGCAATTATTATTCATAATTTGCCTGAGGGAATAATTACTTTTCTTACAGCATCAATAGATAAAAGATTAGGATTCAGTTTATTTATTGCAATTACCTTACATAATATTCCAGAAGGCATTAGTATTGCAGTACCAATATATTACTCAACAAAAAGCAAATTTAAAGCATTTTTATATAGTTTTATAGCAGCTTTCAGTGAACCGTTAGGAGCTATTTTAGCTTTCTTATTTTTAAAAAATATTATTAATAATTTTTTATTAGGAGTCATGTTAAGTATAATTGCCGGAATTATGAGCAATATAAGTTTATACGAATTATTTCCAGAATCTTTAAGCTACAAAAGAAAAAAGATAAGCATTATATCAACTATAATAGGACTTATCTTTATGTATGTAAGTATTAATTTGATTTAATTATCTTTTCTTTGATGATAAATATCATTTAGTATATTGATAATTGCAAATATAATAAGTAAAGAACATACTACTAATAAATTTTTAAATAATAAATTACTTTCTATAGACATTAAACTTTCTTTTAATAATCTAATTGTATAACTCATAGGAAGTATATTGTGTAACCATCTAAAGCCTTTAGTTACTGTTTCAATTGGGAAAGTACCACCTGCTGCTGCAAGTTGTAATACCAAAAGAATTAGAGCAATGAACTTACCTACATCTTTGAAGTTTATAATTAAGAATTCCATAATTGCCATAAATAAATTTGAAACTAATACAATTGAGATAAAATATAAGAAAATATTAGTTATTTCAAAATCTAAGAATAAATATAAAAGTATTCCTAAAATAATTCCTGATAAAGTAGCAAGTAAGTGATATAGTCCTGTTCTTTCTAATCTATTTTTGTTATTAATACCAAGTTTAGTAAATCTTTGATCCTTATCATAATATAAAACTATAAACATCATTAATGCTCCAACCCAAAGTGCAATAGATATAAAGAATGGAGAAAATGCTGTACCATAGCTTGATACTTTATTTACTTCTTTAGTATTTATTTTAACTGGTTCTTTACTGTATTCAGCTAAATTTTCTACTTTTTTTAAATCTTCTTTAGTAGAAGAAATTTTACTGTCTAATTCTACTTTAGCATTTTTAACACTACTATTTAATGTTTCAATACCAGTATTTAAACTTCCAGCTCCATCATTAAGAGTATTAATTCCATCTTTTATTTGAGTAGAACTATTATATAAAGTATTGGCACCATCTCTAAGTGTTTTTATGCCACTTTGTAATTTAACTATATTTGAACTAACGCTTGAAAAATTACTAACTTTACTATTTATAGTTAAAATTCCTTGATTAATGGTATTATTGCCATTTTTTAGTGTTGTACCACTAGCTTTTAAATATTGTAATGCTGTAACATTGGCAGTAGCTGGTGATGTTTGTGATAATCCTTGTGCTATCATACATAAATTTTTCTCTTCAGCTGTTAAATTACCACTAGCAGCTTTAGGACATATACTTTTATTGATAAGATCAACTAAATTAGTTGTATATGAAAGTATGTTATCAACACCATCCACATATGAATTTAAACCTGTTGTAAAATTAGTACTACCTTCACTAATAGAATTTAAACCATTTTGTAATTCATTTATACTTGATCCAACAGATGAAAATTTACTAGTTTCCTCATCTAAGGTATTTATTCCATCTTTAAGTTGTGATATTCCATCATTAAATTTAGTATAATTTTCTGCTAAATCATTAGTTCCGTCTGCTAATTTACTACTACCATCTTTTAGTTTCCCTACACCATCCTGTAAATTAGTAAAACCATCACTTATCGTATTTAAACTGTTAGGCACTTCTAAAAGATTGTCAGATAAATTCTCAACTATTGTAGAATTAATTGTATTATCTAAGTTCTTTTCAACTGCACTAACAACATTGTTAATGATTTGACTTGCTAAAAAATTAGACTTTTGATTTGGTGAATATGTAATTGTGGCATGTTTTTTATTATTAGTAGATATACTTTCAAAGCTGTCAGTAAAATCTTCTGGAATTGTTATAACTGCATAATAATTATTGTCATATAGACCATCATTTGCTTCTTTACTACTAACTGTTTTTATTTTTAATTTTTTTGAATCTTTTATACTCTTTATAAGATCGCTTCCACGATTTCCTGTATCATTATTTACAATTGCAACAGGAATATTATCAATATTTCCTTCTCCATATGGATCCCAATATGCTTTTAAGTAAAAGAAACTATACATAAAGGGAATAATTAATACTGCAAGTATGACAATGTAATTAAAATATTTTTTATCTTTCATTTCAAACCTCCTAATTAAATAAACCTTCCTTTAAAATTGATATTAATTCTTTAGTTACTTCTTTCTCATTCAAAGTATCATCATATTCAAACATAACTGCTAAATATACTTTATATATAATAAAAGCGGTTAGGTGTGGATTGCATTTTTTTATGTTTCCAAGCTCTATTTCTTTATTAATTAATGACTCTAAATAATTTATTATTTCATCATCATAAAATTTTAATAATTCCATGCTTACTAAATCTTTAGTTTCATTTACTTCTTGAACAATTGATTGAATCAATATACTATTATTTCTAAATAATAATATTTCATAAAATAAAATAGAAATATTGTCACTAAATGAACTAGTATTATTTATTCTTTTTTCAATTAGTTCTTTCATTTTCTTTAGTTCTTCAACTATAAAATACTTAAATAGTGATTCTTTATCTTTAAAATAAGTATATATGGTTTTTTTTGTTACATTAGAACTTTTGGCTATTGCATCCATTGATACCTTTTTGTAGCCGTATTTACTAAATAAATCTCTTGCTACTGATATTACTTTTTCTTTTTTGTTCACTTCACCACTTCCTATACCAATATACCGATTTGGTATACTAGTATAGTATATGCATTATTAATTAATTTGTCAACATATTTCTACATTTTTTTTGATTTTTCATATAAAAAACAAAAATGGATTAGACTTTCATTAACTAGATATAAGTCATACATGATATACTATAAAAACTTATTTCTCCATCAAGAAATAAGTTTTTATCAATATAATGATTTTTTTAATTAATACTTTTACTATATCACCAAGCTGAAAGGGCAATGCGTGAACCATTATTAACGAATGGAATATCAGAAATAACATTGAATGCAAAAATATTTGCTTTAATACCATCACCATAGTAACCGCCACGAGCAAACCAAGGACTAGAAGAAGTTAAAAAATTTTGAAAATCTCCATAAAATCCAGCCGTTCCTTCTGCATTTGTGGCATCGCCTTTGATTCCTATTTCATTTGTATATTTATTATAATATTTTTTATCAGGCATTTGTTCAAATTCTGATTCAGATACGCTATCATTTAGATTACCCATTACTCTATCCCAGGTTCCACCAGATGTATCATATATTCCATAGATGGTTCCGGTTGTGCTGGCTCCGGTTCCTGTTAGTTCTTCATCATATGTATGTAAACATGTAGTTGAACTATTTGAATTACCACTTTCTCCACTTCCTGGCTCTCCTTTACTACATCCTGTTTGATAATTACTATTATTATTTACATAAATCTCTTTATCAGCATTTATATAATTTTTATTACCATATTTTCCATATTTACTTTGACTTAAGTACGCCATTGCTCCCCATTCGGTGTTCTTTATCATATGGGTATCATAATTTCCATTTAAACCATAATTTGTTGAACCATTTTCTTTATTCATTTGTGTTTTTATAGCAGTAAAAAATGAGAAATAACTTTGACTTGTTATGCTCGTCTCGTTTGGTTTTGATGTTATTTCATTTAATGAACCAGTCATCTCAAATTTACTTATCCATATTCCGGGCAATTCTGTGTTTTCTTCATCACTTCTTGTTGACTCATCATCGCATGTGTTGCCCCAACAGAAACTTGATGGTGTATAATAGCTTCCTTCTGCAGTTTCACTTTCTTCGTATTTTCCATCTCCTTTTTCAGTTATATTTTTATTTACAAACTTGATATCGAAGGCTCCTGGGGTATTAATACTTGGTTCACTTGCATTTTCTAACTGAGTTCCAAACTCTCCTTTTAAGGCATATGAGTATCTTGGTATCCATACCCACATGGTATTTATATCTTCCATTCTTATTTCTGTTCCTATTGGTGCACTTTTATATTTTGCTCTTTTTGCCTCTTCTTTTATAGTTACTGCATTCGCCCATATTTGTTTATCATAGTTATAATAGTTCTTCTGATTTGTTGGTGATTTTACCCATCTATTATTTGTTTCATCCCATACTACTGGGATCATGTCTCCTACTAATTGTGGACTATTTGCATTACTTTTATCTTCTCCAAAGTCTTTGGTATATTTTGATACTACTTTTACTCCATCACTTCCATATACATTTACTTTTACTTTAAATGTTTTTTCTTCTCCTGTTAATTGATATGTATCTGCTACCCACATTCTTAATTTATAATAATATGTTACTGTCTTATCTGCTATTCCTGTATCTAACACCATCTCTTTTGTTGTTGCTCCGAATTCATCCTTTTCTGTTAATGGTGTGTAGTAACTTGGGCCTTCTACTGCTTGATAATTACTTCCATTTTCTTTTGATTTTTCTAAATAGATTCTTATTGCATTATTTTCTAGTGTTGATGAATCATCTTTTTCTGCTGTTACTTCGTAACTTATTGTTGTTTTTCCTATTATATTTATTTGGACTGTGAAGTCAAATTCATTATTTGTTCCACTTAATCTCTTTCCTTCTTCATCTGATGTTGGTATCGCATTATTTAGGGTTATTCCGTTTTCTCCTTCTGTATATACCATTGTTATTGTTCCGGTTGTTATGGTATTTACTATTTCTCCTTGTTTGGTGTAGTT
>CANQWY010000034.1 GCA_947627675.1 uncultured Bacilli bacterium
AATATGTATATTTTAGAGCAATAGGAGCAAATGGTTTAGCAGGAGATGTATCAAATAAAGAAGAAGTAAACATAGGACAAACATATAATATAACTAATAAAATAGAAAATGGTTCATTTGAAAATGGTACTATTGAAGATGTTTTTAGTGATATAAATAATGACAATGTTAAAGAATTGTTAGCAACAGATAGTGATATAAAGCACTCTGGTAATTATAGTTTAAAATTTGAAAATATTGATGAAATATATCACTTACTTAATTATGCTGATAGAATTACATTAGAAGAAAAACATGTTTACTATGCAAGAGAATTTGTATATATTCCAAATCAATTAGTTAGCCCGGGTGACTTTGATATATATCCATATAATGGAGTATCCTCTGGCAAACCAGAATATGGAAATGTATATTTAGGATCTTTAAAAATAAAGGAATGGAATAAATTAAGTTTTCATTTTCAAGCAAGAGACTCATATAGTTATTGGTTTAGATTATTTTATAATGAAAAAGGCAAGAGTGTAATTTATTTTGATGACATAATGTTTATTGATTTAACAGAAGTATTTGGAAGTGGAAATGAGCCATCTAAAGAATATTTAGATAAATACTTAAATTATTTTGATGATGAATCAACTATTATATATCAATAGGTAACAGATAAAAACATGAATGTATTATTTTAAAAACAATCGTGTTTTTTATTATATAATTATTATTCCAAAATACGCTTATTAAATTTTTAAGATTATTTTTAAATTAAAGTCATCTTTATGTTTAATTCCCTTTTTATCTTTTAGATATTCAACTTTATCTATTATACTTCTTAATAAATAATTTCTATCTTCAATAGATAAATTATAATAATTATCAAGTACTTTATAAATATTAGGAATATTATTATTTAAATTAATATTACTTTTATTTTCTGCCATTTCTATATATTTTTTTCTTTCATTTTCTAAATTATTTAGTTTATCACGTAATAATTGACTTCTTTTGATAAAAGTATTCCTATCATATATTTTTTGTTCTACCAAATCAAAAGTATTATCCAATTGTATATTTAATTTTTTGATTTCACTATTTATAATAGATAATATATCCTTATTATAAGTACTTTTATTTTTAATATTATAATTTTTAATAATTATTGGATAATTTTCAAATATTTCTTTTAAAGAAGAAACTATTCTATCCTCAACTAAATATAAATGACTTCCAATATTTTTACACTTTGGGCGAGGGCATATAAGCCCTTCAAAATTTCCTGATTTATAATTTCTTCTTTGCATAGTTCTGCCACATATTGAACATTTTATTAATCCTAGTAAAGGATTTTTTATAGTATTATTATTTCTTATAGATTTTCCTTCTTTTTGCTTACTAATTTTATTAGCTCGTTCAAAAACTTCTTTACTTATAATTTTTCTATGAAGCCCTTTTACTAATATATAATTATCATGTTTTGGTCTTGTTTTGTATATAATACCATTTATAATTTTTCTTTCAACTTTACGATAATTCCATTTAATCATTCCATAATATACTGGATTTCTTATTATATCCCTAATAGTTGAATATGACCATTCGTTAGACTTTCTTGGTTTTATGTTTAATTTATTTAAATAGTTTGCAATTTTTTGACTTCCCAATCCATCGCACGCTTTTTCAAAAATTATTTTTACTACTTTTGCTTCTTTATTTAAGGGGACCAATTTGTAACCTTTTTGTTTTGGTAATTTTTCTTTTTTATATCCATAGGGACATACAGATGCCACAAATTTACCTTCATTCACAGATGCTATTCTTCCTCTTGTTAATCTTTTATTTATAATTTTATATTCTCTTCTAGACATAAATAATCCAAATTCAAAAAATTCTTCATCAGCTTCATTATTAGGATCATATATTTTATTTGGAGTAATAATCTTAGTAGAAGAGTAAGAAAAAGATTTAGAAATTCTAGCTTGATCTGAGGTATCTCCACGAGCTAGACGATCTACATCAACTACAAAAATCCCTTCATATTTTCCTTTTTCTATTTCAGTTAACATTTTTTTAACTTCTGGTCTATCTTCTATCGTTTCTGCTGATACTACTTCTTGCCACCAAGTATCTATTTTTATATTTAGATAATTAGCAGTTTTTATAATAATATCTTTATGCCGTTTTAAAGTATCTATATTACTATTTTTTTCTAATGATATATCTTGTCTTGATTTTCTTAAATATGCACCATACATTTATAGCACATCCTTCATATAATTTTATTTATAATGAAGGACTAATATTACTATAAAACCTAATCAATTTTTATTTCTATTTTATTTTCAAAAATTATTCTATTTTTAGTAGTTACTTTAGTATTTCTATCATTTATTAAAAGATAATTTTTTATTCTAGTTAATTTTAATTCCTCATCTAGTTTTTTTAAAGATTTTCTAATTCTAAATTCACTATCTAAAGTTTTTATAAAACAATATTTACTATTTCTTTCCTTTAAAATGTAACATATATCGTTAATAGCAATTTTACAATGTTTATTTATTATTAAAAATTTATTTTGCTGTAATATATCAATTGCATATGATATAGTTTCTTTTAAATTAACTTCAAAATTTAAGAGCTTTGATAAATATGTAAAAATAGATAGTCTTAGAGATATTAAATTTTCTTTTTGATTATGAATGGATGATATTATTATAATACTATCCCAATCATAAGCAAGTTCTCTTATTTCTCTACATATATCATATCCTGAATATTGTCCAAGTTTAATATCAATAATATATATTTTTATTTCTTTATTATGAATTATTTTTTTTAGATCATTATTATAACTAAAAAATGGTATTATTTTATAATCATAATTTTTTTCAATTAATACTTGATTAATATACTGACATATCAGTTTGTTAAATCCACTATTATTTTCAATTACTATTATATCCATAAGGCCACAACTTCTCCTTATTCTTGCGTATATTTCAAATTATATCACTAATTAATAATAAAATTTAAAAAGTGTCCTTAAAGTATACATTTTTGCCCTCGAAAATATTTTTATGACAAATTTAATTTTTTAATTGCCATAAATGAATAATAAATAATATATTATGTTATTTTGAAATAGAGAAGTAGAATAATATAAATATCTAAATTTTATTTGCATATTATATTTAAATAGAATATAGGAGGTAATATGAGACTAGTAAAGATAATTCAAAAAGAAAAATCTACTATAGAAGTTTATAGTAATGACATTTCTCAAAATGAACAGTATAAAAATTTATCTTTAGTATATAATCTTATTTTAAAAATATCTAATAATAGAAAAAATAAAGGGGAATTTACTAACTTTTTTTATTCTGAAAAAGAATTAAAATTACTTGGAAAGTCTGATGAATATACTTTTATAGATAATAAAAATAACCAGCAATAATTATTTATATATGATATACTTATTTTATAAATTTATCTTATTTTAGGAGGATATTTATGGAAAAAGTAAATCGTAATGAGCATTTTATTAAAAATATGATTTTATTAATTGATAAGATGGATGATAGTGATATAAAAAAATATATTTATCAAACTGAATTTGGAGATATAGAAGCGAATAGTCTTTATGTTAAATGTATTTATGAACTTAAAAATATTGATAATTTAGAGGGTATAGAATATAAAAAAGCTGCAAAAGATATATGTAAGCATTATTTGTTATATGCAAAAGGTGATATGTTTTATAATACAAAGTATCATACAGATTTTAGAAAAGAGAAATATAAACAGCTTAATTTGGATATTCCCAAAGATATTATGGAAAAATTTGATTATTATTTGAAAAAAAATAAAGATACTAAAAAGTCTGTTATCTTAAAAGCAATAAATAAATATATTGAGGATAACGAGAAAAATAAATAAATGCTCTTGACATAATAGTACCTAGGTAATATAATGTAATCGTAAGGTGGTGATTATTTATAATAAATTACAATAAAAAAAGATAAGTAGCTTATTAATAGCAGAGCCTACTTATCTTATAATTTGAACTCACTTAAAGCAAATTCTCTTATATTATATCAAAAGAGTCTTTAGTTTTCAAGTGATTGATTTGATGAAAGGGAGGTACTATTATAGATAAATTATATATAAGAAGTATATAAATGTTTTATGTATTTTAGTTATGGTATTTATAATGAATAGAATAATCAATTTCTTTTTTGATGAAGATGAAAAAGACCTTGTTGGGTTATATATAACTTTGATAAAGATTATTATTATAGCAATTTTATTTACAATATTTATTTTGCTAATTTAGGACAGTTTTTTGTTAAAATAAATAATTCTATTATTTTTTATAGTTAAAATATTTATTTTATATAAGTAATTGTGAATTTTTAAAAATATAGATGGAGTAATTTGAATATAATCTTATTTGCTCTATTTTTATTTTAATGTAATAATTTTTGAGAAAGGAGGAATTTTATGAACGCAAAAATTTTAAATGAAGAAGAAATTAAAAAATTTTGCCATTTAACAGGAATAACAGCACTTAATGTTTTAATTGTTAAAAACAATAAGTATTATTATGCTGCAATTGTTAATGATATTGTAAAAATTAGGATAGATAAAAAATTAGCAGATAATTTTGTGTAGACATACTGTCTATTTTAACCAAAATAATATATTTTTTAATTATAATGTGCCTTATGAGGTGCAGTAGTATGACGGTAGTAGGAAAAAGAATAAAGAAATTAAGAAGGGACATGGGAATAACTCAAAGTAAGCTAGGTGAATGCTTAAATTTAGATAAAACAACAATATCTCATTATGAAAATGATACTAGAATGCCTGATATGGAAACATTAATGAAAGTCGCTGATTTCTTTAAAGTTAATATAAATTATTTGTTAGGACTTGATAGTATTGCTTATTCTGATAAAAGAAGTTTTGAAATATCAGATGAAGAAATAGAATTTATTACAGAAATTAGAAAAAGTATTAATTACGGAAAAATAATGTCTAATCCTAAGAGATATGCTCATTTGTTGGATATTAATATACCCCGTGAAAAAAATATAAAAATTAAATATTAAATCTTTTCTAATGATATTGTTCTGAAGAACTTGCTCATGTTGAGATGATCTCAACAATGATATATCAATTAATGAAAGATGCAACAATTGAAGAAATAAAAGAAGCAGGACTTGATCCACATTATGCTGAACACAATAAAGCTCTTTATCCAACAGATGCCAATGGTGTACCTTTTACTGTAACATATTTTGCAACAACAGGGGATGCTTTAGCTGATTTATCTGAAGATATGGCTGCTGAACAGAAGGCTCGTGCTGTTTATGAAAATTTAATTAATTTAACTAATGATAATGACGTTATTGGGCCTTTATTATGGTTAAGACAAAGAGAAATTGTTCATTTTAACAGATTTAAAGAATTATTTGATATGTATCAAAAAGAATTTAAAAATATAGAAGACAAAAATATTTAAAAAATTTGCTGCTACTAATTAGAATATCTTTTGTAGCAGTATTTTTTAATTTACATTATATTAAATAATTGTTATAATCTATATTATAGAAGAGGAGTTATGTTATAATGGGTGAAAAAAATAAAATAAGATCATTAATAATAGCATTAATAATTGCTATAGCCATAATAGTATGTCTGGTTATTTATTTATACTATGATAAAGTTATTACTTCTAATGATTCTAAAAACAATTTGGAAACAGCTGAAAAAAATACAGTAAATAAAGAAGAATCTATTGATATTAATAGTGATTTGGTTCAAAAATTATTTTCAATTTTTAGATTAGATTACTATAATGGTGTAATATCAGTTGATTCTTTAAACAATAGTAATTTAGCCAAGTTAAGATTAGCTTATGATAATATTCCCGAAAAAGACTATGGAATTATTGATTGTTCAGAATTAGATTTGACATCAGATTCATCATATTGTGGTGAAACAACTTCTGATATGGATAATGCTCATGAAGAAAATAATGAAGAATTATTTAAGAAATATGAAGCAGAAAATAAAACAGATTCTATTGATACATCTATCATAGAACGAAAAATCAGAGAACTTTTTGGTAGTAATTATAAAGTAAAAAATGAATCTTTTGGTATTAGTTCCCTTGAACCATCATGTCATTATATGAAATATGATTCAAATAAAAAAGTTTATGCAACTTTTCATTGTATAGGAGGGGGAACAACTAGTAATGATATGACTCAAGAATTAGTTTCAGCTTCTAGAATAAATAATGAGCTTAGAATTAAAACCGTTTTACAAACGCAAAGTTATCAAATGTGTGAAGAGGCAAATTGTATTAATGAGAAAACAACTACGACTAATTTAACATATATTTTTACTAAAGATTCAAAAAATGGAAATTATGTATTTGAAAAAGTAGAAGAAAGTAAATAAAATAGCATAACATCCATATTGAACTGGATTCTAAAAGCGTCTTGATTATAAATTTTTCTAATTAGAGGATTGTAACCTGTAATTTATAGGTGATAATCCTTTTAATTTTAGTCATCAATTGACTTTTTTCTTTTGTCATATAAGTTTATTCAGAATAAAAATCCCGCTTCTTTATCTCTAAGAAACGGGTTTATATCACTAAAGATGAAATAATTCTCTCTTTTTAATTTATTGCTATTTCAACGTCATGTTCTTTATAATCGTTTTTTAAAATAATATATTCTGTTAATAAATCATCGATTTTTATATAACTTTTTTTATTCGTTTTTTTAACCTTAATGTTATAAGATGTGTTTAAATATTTATAAGTTAAATTGTAATTATTTACATAACTAGGAAGGTTAGGCCTTATAAATAATTTTTTCCCTTGTTTTTGAAATCCTAAAAACAATTCTAAACCTATCATATAATAAATACTACTTTTATTTAATAAATAAGGCTCTTTATTATATTTTAAAGCTTTTCTTTTATTATTTGTTTTTATTATTGGGTTCAGGTTTTGATAATATTTATATGCTTCATCTACTTTATTTATTTTTATAAGGACGATTATTTTTAATAATATATTTTCTTTTGCCTTTAGAATATCATTTATATCTATATTGTCATCATATTTAAGATCAAATAATATTCTATAAAACAAATCATTTTTATTTTCAGTTATTTCTTTTTTTATATATTTTAGTAATTCTCTATATTTTTTATTGTCTTTATTTTTATCGTAATATTTAGTTATCTCAATAAAAATACTAATAGCTTTATATAATAATATTTTATTATAGCATTCTTTATTACTAATTATGTTATCAATTACTTTTTCTATATGAGAATATAGACTATCATTATATTTAGAAGATTTATAATAAACCTCATTATCATCTGTATACTTTACAATTACATAATTTATATCTTCTGATAAAATATCTTTGTCTTCTGTAGTTTTTAAATATTTTTCTATTGTATATAGTAATAGTAATTTTTCATTTATACTACTGGAAATAATACCCGTATTTTGAAATTTATTTACTATTTTTAATATATTACCATCAGCAATAATATATTTACTACAATTAATGATTTTTTCTCTTACAATATTAGGTAATATCATCATAAGATTTAAAGAATTTTTTAAAACGTTTTCAATTTCTATTGAGAAATTATAATTGTATATATTTTCTATATCATAATCAGAAGATACCAATATTTCATATACTATCCATTTAGATATATAATTGAAAGATAAATCTTCAGTATTAATATTTATAATATTTAAGGTGTTGTTCCAGCTTTTTTTAACAATATCTAAACTATTATCTATTACTGATATGGTAGAATATTTTTCTTTTAATAGATAAATATTATTATAAGAACTAGAAATTGTTCCAATCATAATAGCAAATTCTTTTTTTTGTCCTTTTTCTATAGTTAGTTCGAATTCTAATACCTTTTGCTTAAATTTCTCTAAATATATGTTATTAAATTCTAAAGTTGCTGTTATGAATAATTTATAATTACTTAATCTATTTTGTAATATAATTATATTTTTATCATAATCATATTTTGAATATATAAAATTATTGTTGTTATTATTTGTATCTAATAAAGGATAAAGGAGGTATTTCAAATTTATATTTATACTATTATCAGTTATATTTTTTAAATTTATTTTTAAGAATTCAATATTATCTATAATTGATATAAAATTAGTTATTTTTATATTTAATTCTTCTGTATTTTTTTCTTTTACTACATAGCCCATACTATAAGTTATATTATCAAAACTTATTTTTTTATTATCTAAAAGTATTTCATTATAAATACATTTTCTTTGATTTTTGGTTAAGATATAATCTTTTGAAAAAATATAATCATTACTTTTATTAGAGATAATACTAGTTAAATATTTATTTGCTATAATATTTTTCCAGCTTAAATGGTTATTTGTAATAATATATTTATATCCATTTTCATAAAAACCTCCAAATGAATTAAAAAAAGTTAATTGTTTAGGATCGATTATTTTTATTGCTGAACATTCTGTATTAATTATTTTTTGATTTACTTCATTATCACTATATATATCATATATATAATTATTTTCTTTTTTTATAGCTAATTCATGTTTTATAAATTCTTCAAAATCTTGTATAATTGTTTTATTTTTATTTTCTTTATTTATATTATTAAATGCATCTTTCAAGCTATGAAATGATTTTGCATTTATTTTTAATTTTGATAACATATTAAAAAGATTTATTTCATCAAAATTTAGAATTTTTTGTTCAATTATATAAATTTCTCCAGGTAAATTTTTATAATTAAATATTGTATTCAAATATTTTTCTATTATTTTAATATCTTTATAAAGTCTTTTATTTTGAGTAGTATACATAAAAATAGTATCGATATATATACCATTCATTTTTAAGTATATATAAAATATTAGGAATTCTTCTATTAAAAAGAAATCATAATAATCATCAATATCGATAATTATAATTTTATAATTACCTGATATCCCATATTTCCATAATGAGTTGATATTTAGTTTATTTTCTTTTATAATTTTTAATTTATTTTCATCTATCTTATATTTGTCGTTATAAATTGAATTTATAATATTATTATATAATAATATTTTTTCTGGTTTTATATTATTTTTTATAGTGTTTGCTAAGAAGAAAATATTTTGATTTATAAGCATTTCATTTTTATATTTATTATGTAATCTAAAAATTTCATTTTTATCCTTACATATCTCTGTTATAATATAAAAAGCTTTTTTCTTATTCTTTTCTATTTCTATAATTGCATCTAATTTTATATAGTCATTTTCAATAGTATAATGTAAATTATTTATATTGTATATTCTATTTATTAAATATATTTTTAATTTTTCTTGATAAGTAATAAACGAATTTAAATTTTTAGAATATTTTGTATTTAAGTTCTTAGATAAAGTATATTTATATTGATTATCTATTTCAAATATTAACGGAATATTTATATTTATTTTAAATTTTTTTGATTCGGAAGTAATATTATTGATACTTATTTTTTTTACTTCAATATTTTCTATTTGAGATACTGTTACTTCTGTTGTTATTCTAATATCATCATTTCTTTTAACATATTTTGCGATAGCCTCATTGTAAGTATTTTGATATTTATAATTTTTATCGTAAGATAATATGGATATTTTTTCTTTATTTGAAAGATCATATATAAATAAATTATTAATATTATAATTATATCTGCTTATAATAACATTTTTATATTTACTAGTTATATTACCATAATTATCTAATAATATAGAATATTCTTTATTAGATATTATATTTATATTTTTAGGAATAGTTGCTCGAGTAAAAGTTTTTTTATAAGTAGATATTTCTTTTAACTTAGATGATAAATCATTAATATATATAAATGATTTTAAAATATTATTTATAACTAATGTGTTTTTGGCAATTGATACATTATATTCTTCTAATAATTGAGCTATATTTTTATTTTGACATTTTAAAGATAAATTAATAACATCTAAGAGTTTATATTTGTTTTTAAAATTTTTTATTTCATTTATTAGAAAATAAATAGAGTAAGAGCTAGTATCTTCATTAATTTGATAGTATTTATTGATGGAAATATCCTTTTTTTGCTTAATTTTATTACATGCTTTTTTTATTTTTTCTAAATCATTAATTTTTTTGTTTTCATATATAATAATATCTATTAGTTTTTTTAAAAGAAGAAAATTTATGTTATTTAATAGTTTTGAATCTTGTTTTTTGTTTAAATAATAATTATTTTTTTCTAATAAATTATTAATATCTTTATTATATATGGCATTATATTTATTTATCTTTTTTAAAACTTCCTCGATAATATCATAATTATTTATTAATAATTCATTTTCTTTATCTAAATTCTTATATTTAAAATTTCTTTTATAATATTTAATAATTATTCTTTTATTTAGTTTCAACATATAACTTTCTTCCTTTATATGTTTATATTATACATTAAAAATTACATATTGTATATTTATGTAAAATAAAAAATGCTCATTTTAGAGCATTTTTTATTTTATTAATTAGTCTATATCAATATATTTTTTATTTTTTTCTTCATCTATTTTTGGAATAATAATTGTAAGAGTTCCATTTTCAAAAGAGGCATTAATAGAGTCTTGGTCAATATCTCCTAAATAGAAACTTCTAGAATATTTACCATAGCTTCTTTCACGACGAATATATTTTTTTGTTTCATCTTTTTCTTCTTTTTTCTTTTCACAAGTAATTATTAAATTACCTTTATTACATTCAATTTTTATATCTTCTTTTTTATATCCTGGAAGATCCATCTCAACTATATAATTATTATCCTTTTCAGAAATATCACATTTCATTTCAAATTTTTCACTTTCAAATAGACTATCAATAACATCATCAAAATAAAATTTTCTTGGTAACATAATCGCACCATCCTTTCACAATTTTGTTATATCACTATTTTTAGCAGTTGTCAAGTAAGAGTGCTAAAAAACTAAAAATAGTTATATAATTATTGTGTAATAAAAATAAAATTTTATTCATTATTAATAGCTTGAAGGGCTGTAATTGCAATTACTCCTACAATATCATCAACACTACATCCTCGTGATAAATCATTAATTGGTTTATTTAGACCTTGAGTTAGAGGACCATATGCTTTAGCATGAGCTAATCTTTCAGTTACCTTATATGCAATATTACCAGAGTCTAAATCAGGAAATATTAAAATATTTGCATGTCCGGCTACTTTACTATTCGGAAATTTTCTTTTTGCAACTTCCTCACATATTGCAGTATCAAATTGCATCTCACCATCGACATTTAAATCTTTATATTTTTCTTTAGCAATTAAAACTGCTTTTTTAACTTTTGCTTGGTCTTCACAAATAGATGAACAATTAGTTGAATGGGATAAAAAAGCGATATTAGCCTCTTCCTTAAAGAAAAGATCATATGTTTTTTTCGAACTTATTGCAATTTCAACTAGTTCTTCACTAGTAGGATTTTGAATCATACCACAATCTGCATATATAAGACAACCATTATTTCCAATTGTTTTATCATTTAATTCTATTAAAAAGAAAGAAGAAGCAATACTATTTTCCTTTTTAGTCTTAATAATTTGTAAAGCTGGTCTTAGAGTGTTGCTGGATGTTGAAATTGACCCGCTTACAAGACCATCAGCATAATTTTCTTTAACTAGCATATTTCCAAAATAAATGTAATCTTCAGTAATTATTCTTTTAGCTTCATTTAAGGAAATTTTCTTATGTTTTCTCATTTCATAAAATTTATTTATATAATTATCTAAATATTTAAAAGTATTTGGGTTAATTATTTCTACTTTGGAAATATCAATATTATTTTTTACTGCTAAAGAGTTAATTTCTTTCTCATCTCCTATTAAAATAGGCTTGGCAAAGCCTTCTTTTTCTGTTATGCTTGCAGCTTTTAAAACTCTTATATCATTAGCTTCTGGTAAAATTATTTTTTTTATATTTTTTTTGGCTTTTTCTTTAATTACATCTATAATATTTTTCATACAACATTTTCCTTTCCGATAATAATTTTATCAATAATGATTATAAATGTTAAGTATTATTTAAAATATAGTGACAAATTCTTTTTTTTGTAGTATAATCTATTTTAATTTAAAGAGGGGGAAAATAATGAAAGCAATTTCGCTTACTAAAAGACAATTTAATAAATTAAAAAGATATGAATTACCAAATGAAGTTCTTAGTACAGAAAGTAAATTATATGTATTAAATGAGAGTTATTGTATTAGTGATGGTAAATTACTTTTAAAATACTTTTATTCAGATGATAAGATGCCTATCAAGTTATTTAATATTAATACATTATCAAATTATGCTGATAAAATTAATATTCCTGAGTTTATGATTCCTAAATATTTAGGAATAGTTGATTCTAATATAGTAGGATTTGTAGATGAAGAAATATTAAATGCAACCAATTTAGGGATTATCTTAAATGATCCAAAAGTTGATAATGAAAAGAAATTAGATTATTTATATAGAGTTGGAGATATTGTAAAAAGAGGATTATCTTTAAAGAAATTTAAAGATATTAAATTTAATTTTGGCGATTTACATGAATATAATTTTGTTACCGATAAAGATGATAATTTACATGTATGTGATTTGGATAGTTGCTATTTAGATAGTAATTATCCTCTTAATTCGTATTATTTGGTTTGTAATTTTTGTATAAACAGTTTACAAAACAAGTATAAGAAAAATAAAGATAATATAGTATATCCAAGTG
This sequence comes from uncultured Bacilli bacterium, assembly GCA_947627675.1. Taxonomy (GTDB): domain Bacteria; phylum Bacillota_I; class Bacilli_A; order RF39; family UBA660; genus UBA2730. The sequence goes on from CANQWY010000034.1 coordinate 12,864, forward strand.
ATAATAGCGATTTATTTTGCTATAATATGATGATATTAAATACCATTGCTAGAGATAAAGTTTCACTCATGAAAATGGAGGATTATTTTGATTATATTAATTATCTAAAATATTTAGGTTTTGGAGAAGATATTTTAAAAAGTTTTTATAATCTTTATACTAATGCTGATAATATAAATCCATACTGTTATTTAGATCAAGTACCAGTAGATAAAATTGGAGAAGCAGGATTAAAAATTTATAAATTAAAACGTAATAAAAATATGATATAGATATCATAAGTATTTTATATACATATTATATAATGAGGGTGATATTATGAATAGTATTATATCCCATGCTTTATTAAAAAGTTTTGGTACAAATTTATTTTTATCTATTATTAAAGTATTGTTTGGTTTTTTGGGAAGAAGTAGTGCGTTAATTGCTGATGGTATCCATTCTTTTAGTGATTTGGCAACTGATGGAGTTGCTATTTTTGGTAATTATTATTCGTTAAAACCTGCTGATGAAGAACATCCATATGGGCACGGAAGATTTGAATACTTAACTTGTCTTATCATAGGTTTCGTTGTTGTTTTTCTAGGTTATGAAATAATTATTAAATCTTCTTTTGATAAAATTATTATCCCTAATAAATTAATAATATTAATAAGTATTTTTACAATTTTTATTAAACATATTTTATCGTCTTATCTAATAAAAATAGGAGAAAAATTTAATAATAAAATATTAATTGCAAGTGGAAAAGAAAGTAAAGCAGACGTTATTAGTTCATTATTTGTTTTGATATCAAGCATTTTAATGCAATTTTCTAAGGATTATAGTATTTTAAAATATTCTAATTTAGTTGCAACTGTAGTGGTAGGTCTTTTAATTATAAAGACTGGGTTATTAATAATTAAGGATAATTTTTCTGCTATTTTAGGAGAGACTGAAGATATTAAAAATGTTAATTTAATGAAAGAAATCATTAATGATGAAGAAAAAATAAATAATATTGATAGTTTAATAGTTTTAAAAAATGGTCCTTATTTACAAATTACTTGTGAAGTTAGTATGGATTATAATCTAACTTTAAAAGAGGTCCATGATATTATAGAAAAAATAGAAGAAAATATAAAAATGTTTGATAATAGAGTAAAATATATAAATATTCATGTTAATCCAAGTAAAAAGTTAACTTCTAAAAAGTTAAAAAAACAAAAAATAGTTGAAAAGTAACATATTTTAGTTTATAATTAGTTCATAAAGCGAATGATACTTGAGGAGTAGATATTTTACTTTTTTAGAGAGACTATGGTTGGTGGAAATAGTTATTAGTAGATATTGAAGGTTGCAAGTTGAGTGATTTATATCCGGATAATTCCGTTATCAATTTTTTAAGATAGATTTTTATCTAAATTAAGGTGGTACCGCGATTTATACTTCGTCCTTATAGGATGAAGTTTTATTTTTTAGGAGATAGAAAATGCTAGAAGAATTTAATAAATATGTTTCAATTATTATTTAGATGATGAAAAAATAAAAGAAAACATATTTGGTACTAGCAATAGTTATATAAATGAAAGGATGATAATATGTTAGATAAAAAATATAATGCTAAAGAAAAAGAAGAAAAGTGGTTAAATTATTGGAAAGAAAATAAAATATATGAATTTACTCCTGATCAAAGAGAAGTTTTTTCTATTGATACACCTCCTCCAACAGTCAATGGAAATATTCATATAGGCCATATTTTTTCTTATTCACAAACTGAGATGATTGCTAGATATAAAAGATTAAGAGGGTATAATATATTTTATCCATTTGGTTTTGATGATAATGGTCTTCCAAGTGAGAGATTAGTAGAAAAAGAACAAGGAAAAAAGGCTCATGAAATAGGAAGAGAATCTTTTTCTAAATTATGTTATGAAACAACTGATAAATATGAAGAAAAATTCCAGGATATATTTAGTAGAATGGGGATTAGTACAGATTGGAATATTCATTATAAAACAGTAAGTCCTTCAACTATTAAAATAAGTCAAACATCATTTTTAGATTTAGTTAAGAATAATCATTGTTATCATAAAGAAAGTCCAGCTTTATGGTGTAATGAGTGTCTTACTTCTATTGCTCAAGCAGAACTTGAAACAAAAACAGTAAAAACAACATTTAATTATATTAATTTTAGAACAGTTGAAGATAATGAAGAATTTACTATTGCAACAACAAGACCAGAATTGTTACCTGCTATTGTATGTGTGTTTGTAAATCCGGATGATGAAAAACATAAAAATTTAATTGGAAAGATTGCTCATATTCCGGTAATAGATGTAGAAGTTCCTATTATGGCAGATAACAAAGTAGATATGAGTAAAGGTACAGGTATAGTTATGTGTTGTACTTTTGGAGATCAGACAGATATTGAATGGTGGAAGAAATATAATTTACCTTTAAAAAATATTTTTACAAGCGATGGTAAAATAGATGATTCTGTTCCTAAATATGGTGGTATGAATATTAAAGATGCTAGGAAAAAGATAATAGAAGATCTTCAAAAAGAAGGGCATGTTATTAAAATAGAGGAGTTAGAGCATGAAGTTCAGACACACGAAAGATGTGGTAGGGAAGTAGAATATTCTGTAATGGGTCAGTGGTTTATTGATACTATGAGTCATAAAGATGATTTTTTAAAAATTGGTAATGAGATAAAATGGCATCCTGCACATATGCAAGCAAGATATAATGAATGGGTAGATAATATTATGTGGGATTGGTGTATTTCTCGTCAAAGATATTTTGGAGTTCCATTTCCAGTTTGGTATTGTAAAGATTGTGGTGAGATAATACTAGCAAGAAAAGAAGATTTGCCAGTTAATCCATTAGTAGATAATCCACCTATAAGTAATTGTCCAAAATGTGGTTCAACTGAATTTACTCCTGAGTCTGATGTAATGGATACTTGGGCAACTTCTTCTATTACTCCGCTTATTAATATGAGGTATGGTGAAAAAGAAAATTATGAGGATATTTTAAAGCCAATGAGTATTAGAACTAATGCTTCAGAAATAATAAGAACATGGGATTTTTATACTATAGTAAAAAGTTTTTATCACTTTGGCATGAGGCCTTGGGATAATGTAATGATATCAGGTTTTGTAATGGCAAATAAGGGTGAAAAAATTAGCAAAAGTAAAGGCAATAGTAAAATAGAACCAATGGATGCAATAAATAATTACTCAGCAGATGTTGTTAGATATTGGGCTGGTACTGGTAGGCTTGGAACGGATATTGTATATAGTGAAGAGACTTTACTTAGAGGTAAGAAATTAATTAATAAAATATGGAATGTATCTAAATTTATTGAAATGCATCTAAGCGATTATGAAGATAAAGAATTTGATAATTATGAGTATTTTGATAAATGGATATTAGGCAGTTTTCAAGAAATGGAAAAGGGCTTTATTAATTATTTAGATGAGTATGAGGTAGGTCTTGCTTTAAATCATTTAGAAAAGTTTTTCTGGAATTTCTGTGATAATTATATAGAAATAGTAAAACATAGATTGTATCGACCAGAAGAATTTGGAGTGACGGCAAGATATTCTGGACAAAAAACTGTTTATATAATTCTTTATAAACTATTACAAGATTTTAGTATTTTCTTCCCATTTATTACTGAAGAGATATATCAAGAATTATATCATAATAATAAATCGATTCATTTAACGGAGATAAAACCATTAAATTATAATTTTGATTCTTATATTAAAAATGGAGATCAAATAATTAATATTATTAGTCAAGTAAGAGGAGAAAAAACTAATAATAATGTTTCTTTAAAAACACCAGTAAAATTATTGGAATTAAGTTTAAATAAGGAATTATTAGAGGCAATAAATTATTCAATAAAAGATTTTAAGGCAACTTTATTTGTTGAAAATTTAGAATTAAAAGAAATTTCTAAAGATTATAATATTGATAAGATTGAATTGAATTTTGATAGTATAAATAATAAATAAATATAAAAGAGCTATTTATCAAACATTATAGCTTTTTTCTTATTTATTTACAAAATTTTACAGGTTAACGAATAGTTAAAAATAAGGTATTTACAAATAGCGGAAGTTAGGTGTAATATGTAAATATAAGAATAGAGCCCTATAATACGACAAA
>CANQWY010000035.1 GCA_947627675.1 uncultured Bacilli bacterium
ATTAATAATTCAAATATATTTATATGCTTTATTCCTTCTTTTGTATAATCTTTCTTATCTAATGATATTATATATTTTAATTTATAATTTTCCAATATCCATTTTTATTTGCTCCAATTCTTTCGATATAATTATTATCTAGTAAAAATTTGAAGTTTCTGGATATGGTTTTAGTAGTAACTCCAAGTAGTTTAGCAAGTTCAGGTTGAGTTATATTTGGCTTATCCATTATTAATTTAAGAATAGAGTTTTGAATTTCATTTAAATTTATAAAATCAACTTTTTCTTCTTTTTGAAAATAATTTTCTTCAAAATATATTGTTACTCTAATATGATTAGGATAAAATTCAAAAATATCTTTAGGATAAACTTTCAACACTCTCTGAATTCCTGTACCTAATTGTTCTACAAAACTTAAATCACGAAATATACGCATAAGCTCAGGATTTCTAGGATTTGAAAATCCTTCTAAAAATTCCTTTTGAGTAACACCTTCTTGAATACCACCATTAGAAGATATAACTAGCTTATTATCAAAAATTTCAAATTTAGGTGAATATCCATTAGACCAATCATTATGAATAATGGCATTTGTCACTAGTTCTTTAATGGCCTCATAATTAAACATCTTTATTTCTTTTCTAGTAGGAGATTCAATTTTTGTATAAGTTTTATTTTCTAACTTAAATTTATTTAAAATATTATCAGTTACTTGAATTAATGAGCAAAATCCGTAATCCTCATTTTCTATTAAATTACTTACATCATCACCCTTATACTTAGCAAATTGAATAGAAATATTATTATTATCTGATAAAAGATAAGCAATATAATTAAACATTCCATCTTCAGTATAGAAATCTAATTTTTTTAAAAAGTTATCATTAATCTCAAATCCTTTTTCAGTATAATAAATTTTTAAAGTTTTAAAGTTTAACTTTTGATTTGGAGATTTAATATTTTTTAAATTACTACGAGTTCTTTTTGAAAATAAATTTAAAATAGTTTCCATATTCATACTTTGAATAGAACTACCTATTCGCATAAAGCAACTATCTGGAGTCATTCCCATTCCATTTATATAGTAAGGTTTCTCAGTTCCTCTAGCTACAATAATTTGAATATATTTTTTATCATCTTTGTTATTTACAACAACATCAAATAATCCTAAAGTTGAAGGTCTTATATTATCTTTAATTCTATCTTTTATTGTTCTTTGAATTAAATCAACATTACTTAAATTGTTTATAATATTACCATTATCATCAACACCAATAAATAAATTTCCCCCATCTGTATTTAAAAAAGAAATAACTTCCTTTTCTAGATCATCTGTTATCTTAGTTTTAAATTCATTTCTTTTATCCTCAATAGCATCTACCATATATCTTAATCACCTTTTTCTATATTTAGATTATAGCAGATATCAATATAAATGTCTATATAAATGTCTATATAAATGTCTATATAAAAAATTGTATAGCATATAATTTTAATTGAAAATGTCTCTAATAAAATAGTAGCATTTTAATTCTAATTTTAAACTACAATCACACCTTGTAGTTCATTTCACTTTTGACGTACACTACCATGCTATAATTTTAATAAAAATAAAGGCTCTCTTTATTTGCTATTTTAAATAATTAAAAAGTTGCATTTAACTTAAAAATTGCACTTTTTACTTGTTTGACATTTTTTTACTAAATTTTTAATTTTTTTATAATCTAAAATAATTGAAAAGTATTTTTTTATCAAATTAATTATAATATACTCTATAATCAGTACTAATAAAAATTGTATAAAATAACAATATTTCAAGAACTCAACTTTTCGTAATAACCATATAAAAGGCAAATGTGTAGACATAATTATTATTGTATTAACTCCAAAATAATTAACAAATATATTATATGCATTAAAATAACTAAAAATATACATAATGCATATAGATGTAACTATAGAAAAATATAAATATAATAAAATATTATTAAATATATTGTAATATAGATCAACTTCTCCATTAAATCTACAAGAAACAAAATTTATTATTAATATAAATATAGAAAATATTAATAATTTCAAACTTTTTTTATCAATAACCTTTTTTGAATAAAAACCTATTAGTATAAATAAACTACCAAACAAAATTCTAATTATTATTGATAATATTTTTGTAAATATTTTACTTATTAATGCATATGAAATTAATATTTTAGAAATTATTAATAATATAGCAATAATAAATAAAGCAACAAAAATCATGACATATCTATACTTCGAAATATAAAATAAAATAAATATTTGTTCAGAAAAAAATATACATGGCAAAAACCAAGTAGCATAAAAACCATTAAGAATAATAATATTTATTAAATCACTTACTAATGTTATCTTATCATTAAAAATGATACATATTATTAACTGTACTATCATCATAGTAATACTTAATGTATAATACTTATATAATAAATTATATAATCTTTTTCTAATAAAATTACTATATTTTAATTCTGAAAATGTTTTCTGTCCTAATAAATAGCCTGATATTATAAAAAACAATGGAATATGAAATGAATAAATAATTATAGATATAATATTGCTTTTAGGTAATATATGTCCTAATAAAACTAATAATATACCTATTCCTCTAGCAAAATCTAACCATCTAATTCTATTAATATCATAATTTATCTTCATAAACAAAGACCTCCGTATTATTCATATTAAAATTTTCCTAAAATAAATTTTATATGCTTATTAATAAATTTAATTGGAAATATAAGTAATATTATTAAAAATAAAGATAAAAATATAGTAAATGTGTATTGTATAAATATATTACTTAAAATAAATTTGCTTAAATTCAATAGAGCTACTATTTTATTAATAATCCTTATAACTGTAGTATGTAATCCATAATATAATAAAGAATTCTTACCAATAAATAATAATAATTTACTTTTTGGAATATTTAAAGAAAAAATAAGTAAAATTATATTTCCAATTATAATTGAAAAATACCAAATAGTTACACTTTTACTTGAACAATCATTAATTCCGTGGGCACCTACAATGTTTGTAAAAATAAAGTATAAAATAATAAATATAGGTATATATATTTTTTTTATGTTTTGAATATTTTTTAACAATTTATTATTCGTTTTTAATAAATATCCTATAGTCATGAAAAATGATGAAATAAAAATTTTATTTAAATGCCATGGAAGTGATAAAGTTTTCCCCCCCCCACGGTAATAGACGCGGATTCATATATATTATATATAGTACGCTTAGTGTACATAAAACAAACTGTATAAAAAAATTTTTTTTAGTAATACCACTCTTAGTAAAAAAATAAAACGGTATAAAGCTAATAAATAAACAAGGTAAAAACCATAATGTTTCATTTAAACCTTTAATTTGTAATAAAGCATATCCAATTCTTTGTAAAAATGAAATATTTTCATTGCCAAATAAAGTTAATTGTATTATATCTATAACACTAAAAAAAAGCCAAGGTATCAAAATTGTTTTTGTTTTTATCAACATTAATTTTTTAAAACATTTTGGTTTTTTATATACATAACCAGATAACAAAAAAAATCCTGTTAGAAAAAATGGTAAGAAAAAATTTCTAAAAGAAGGAGGGCAAAGATCAAAATGCGAGATAATAACTAAAAAAATACAAATTCCCTTAGCAATATCTATCCATGTAATTCTATTATTCACAGTATTTTTAATCATAATTTTAGCCATGTCCCCCACTCATCAAGTATTTCTGGAGGATTTATATGCATAAAACCTGCAGTTGGAATAAATGTTAATTCTGACATATATATTTTTTCATTTACATAATATAAATCCACTCTAACAAAAGGAAAATTTTTACTTAACTTTTCTGATAACTTTAACATTTCGTCAAACCCCTGAGGTTTAATTATTGGTTTATCATAATTTGGATGCTCACCTAAAGTACAATCAATATGATTAAAATTATTATCAAAAAAATCAATATATTTATCTTCTTCACAAACATTGTTAATCCATTCATTATTACTAATATACATTACTTTTGGAATTCCATTAAAACAATAAAATTTATACGTTTTAACATCTCCTAAATATTCCTCTATAATTATCTTTTTCTTAACATTTTTATATTGTATTTCTGCTCCTTGTTTCCAATAATCTTCTTTTAACCATTTTGATAATTTTCTTACAGTATCACTCTTATTAAGTTTAGTAGAATCAGGTACTAATATGTTATATCCACAACCATGATTACATTTAACAACGTATTGACTAGGTAATTTATCCCAATCAATATCATTTGGGCTATCATATACACCATATAATTTTGGTAATAATTTTCCATATCCTAAATTTGTTAAATAATTTCTAATTTCATATTTATCAACACATTTAGTTATTAAATCATTATTTTTATAATCATTTAATTTTAAATACAATATTTTTTCATTTATAGTTTTAGGATTACTCAAATTCAACTTTTTTCCAAAACTTTTTCTATAAGCTATTTTCGTCTTTAAAGTTGGTGAAATTTGGGTAAATATTGCTCTAATTTTATTTTTTAAAATCATTACTAATTCTCCTTTTAAATTTTGAAATTCTTCTTTTTATCATACTTTTAATATTAAATATTATTTTTTTGATAGTTAATTTTTTTCTGTTATAATATACACTTTTCACATAATATTTTAATTTTGAATTTTTTCCATACTTTTTTATATAATCTACAGTTATATTTTCATTCAATTCTTTTAATATATCAGGATACATAACATATTTTAATTTTTTACTTTTTCCATCAGTTAAATATGTCATTGGTCTACAAAAAAAATGAATATACATAAATTCTTCATGTTTCATATGATTGCTTTTATCTAAATAATATCTAGTTAAATTACCATGATCCCATACAAATACCTGTCTTCTATTTTTGTATGACTCTTTACTAGGAAGGTGCCATAAATAAAAACTATATTCATATTTACTTAAATGAGCAAAATTTACTTTTTTATAATATGGAATTTTTAAGTATTTATAAATCTCTTCCATACCATTTTCATCGAAACTAGATCTTGTTTTTCCTGTAAATTCATCAATATATGTTATTTTTCCAGGAACAATCGTTTTATATCTTAAATTCACTTCTTTTGTATTTTTATATAACGTTGAGTGTCCTTGAAAACCGATTTTTTCATATTTTAATAGAATATCATTTGTTAAAAATTTTCTTATATTTCCCCACATCAAATCAACATCACAATGACCCCAAAAATCATATTCAGATATATAATCTTCAAAAATATCTCCATATGCTGGTTTAAATAAACTTAACCTCCAATAAGAATCAATTAATATTTTAAAATCAAACTTATCTTGAATTATCTTTTTAATATACTCAAAGCTACAATAATGTACTTTTACATTTTTTGGATATTTATATTCTGATCTATCGTTAGTAAAAAGAAGCCAATCAATATTATTATTATATTTACACGAATTAAGCCATAATTGAAAATTTCTAGGCAATTTACCAAAATAAGGTACAATGTAACATATTGTCTTCATACTCTATTTCCTTTCATATTAAATATAAAATTAATATTATTCAAAACTATTTTTTCTTTTAATAAAATTAATGAAGTAAGATAAATAGTACAACTAGATATAATTAAAATTACAATAGAGAAGAATCCTTCATAAAATATTTTTTTTATAAAATAATCCCCTACTAGCATAATAAATGATGCTATTATTATTTTTTTTGAATTAAGAAAAATAAATTTTATATTTAAAATATTATTTTTTTGTAGATATAGTATTTCTAAAATAGATACAATTATTTCACCAACAACTGATCCTATAGCAGCACCAATAGCCCCTATTTTATTTATTAAAATAAAATTTAAAAATATATTAATCATGCCTCCAATAATTAAACATATTGAATGTATATTATATTTGCCCATAGAAATCAGACATTGTGTTCCGGTAATACTATTTATTCCCATAAAAATATATAACAAACTTAATATATAAAGTATATATATAGCCTGTTCATAACCTTTTCCAAAAAACCATGGAACAAAAGCAGATGAAATATAACACATACCTATAGTCATTGGAATAGAAATAAGTAATATAAATTTAAAAGACTTTTGTATACTTTTTATATTTTCTTTTTTATTACCAATACTATAATTTTTGGCAACTTTTGGAATCATAATAGAACTAATAGTTGTAATTATAATCAAAGACATATCTACAATTTTAAATGCCTGTTCATAACAACCACTTTCTATCATAGAATTTGTAAAATAACCAATCATAGATTTATCAAGTATAGCAAATATTTGAGTTGCTATACTCGGAATAAACAATAAAATACCATCTTTTAAATATCTAAAAGGATTCATTTTTCTTATATCGAATTTATTTACATATTTTTTGATTGATAGCCATAATGCAAAATTACTCAAAACGCTAAAGAAAGCTAATCCAAATATATATAAATTTAAATCCTTATTTTTTTTAATAAATAAAAATATAAATAGAATATTTAAAACTTTTATTAATATATTTCTTATTGTAATTTTTTTATAATCTTCCATACCTTGAAATAACCATGTAATATCTAACAAAACCCCAAATAAGTAAATTCCTTGTATCGAAGATATTATTTTATCATCCGAAAAAACAAATACATAAATATAATACAAAAATATAAAAATAAAGGATAATAAAATTTTAGTAGACATTATGTTCCAAAAACATTCAGTTCTTTTATTCCTATCATCTTGATAAATACCTATTGTTCGAACTCCCAAGGTAGATATGCCTATTGCAGAAAATAACCAAAAATATCTCATTATAGAATAAGTATAACTATATATACCTATTCCTTCTACACTAAGAACTCTAGAAATATATGGTGTAGTTATTATCGGTACTAATATAGCAAATATTTGATATGTAATAGAAAATAAATAATTCTTTTTAATTTTACTATTCATAATTTTCCACCCTATTTCCATATTTTATACTAAATAACATTTTATAAAATATATAGACCATTAATAAAATTAAAATACCTATAGAGGAATTGGCGATTCCTCCTCTAAAAATATCTATTAATTTAACAAATACGCAAGTAATCCAAGCTATTTCTTTTTTATTATACATATATTTTTGATTTAATATATTGGAAATAATACCAACAATAAATGGTAACAAAAATATTCCTACATATCCAAAATTCATGTAGCCCTCTCCTAATAATGTTGGAGTAACTCCACCTCCTATAAAAGATAAACCAATTTGCTTTTTTAACCATAATGTAAAATCATCATCTGGGCCTGGTCTTAACATAATAAAATTTATTAAATAAGTTTTTCCATATTGAAAAGAAGTTTTATTTGGAAATACTAAATAAACATAATTTAAATTAATAGATCCTATTTGCAATTCATTATACAATGTGGTAGAAAAATTAGCATTATTGCTTGACATTATATCTTTTATCATACCTAATACTGCAATAGTAGCAAGAGTCACAACTGCCAAGAAAAGCATATTTTTTGCTTTTACTCTGATATATGAATTTTTTATTAATATTAAATATAAAATTGTTACAACTACACTAGTTCTATTTCCTCTTATAACAAATAGCATTATATTAATTAATAAGAAAAAGAAAAATATATTTTTGCTTTTTTTCGTATTATAGTAATAGTTATATAACAATCCAAGACCTATAAAATCTAAACCGATAATTTGATTAATAATTCCGTTACCAGACATTAATGATAAATTATCACTAACTAAATTACCACCAAAATAACTACCTCTATTTTTTAAAATAAATATAATATTAGAAAATGTAGATAAACATAATATAATAATTGCAAAATTTCTACTAAATTCTAGTTCTAGAATATTATTTTTTTTCTCCTTAATTTTCTTAGGTCTTATTATATAAAATCCAATAATCATGGATAAATATCCAATAATAATAATTGGAAATTGATATATTATGCTATTACCTGTATTTGAGATAAAAGTTTTATTATATAAATAATATATGACTGGAGATAAGGCAATCATAATTGTATACATTCCTAAAAATATTATTTTTATATTAATGATATTCTTTCTTTCTTTTATAAATACTAATGAGGTAATTAATATATATATAATTATATATAAATACAAACTTATAATTTCTTCATTATATGTAAACATAATTTTTAATAAACAGGTAAAAACTACTATGAAAAATATAGCAATCATTGTTATTACAAATTTTCTATCTTTTTTTTCCATATTACTATCCTTTCTATATATTTATAGTAAAAAATATCACATATACTTCTTATATTCCTCTATAAACTTATCTGCAATTTTATCCCATGTATAATTTTCTATAATCGTTTTATATGCACTATATGCTATTTTATTTCTTAATTTATCGTCATTTAAAATTTTCTCAATTATTTTTACCCAGTTATCAATTTTATTTTTATCTAATATAAATCCATTTGTGCCATTTTCAATAATTGTACTTGATCCGCCATTTAAAGTAGTAACTACTGGCAACTTAAAATACATAGCTTCTAATATTACCATACCAAAAATTTCATAATTTGTAGGTAATATAAATAAATCACAACACTGATATAAAAATGGTAAATCTTCTTGATTAAACGCTTCATAATAAATTACACTTTCTTTTAGGTGATATTTATTTATTAATTTAAAACATTTATCTTTATATTTCCTTTTTCCATTTCCAACAATTATTAATTTAATATTATTATCATGAAAATGTATTTTACGAAATAATTTAATTAAAAAAATTACATTTCTTCTTGGCTCTAATTTACCAACATATAATACATATTTACTATTTTCTTTATTTCTAATTAGCAAATCAATTTTTTCATTGGTGCAAGTATTTATTTTAAATTTATCTAAATCAATGCCTACTCCTACCGTTTTAATGTTTTTAAATTTCTTTTTCTTTAAAAAAGATTCTGCTAACTTACTTTTACTAAATACTAATACTTTTTTGTAATTTGGATTATTTAAAAAAAATAAATCATATATTATTGTTTTTAAATAATATTTTAAATTATATAAATTAAATTTATTATAATAGGGCCCATGGTATATATATAATGGCTTATTTATTTTTTTTAATAATTGAACATTTTGTAATTGATCATATTCTTCCGTTTGAACAATATCATATTTATTAATAAGTTCATATATTACGGGATTAAAAAAACAATTTTTTAATATATTTTTTCCATTAACACAATAATTAATTATAGGATTATACCCTTTTCCTATTTCTATTTTTTTAATATATGTTTCATCAGAAGCATTATATGAAACTACATCACAAATATAGCCTTTTTTTCTTAATGATTTTGCAAGTCCAAGCTCTTGAACATTATAATTATTAGTTGTCATTTTAGTTGGATACATCCTAATTAATAAAATTTTCATATAATCACCTACTAACTAATGAGAACAATAAATATGCAAAATTACGATTCATAAATAAGATAATTGCCATTAATTTCTTTTTAAAATCATAATTTTTTATATAAATATCTAATTTATTTTCCTTTAATATTTTTTTACAATTTTTATAGTATTTTAATAATATATCACTTTGATATAAATCTCTATTATGAGATTTAATACATAAATTGTGAAAATGAATTGTATACCTTATTTCTGCTTTATTAATATTATCTTTATAGAAAAATAACATTTCCGTAACCATTTGAATATAATCTTGAATCATATTATGACTTAAATTATTTGTAATAGAGTTTTCTCTATTTACATAATAATAGCCACAATAATTAGTTACAACTACACTTTTTGTTTTATCAATAATTTTATAAGTAGTACCTATATCTTCAAACTTTTTTCCATATGGATATTTAACTTGATTAAATAATTCTTTGTTATATAATTTATTCCATGCATAATTATCAATTAAATTATCGTTTAATAATTCATAAAGAGCATCTTCCTTATTAAATATTTTAATATCATTAAAAAAGTCAATATTACGTATTTCATTTTCTTTTATTTTAATATAACTACAAATTGATAAGTCAGAATTTGTATTTTTTATATTATTATATAATATTTGATACATCCTAGAGTCAATATAATCATCTGCATCAATAAAACCTATATATTTCCCTGTAGCATAATTAATTCCAACATTTCTAGCATCAGATAAACCGCCATTTTCTTTATCAATTAATTTAACTCTTTCATCTAAATTTTTATATTTATCACAAATAGCTTTACTGTTATCAGTGGAACCATCATTAACCAAAATAATTTCTAGATTTGTATATGTCTGATTTATAATGGAATCTATACATCTTTTTAGATATTTTTCAACATTATAAATAGGTACAATTATACTTATTAAATCATTCATTTTATCAACTCTCTTCATTTTAATTTACACTTAAATTTATCTATTGTTTTTAAAAATAAATATTCAAAGACAATAATAATAAAAGGAGTTATTATAACTTCAATAACCATAGGTATAATATCTATTTTATCCATAATAAAATTTAAAATAGAAATAAATATCATATGAGTGCCTATTATAATAAAACTTCTCTTTCCCATATATTGAATAAAATTAGTTATCTTATATTTTAAAATATGATTAGATAATATTAAAATAATTAATGAACCTATAATAGAACATAAATAGTATAAAAAAATATTATTAAATTTTAGAGAATATAATTCCACTCTCCCATTAATTAATGAACATAGTATATATATATATATATAATACCTAAAGGTCTGACACTTTTTTTTCAACAAGATTTTTTATAAAATCAAAATAAAAATATCCTATACAAATAAAACTCAAACCTATAATACTTTTTTGTAATATTTTAAAAAAAACAAAATTATGATTAACTAATCTTAAAATAAATAGATTCACTATAAATATTAAAGTAAATATTAACTTTCTTAATAAATTAATTTTATTTTTTGTATAATAATATATAATGAAAAAAATAAACTCTGCTATCATAAAAACAACTAAAAACCAAGTACTATTATAAGACATAATATTCATATGTTCTGGAGATAAAAGTAGTATATATATTAATTGAGTAATATATAAATTTAATGATTTTATATTTCTAAGTAAAATATTCTTTAAAATATCAAATAGAAATGCTATAAATGTAAATATATAATAATACTTTAAATACTTAATAAAATTAAATCTTAACCTAATACCATTTTTCTCTTTTAACTTTAATAGCATACCTGAAATAATAAAGAAAATAGGAACATGGCATGCATATATTAATGTTTGTATTATAGTTAATTGGTTAGAATTATTAATATAACAATGACCAACAATTACTAATATTATTGCTATTCCCTTTGCAACATCTAAACATTCAATCCGTTTCATTTAATGTCCTTTTTTAACTGTCTTTTTATATCTTCATCAACAATATCTTCACCTTTTTTATTTTTTAGTGCTTCTTTTGAATTATCAGATAAACCATCATTTGCTTCGCAATTTATATCACAAGTTGAACACTTATCTAATTCTTCTTTAGTAATTCTGCCTTCTTTATAATCTCTAACTATTTTGCTTTCAAATATAGAATATTTATTTTTCTTATAAAATCTTAAAAATTTATGCTTAATAACCCATAAAGCTGGTATTCCAATATACTTATGCATTGCAGGTGAAACCGAACCAATCATCCAGCATTGTCTATCGCAATGTCTTACTCTTTCACGAACTTTTTCAGCTTTTTCAGATTTCCAAATTTCTTCCCAACTTTGTTCATTTAAATTTCCCATAACTTCTTTTTCTTTTGTACCATTACATGGCATTACATCTCCATAAGGATCAATAAAGAATGTGTCAAAAGCCATATCACAAGGTAACAATCTCTTTTGTCCAAAAATATAATTAATTAAACCATGATTAAAATAGGCTCTAAACCATTTTTTAGGAGAATTAGAATTCAATAAATTATTTATTAATTTTTCAAATTCTTTAGCAACCATCATCCTATCTTTAATAATATTTTTAGATTCTACAAAATAAAAGCTATTATGAAGAGATGCAGTTGCGAATTCCATATTTAGTTCATCTGATAGCTTATACAATTCAACTAAATCTTTTGCATTCGCATCTTGAACAGTCATTCCAAATCCTACATCTGGATGTTTCATTTCAACTAATTTTTTTAGTGTAGAATAGCCTTTATTAAATCCATCTTCCAAACCTCTAATTTTATTATTAGTTTCTTCTAATCCTTCAATAGAAATTCTTATTCCTACATTAGGAAATTCTTCACATAATTTAATTATTCTATCTGTAAAGAACCCATTTGTTGATATTACAATTCTATCTGATTTCTTATATAATTCTCTTACTATATCTGGTAAATCTTCTCTAATAAATGGTTCACCACCTGTTATATTTGTAAAATACATTTTAGGCAATTTTTTTATTGTCTCGATACTTAATTCCTCATCAGGTTTAGAAGGGCATTTATATCTATTACACATTGTGCATCTTGCATTACAACGATATGTTACTATAACTGTACCATTTAATTTTTTTACTGCCATAGTAAATCACCTCTTTCTTTTTTTCAATACTATTGCAGGTATACCTCCTGCAATAGTATTAGATGAAATATTTCTGTTAACAACTGCACCAGCTGCAATAATACAACCATCTCCAATTGTTACACCATCTAATATAATTACCCCAGAACCAATCCAACAATTTTTTCCAATTTTTATTCCTTTTCTAGTTGAACCCTGTAATCTTATAGGAATTGAAAAATTATCAAAATTATGATTCTCAGCATGAATAGCAACATTAGGTCCAAAAATGGTATCATCGCCAATATCTACAGGGCCTCTCACAGAAATAAAAGCATTCGCTGCTATACCAACATTTTTTCCAATGGTTAATTTTTCTCCCAATTCTCTTATTACTCCTGTACATTCTATAATACTATTTCTCCCAATTGAAAAATTATCGCCTATTTCTATTCCCCCTCTTGATAACGCATCTATTTTTACTCCCTCTTCTATTATAGTTGTACCATTTAATTTTATATTTCTATGACATTTTATTTTAACATTCTTTCCTACAAATAGAAGACCTTTTGATTTTTTTAATAATATCTTATGATAAATACCTCTAATAAGCATTAAAAATTTTTCTAATATTATTCGAAGCATAATTAAATCTGTTATATTTTCATCTATTTTATACGATCTTTTTTTGATTTTACTTATAACTGCACTCATTAATCTTATTAACATATTATTTACCAACTACCCCTTCATATAATTTTATAATTTTATTATAATAGTTATCTATATTATACTTTTCTTTAGCTAATCTTCTTGATTTTTGCCCCATTTTTTGCCTTTTATCTTTATCTGAAAATAATTTTTTAATTATATTAGATAATCTTTTTACATCGTCATAATCATATAAATAACCATTTTCATTATCGTTAATTAATTCTGGAATTCCACCTATTCTTGAGCCAACCACTGCCTTACCCATAGCAAGTGTCTCGAGAATTGAATAAGGACAATTTTCATACCAAATACTTGGAACAACTACAAATGATGATTTAGAAATATATTCTTTTACTTCATCACGGCTAAGAAATCCAATAAGCTTTATTCTATTTTCCAAATTTTTATCTTTTATATATTTCTCTATATTATTTTTTTCTGGTCCATCTCCAGCAATAAGAAGTCTACCGAATTCTTGTTTTGAAAATGCTTCTATCAAATTAAATATTCCTTTTTCAATCGATAATCTTCCAAAATAAAAGGCATAATTATCATCAATTGTTTTATAAGACGAAAATTCCCTAATATTTATATAATTATGAAGAGTAACTATTTTTGTATCAATGCCACCTTTTTTCAGCATATTAGCAACAAAATTGGAAGGAGATATAATAATATCAAACTTATCATATATTTTTTTTCTTTTATAATAAGTAGCTTCAATACTTGCTAATAAACTTTTTAAAGTTGAATCTTTAATACATTTATTAAAAAAACAATTATATTTAGTACAATTTAAACATTTATCACAAATTTTTCCATGCCTTAACATAGCACTTGCTGGACATATAGCTTGTAAATCATGCGCTGTATAAACAACTGGAATATTATGTTCTTTTATAGATTTTATAATAGATGCCGATAACTGTCTTTGAAAATTATTAATATGTACAATATCTGGTTTAAATTCTTCTAAGGCATAATCCATTAGCTTTTTATTTTCTGAAGAATAAATAACTTCTAGGGATTTAGTTATATTTTTACTGTTCATATCAATATTTGGAACAAAATACTCTTTACAATTTGTTCTAATATTTTTTTCATCTTCCATTGAGAAATATGCTATTTCATGTCCATTTTTTTTAAGCATATTACCTAATTCAAAGTAATATGTTTCACTCCCACCTTTTAAATAATGATATTTATTTACTAATAATATTTTCATAAATACTCCTTTTATATTTGAGATATAAATATATTTATTTCATATATATTTCTAAAGTACTATTTACAACATTATCCCAATTATAATTATCCAAAATATATTTTTCAGATTTCTTTCTAATTTCAGTTACTTCGTATTTATTATTTAATAAAAATTCTAGTTTATTTTTTAAATCAATAACATTACCTTTTGTAAAAGTAAATCCTTTATTTCCAATAACTGTAGTACATTCAGGAATATTTGATGTTAAACAGCAATTGCCATAGCTCATAGCTTCTAATAAGGATATAGGCATACCTTCCAAATCACTTGGTAATACATAAATATAAGCATTACTATATAGCTCATCCAATAGTTCACCTTGAACAAATCCAGTAAAAATAATATTTTTGTTATTTTTAGATAATTCAATTAATTTTAAGTAATATGAATTAGTATCACTTGCTCCGCCTGCAATAACTAATTTTTTATCAGTATTTATTTGACAAAAAGCATTTATTAAATAATGTATACCTTTTTCTGGTACTAATCTTCCTAAGAATAAAACATAAGAGTCTTTCTCTAAATTATATTTAGATTTAATTACATTTGCATTTTTTTTAATCGGTTTATTAACACCATTTGGTATAAAGTGGGTGTTTCTATTATAGTTATCTTTAAAATATTTTTTAATATGTTCACTTAATACAATTATTTCATCAGCATATTTAACTGCCATTCTTTCTCCTAACTTTATATATTTAGAAGCAAATCCATCTTTCCATTTAGCTCTTTGCCAATCAAGACCATGTATAGTAACAATTATCTTTTTATTACAAAGAAATTTAATTATTGGAATCATTACACATGAACCTTCAGCATGATAATGAACTATTTCTGCTCCTGAAAATAGAATTTTTATTGTTCCAAAAAAAGATGAAGTCATTGCAGATAATCCTTTTTTATCAATAGTAAAAACTTTTTTTATTTTAACTCCTTTATATTTTTTTAGATTTTCTATTTTATTCTTCTTATCCAAGGCATGTTTACCACTACGATTGTAACAAGTAACATCATATCCCAAAGTAACCATCCTAGTGGCAAGTTCTTCAACAACAACTTCTACCCCACCTTCTCTACTTGGAATCCGTTTATGCCCAATAAAAGCTATTTTCACTTCATCACCCCATAATAAAAACCTTTTTTATTTAACAATTTTTATAACTTTTAAACGAATTATGATGTTACAATCTGGTTAATATTTACATTCTTTTGAATAAGAAAAGAATGATGTAAATTAATAACTAAATCATTAGCATTAAGTCTGGGGACGACAATGTCTAGATTCATAACTATCCTCCTTTCTTTTTTTATTTCTGTTTTTTTCTTCAACATTACCTATATACTATCATTTTTTTCCCTAATTGTAAATATTTCTTTTTTTTGAGTTTCGATTTTTACTATTTCTACCAATTTAGTCTTACAAATTCTACTTGATCCTATTTTCTGAAATTTAACTTTTCATTTGAGTCTTTAAAATTATTATTTTCTACTTTTCTTTCTAAGAACTTATTTGAAGTATAGCAAA
This sequence comes from uncultured Bacilli bacterium, assembly GCA_947627675.1. Lineage (GTDB taxonomy): Bacteria > Bacillota_I > Bacilli_A > RF39 > UBA660 > UBA2730. The sequence goes on from CANQWY010000035.1 coordinate 16,179, forward strand.
AAATAACTGTACAAATCAAGACTATTGTACCAAATTTCTGACGAAAAGTCCCTAGTTATAAATAAAAATCTTGCAAAATAAAAAGTGTTAGACTATTAT
>CANQWY010000036.1 GCA_947627675.1 uncultured Bacilli bacterium
CAAGTGACTTATTATATATTACATTTGAGACATTTTTAAAAGTTAACACTTAAGACATTATCATAAATTAATCATAGTACTTGATAAACAATATAAAAAATACTTGACATTAAAAAAATTTATGTTATAATATTAAATCATTCTTAAGAAAGGGGAGATTTTATGGAAAAAATAAGTATTTATAAAAATCAAGTGAATGAATCAAATATTAATTCAGCTTTGTTCTTACAGTATATTCAAGCGTATGGATTTGATCCAGATAATTACTTATATATGTTAGAATTATTCCAATCTGCAAAAGGATCAATTTCACAATTTTTAATTCCATATAGACAATACTTGCTATCAAGACAAGTAAAATATGATGAATTAGATCAATTGGGTATTGATGGAGCATACGGGTACTTTCGTGAAGATGGAATATTAGTTCCAAAAACAATAGATAATGATAATAGATTTTTATATGCACCAGATAAAAGATTATATACTCCACATATTTATGGATGTCCAACAATGGCTGATTTTGATGTAATTATAGCAAATGGAACTTCACCTTATATGAATAATACAGCTAATTTTGATCAAGATAAATATTTAGGATTTTGTATGGATGATACTGATGAAAATTTAGATATTTCAGTTGAAAGATATAAGCAATTAGTTGATTTAATAAATAGAAAAAGTAGAGATGAATATGTTTTTGAGCACGATCGATTATCTTCAAAAGGCAAAGAATTGTGTCTTATAAGAAAAAGATAGATATTTAATATTATTAAGTAGCAGAATAATGAATAAAATTGGTTCAATATCAAGTAGTGTTGGTAGAACTAAAAACTAATGATAAATTAATTACATAGAGGACTAAAAATATAGTTCTCTTTCTTATGCTATGATAGGATTATAAATACCTTTAATTATCATAGTTCTGTTTTATCTTTATGATGAGAAAACTTTCTATAACCATAAGCAGTATGTTTTACTTGTTTAATAACATTATTAGTTAGTACCTTCAGTAATTCCATTTGATAAATCATAATTGAAAGCATTAACAATGTATTTTTCCATTTTTAATAAAGTTTTATTAGCTTTTTTAGAATATTAGAAATGTCAGTAGAAGGATTATAAATAGCGGATAAAAACTTTTTTTATCACGAATTTTAAGGGGTTTAAGGAGGCCTTGATAATAATTGTAAGTAGCTTTAAGAGTTTTATTGGTATTAATAAGATAAGAAACAATATAAGATTCAGTAACTGCTTTTCTAAAATTAGAAGAATAGAATTTGTTTTTACTATCTAAATCTTGCTCATTTTTTAAAATAAGTTTTCAGTATTTTTTAAGTTTTCTATAATTAGGATTAGATTTTTTACAAAGAAAAATTCTAGTTTTATCTAAAGCATTTCTAAATTGAATAACGATATGAAATCTATTGGGGGTTAAGAATAGCATTATGAAAAAGATGATGCATTAAAGAATAGTAAGGATGAAATAAATCTAAGATAATGAATTTAACGTTATCTCTTTCATATTTAGGATATCTTATAAAATATTTGTTAATATCAATGGTAAAGATAAAGATGATTTTGAGATAAAAATATAGTAAAAAAATTGATTTTATAGTATAATAATTATCGACTTGATTTGGGGGGTTAAAATGAAGTTATATATACAGATGGTTAAATTATTATTTGACAAATTTATTCTTCGAAAAAATAATGGGATTGTGATAAAAGAATTTTCTGAAAAAATGGGAATTGTTTATATTAAATTAGCCCAAATATTAGCAACTCAAAACTATGGCAATTTATTTACTGAAGAAGATAGAAAAATGTTATCTAGTATTTGTGATGATTGTAATCCCATTAGTTATGATGAAATCGAAGAAATATTAAAAAAGGAATATGGAACAGATTTAAATAAAATATTTAGTTTTATTGAAAAAGAACCCATTGGTTCTGCATCAGTATCACAAGTTCATAGAGCAATATTAACAACTGGTGAAGAAGTTGCAATAAAAATTAAAAGAAAGGATATTACTGATAGTATTGATGATGATATAAAAAGAATAAGGGCAATAATTCATAGATTTGGTAAAGTAATAAACTTTAGTAATTTTACAGGTGGAGATCATGCACTAGATTTATATTTAAAATGGATAAAACAAGAAACAGATTTTAGCCATGAAAGAGAAAATATTAAAAAATATCAAAACTTTGCAAATAGTGTTAATGGTAAAGTAAGCAACACAAAATTGATTAAAGTTCCTAAATTGTATGATGAATATTGTACTGATAATGTAATTGTTATGGAATTTATTAAAACTAAAACTGTTAACAAAATAGAATTAACAGAAGAAAATAAAAAAGTAATTATTACTGCATTAAATAGTTATATAAGGTCTAGTTTTTGGGCTATGTTTAATGACAAACAAATTGTTTTTCATGGAGACCCGCATAGTGGAAATATTTGTATAGATGAAAAAGGTAATATTTGTTTTTTAGATATGGGATTATTATGTGTTTTAAGTGATAATGATGCTAAATTATGTAGAAAATTCTTTTTAACTGCATATTCTGGAAACTATGAAAAATTATATGATATGTTAGTTATTTATGGTGATATGAGTGAAAAACAAAAAGCATCGTTTAAAGAAGAATGTAAAAAATATTGTAAAAATGTGAAAGAAAAAGATTTAACTTTTTATTTTATTGATATGATTAATGTTTGTTTAAACTATGAATTTGTTCCACCTGATTTTTTATTTAGTATGGCCAAAGCGTTTATTTGTTTAAATGGAATCAGTAATTTTTCTGAAAATAAATGCACTGCAAAAGAATTATTACAAGAGCAAACAATTGAATTTATGGTAAAAAGAAGTTTAAAAGATTGTAAAGATATCGTCCTTGATAGTTTAGCTATTGCTCCAAAAGCATTAGAAAACACTATACAATATGGATTAGTTAATACTGTTGCTAAAGTATCAGCTAGTAGTGAGCTAAGAGAAAATATAAGAAGATCTTTAGGAAATTTAAAAGAAATGCTAGATTTAGTAAAATCATCTTATAGTGAAGATGTGCAAAGTCAACCAGAGCAACCAAAACAAAGAGTGAAACACTTATAGAATAGTTTGTAATAAAGTAGAGTGAATGTGTTGCTACTTTTTCTTTGTTTGTTAAAATATATTTAGTGATTAATTCTTATATCAGTTACCTTTAAAAGTTTGCAGATAACTTTTTCAACCGTACCAGATAGATACCAAGTTCAGATTTATAGTCCAAGTTTTAAAACATTTTAATTTATGCTATAATTTTTATAGATTTTAATTGATATGTTTGTCAATTTAGAAAACATACTTGCATATTGTCAGAGCAATATGAGTATTAAAAAGTAGGTGATAATGTGAGCCAAGACTTCAGTAAAATTATGGATTGTGCTATCAAAAGATGTGAAGGAAAAATAGATGTCGAGGATGGCGCACAAGAAAATTGCTTTTATCAAATTTATCCTTTTACAACAGAAAATATATCAGGTTATATTAATCAATTTTACTTAAAAAATAAATCAATATTAACTGTTGGATCATCTGGAGATCAAGCCATAAATGCAATTTTATATGGATGCCAAAATATTTCTATATTAGATGTTAATCCATATGCAAAATTTTATTATTATTTGAAAATAGCTAGTATAATAAATTTAGAGTTAGAAGAATTTATGATGTTTTTAAGATTTAAAGATTATCCTAATGTCTTCAAGGATAATAATTTTGTTTTTAATAAAAAGTTATATAATAAAGTAAAATTAACATTACGCTTACTTGATTATGAATCATATCTGTTTTGGGATGATTTATTTAATAGTTTTAAATCTATAGATATAAGAAATAGACTGTTTTCTTTAGATGAAAACAGAACTAATGTTATATCAGATTGTAATCCGTATTTAAAAAATTTAACATCTTATAAAAAAACAAGGGATAAAATTCAAAAAGTGTTTCCTCATTTTATAACTGGGAATTTGTTTAAAATAGATTTGATGAGAAACTATGATAATATTTGGTTGTCAAATATAGGAACATACTTGCCAAGACATTTTATAAAAATTATGACTGATAAATTAGCAGGATCATTAAATCAAAATGGAAATCTTTTAATTAGTTATTTATATCAAACAACAGCTAATACAAAATACGAAGATGGGTGGAGTTTAATATATGATTTAGAAAAAACTTTTAATATTTTAAGAGAATATAATCCAAATTTAGTATCTTTCATAGGAGTGGATGGTTTAAAGTTTCAAGATTCAAATATAAAAGATTCTATATTAGTTTATAGAAAAAATTCTTAGTTTTAATTTTATGATATAGTTTCAATTCTAAAACTTATATTGACACTAAAATTTACCAAAATAAAAAATCGTAATAAAGTATACAAAATAATTAAATATATTTGTAGAAATATTATTACTTATTTATAAAAGGAGAAATGAGAAAAATATGGTAAAAAAAAGTAAGAACAATTTTAATTTTATAATAATAAGTATTACTGTAATTATTATTGTAGGAATATTTGCTATTGTTCAATATTCCTATGGAAACAAAATATATAACAAAAAAATAAAATCTATACAAATAAAATATTATGAAGGATATAATATTGCAACAGGAAATGCAATCAGCGATACAGTTCCTTTAAATAAAATTAATTTGGAAGAAGATGATTTAAAGGAAGTATCAAATTTAATAAAAAGATTAACAAAAATTAAAAGCTCTAAAAGTGATGAAAGAGCAGAACATTTATATAATGATTATATTCTTGATTACTACATGTTAGAAATTAATAATAACTTCATTATATATATTGGAGAACAATATGGAATTATTGATGGAACAAAGAATTATTTTAAAGTGCCAACAGAGTTATATAATAAAGTCCTAGAAATTACACAAAATCATAATGATGATTATGATTAAATCAAAAAAATAAAAATGCAATAAAAATTTAAACTTTTTGTTGCATTTTTTAAACTTTATGATATAACTTGATTTTGGCAGTAAAAATGAGCTTGAAGAAATTTAACTATTAAAGCTTACAAATTAGCTAAAAAATTAGGTTCCTTTTTAAACTATAACTCATATTAAATAAACTGGTGGATGTGCTTTAATCGATTTTATTGAAATAACTAATAAATTTATAGAAAAGATGAATTAAATTACTAAGATTATGGATGAATATAAAAAAGTTAGAAATATGAAAGATGTTGGAGATAGAATAGTCCTTCTCCTACTAGCAGAAATCGGTGATATAAGAAAATTTAAAAAATGTTGGTAGTTTAATTTCTTATGCTAAAATAGATTCGACACCATATCAATCAGGAAAATATGAAGCAACTAACAAGTATATTTCTAAGTGGGTAATAAATAATTTAAGAAAACAAGATTTGAAGTTATGCAGTCAATAAAATCATTTGGTAGAGTTGATTGTGAAGTTTATAATTATATAGTAAAAAAACAGAAGGGAAATGTAAGAAATCAGCAAAAAAAGTAGGATTAAACAAGTTTTTAAGACAAATATTATGTATATGAAAGAAGATGTATATAGAATTAGGCACTTGGTAGGTCTTAAACTTAAAATGAAGCTAATAGAATGTAAATAGTTTACCTATTATGTAATAATATGAAGTTGGAGTAGCAAATTTTATGAATGAAAAAGAAAGCAAAACATTTTCTGATGTGATTGTAGAATTAAGAAAAGAACAAAATTTAGCACAACAAGGATATAGTGCACAAACTTCAGATTACTGATAAATCTGTATGAGCAAACTCTATATAAGATTTTTTTGTTTGGTATAATTTATATTTTTAATGTTTCTTTAAACTTTGTATTTTATACTTTGATTGTTAAAAAAGAAAGGAGAAAAATTATGCAAAGAAAATCAAAAAATATTATATCTGTTGTTATTATTTTATTACTATGTGGATGTATTGTTTTTACTGGATATTTAAGCACTAAATCATCTAATACTAACAATAGTAACAATATGCCAAATATTAGTCAAAATGAAAATCAGCCACCAGAAATGACTAATGGTAATAATCAGGGAGAGCCACCAGAGAAACCTGATGGTGATAACAATATAGGAACTCCACCAGATATACCAAACAACAATGGTGGTATGGAACAAATAGGAGGACAACAAGAGAATAATACCGACAATAATTATGTTTACTTGACTCTTTTTGGAATAGAAAGTTTAACTCTATCTATTATTATACTTTATCTAATAATGTCAGGATTTAATAAAAAATCATTGAAAGAAACATTTACTAATACTGACAAAATAGTAATCTATATTTTAGGAGTGATTATTTTAACAAGTGGGTGTACTTTTACTGAAAATTTAGTTGCTAATAAATTTAAAAATAATACAAGTGTTAATGATAATTCTAATCAAGGCATGATAGCAGGACAAAATACAAATATATCTTATTCATCTGTAAAGGAAATTACCAAATCAACAACTGAAGATAGTGGCGAATATGAAAGTACAAAAAAGGATGAAAATGCTATTTTAGTTAGTGGAGATATTGATGTAACTCTATCCGATATTAAAGTAGATAAAAGTGGCGATTCAATTGGAGGAGATAACACCAGTTTTTATGGCACTAATTCAGGTATTGTTGCTAAAGATGGAGCTCACTTAACACTTAAAAATATAACAGTAAATACAGATGCTACTGGAGCAAATGGTGTATTTAGTTACGGAGGAAGTGCAACAACAAATAATACAAATAGTGATGATACACAAGTAACGATAAGTGATTCTAAAATAACAACAACAAAAGATAATTCTGGAGGAATTATGACAACTGGTGGAGGGACTATGACTGCCCAAAATCTTACTATCAATACTGCTGGTGTATCAAGTGCGGCCATTAGATCTGACCGTGGAGGAGGAAAAGTAAATGTTGATGGTGGAATATATAAGACAACTGGTGCAGGTTCTCCAACAATTTATTCAACTGCTGATATAACAGTAAAAAACGCCTCTTTAATTGCTATCGCATCAGAAGGTGTGGTAATTGAAGGAAAAAATAAAATAACTCTTGAAAATGTAACTTTAACGGATACAAATAATAAATTAAATGGGCAATCTACAACTTATAAAAATATTTTCCTATATCAATCTATGAGTGGAGATGCTTCTACTGGGGTATCAGAGTTTAGTGCTACTGATTCTACAATAACTACAAATAAAGGCGATACTTTCTACATAACTAATACAAGTTCAAAAATTACTTTAAAAAATAATAAGTTTGTAAATAATGATTCTACTGGTAATTTTTTAAGGGCAAAAAAAGATTCTTGGGGAAATAATGGCTCAAATGGTGGCATTGTAGAACTATTAATGGAAAACCAAGAAGTCAAAGGTAATATTGTTATAGATTCTATTTCTACTCTTGATATGACTATGAATACAAACTCTTATTATGAAGGAACAATAAATGGTGAGGATAGTGCAAAAGAGATAAAATTAACATTAGATAAAACATCTAAAATCAAATTAACAGGCGATAGTTACATAACTTCTCTTGATAATGCTGATAGTAACAATGGTAATATTGATTTTAATGGTTATACATTATATGTAAGTGGAAAAGCAATTAACTAAAATTACGCATTTCTGAAAAAAAATTAAAGCTTTAATGTTTCTTTAATGTTCAGTTATTATTATTTTTTATGATTCCTATTTTTTTAATTATTATAGGGATGTTTTCTAAGAAAAGTAAAAAAAACCTATTACAAGGGCAAAGAAAATGTTTATAATTTATGTTTTTGCACAAACTATAATCAGTCTTTATTAAGCATATTGTTTAAAAATAATTTGCCCTAGCAAGAGTATTTTTCTAAGATTTACATTATGGTATTTGTTAACTAGTGCCGAATTATATCTTGTAGAATACATACTAAAAATGAATTTCTATAGAAAATGTTTTTGTTTTCAATTTTAATTGAATTATTTTCTAGTTTTTTGTCATTTTTTGTTATTGGGTATTATTAGGAAGATATAAAATTATTTGACAAAGTTAAAAAGCATCTATTTCTTTTGTATTTGTAATTACAATTTGGTTTCTATTTCCTCAACATTTCTTTTCATAATGCCCTTGAAAAATACGGTTGTATTATTATTCCTACTTTTTCAGTAAATACAGAAAAACAAATTTTTTATATGAAAACACTTCATACAATAGTTTTGATAACAAGCTCATCTTATGCTATGCATATATATGAAGTTGCCAAGGAAATGGGAATAGATATAAAAGATTTGTCTTTTAGAATTTTAAAATCAGGAATGAGAAAAAGATTACAAGCTGCTTATTTGAAAAAGGTAATTATTAAACAAGATTATAGAATGGCTGAGACAATGGGCCAGGTTTAGAAAGCGAATGTAAGTATTGTAATGGATTTTATTTATGAATGAGTAGACCATATTACAAAATACCAATCGATAAAAACGTTGGAAAAGTGGAAGACTTCATTTTAAAACATCATTTGGAATTTATGCTAAAATATTGCTAGTTCCACCTAATTAGATAAAAAGGCAGAATGGCAAAGGAAAACGAATAAGAGATTTGAGAAAATTATAATATTGGAGGATAAAAATGAAAAAGAAAAAAATAATAACAAAAGAAAAAATATTAGGAATTTTAAAAGTTGTATCATTGTTAACAATTCTAATAATATTAACTCTTATATTAGATAAAAAGGTTATGAATGAAAATTTAAAAGATATAGATTGGATTAAGCAAAATGTATCAATAGAAATTGATAACACACTAGGCGACAATATTTATAAAGTTTTTAAAAATAAAAATATTTCAATCTATGATATGAATTTTCAAACAGTTGTAGATGATAAAATTGACGAACTAATCACCTCATTAAAGTCTGAATATGTAGTGATTTATAACCCTTATGGGACAAATGAACTTAGTTTTAATGTTTATTTTAAAAATAGTGAAGATTTTAATGATATAAAATATACCATTATATCATCAGATAAAAACATAAATGATTTTAGCAAAACCTTAACTGAAAAAGAAAATAAAAGTGCTTATCAAATGATAGGATTGACAGCAGAAAAAAATAATAAAATTAAAATTGAAATTTCTACGGATAATGGCCCTAAAACATATAATTTTGATATTGATTTAAGCGATATTAAAGTAACAGGAGAAGAAAAATTAAAAGTAACAGAAGGAACTAGTGAAAGAGAACTAGATAATGGGCTATATGCAATGCTTGGAAATGATTCTGACAGCCAAGATTATTTAGCACTATATGATAATGAAGGAATTATGAGAAGTGAAATACCTATTATTGGATATCGAGCTCATGCAATCCTTTTTGACAATGATAAAATGTACTTTAGTATCTCTCAAACGAAAATTGCCGAAGTAAACAATTTAGGTCAAGTTACTAGAATTTATCGTACTGGTAATTATCAACTTCATCATGATTATACATTTGATGAAAATGGTGATTTACTTGTTTTAGCCAATAATACAAAGAAAGATACAGAAGAAGATTGTATTATCAAAATTGATAGAGAAACAGGAAAAGTTACAGAGTTAGTTGATTTTGAGGATATTTTTAAAGAGTACGTAGAAACTTGCAAATTAGATACAGAGAGTCAAAGAGATGAAGGAGAAGATGGATTAGATTGGCTTCATTTAAATTCTATTGAATATGTAGATGGCGATGTATTTTTAAGTAGTAGAGAAACATCTTCTATATTAAAAGTATCTAATATATTAACAGACCCTAAAATTGAATTTATTTTAAGCAATAATGAATTTTGGAAAGATACTGATTTTCAAAATTTAGTGTTTACTCAATTAGGTGATTTTAAAATTCATTCTGGTCAACATAGTGTAAGATATGAAAAAGGAGAAGAAGAGGGAGTCTATTATTTGAAATTCTTTAATAATAATTATGGGGTTTCTAATAGTCAACCAAATTTTGATTATGAAAAAATAGGAATTACAAATCATAATCCATTTCAAGGAGATAACTCTTATTACTATGTTTATAAAGTAAATGAAAATGACAGGACTTTTGAACTTGTAGATAGTTTTGATGTTGAATATTCAGGAATCGTTAGTAGTATCCAAAGTTTATCTAATGGAAATATTTTAGTTGATTCAGGAACAGCAGGAATATTTGCCGAATATGATGAAGATCATAATTTAATTAAAAAGTATCAAGCAAAAATGAATAAGTATATGGTGTATAGAGTGTTAAAATATGATTTTAATAATTTCTGGTTTAAATCGTGAAAATATTATATAATATAAGAAAATTGAGGTGGTAAAATGAGAATTTTAGTTATAGAAGATGAAGAAGCAATTGCTGATATTATTGCAACAAAACTACGTTGTGAAAAATATGAAGTTGATACAAGTTTTGATGGCGAAGATGGACTATATAATGCTATGACTAATATCTATGATTTAATTATTCTTGATATTATGCTTCCTAAAATGAATGGAATAGAAATATTAAAAGAACTAAAAGAAAATAATATAAATGCTAAAGTAATCATGCTTACTGCCAAATCTGGTTTAGATGATAAATTATCATGCTTTGATACAGGAGCAAATGATTATGTAACTAAACCTTTTCATATTGAAGAATTAATTGCTAGAGTAAATGTTCAATTAAGAGCTAAAGGAAATAATAATGTGAAAGATATACTAGAATATAGTGATTTATCATTAAATATTAGAACTTCTACTTTAACTTGTTTAGAAACAAGTGAGTCAATCAACATTCCTTATAGAGAGTTTCTATTACTTGAATATTTTATGAATAACCGTGAACAGATCATATCCAAAGAACAAATTTATGATAAAGTTTGGGGAATAGATAATGATTATGAATCGAATAATTTAGAGGCCTATTTATCCTTTTTAAGAAAGAAATTAAAAGTCATTGGCTCAAAAGTAAATATCAAAGCAGTTCGTAATTTAGGGTATAAAATGGAGGGATAAAGGGATATGGAAAATTTAAGGAAAAAAACATTTTTTACAATTTTCATTATCATCTCTTTATTTGCTATTTTTTTCGCTACTTTCTTTAATGTCCAAACTTACCATAAAGAATATACTGGTATATTAAATAATTTAACAAGAATGAGAAATTTGACTTTGGGAAAACCTAATTTCCCTGATAAGGAACCCAATAGTGATGATAGACTTCGTAATCGAAAAGTTATGGATTATGAAGTATATACATTTATTTTGGATGAAAATAACAATATAATTGATAAAATAAGTCATAGTGATAATAGTATTAGTAAAAAAATAATGATTCAGGCACGAAATATTATTGAAAAAAATAATACCAGTAATATAAAGATAGGTTTTTTATATTTAAGAAATTATGCTTATAATTTTGAACAAGGGAAATATTTAACTATTATAGATACGGCTAATACTAAAAGTACATTACTTACAAATTTATTTCTTTCCTTCATTTTGATTGTAATTGGAGAAATATTTATTTATATCATTTCTAAAAGAATTACAGAATGGATTACAAAACCGGTAGTGATGAGTTTTAATAGAGAAAAAGAATTTGTTGCGAATGCTTCTCATGAGTTGAAAACACCACTAGCAGTTATGATGGCTAGTATTGATTGTTTGGATGTGAATAAGAAAAATGAAAAATGGATTAACAATTTAAAAAGTGAATCTGACAGGATGAATAATTTGATAACGAAATTACTTGATTTATCCAAATCAGAATATTTAAAATCAGAAAATTTTAGTAAGAATAATCTTTCTATGATTGTAGAAAAAAGGGCATTAACATTTGAAAGTTTAGCCTATGAAAAAAATATCACTATAGAAACGAATATTACCGAAAAAATAAATTTTCTTTGTCATAAAGAAAGTATTGATGAACTGGTTTCTATTTTAGTAGATAATGCAATTAGCCATGGTAGAGAAAATAGTAAAATTGAAATTGATTTATCTAGTAATAAAAATGAAATAAATTTAAAAGTAAAGAATAAGGGTGATCCTATTCCTTTAGAAGAAAGTGAAAAAATATTTGAAAGATTTTATCGAAATGATAAAAGTCATAACCGCAAAAGCGGAAGATATGGATTAGGTTTATCGATTGCTAAAAATATTGTATTAGCTCATCATGGTAATATTAAAGCATATTCAACAGATGGATATACTACCTTTGAGGTTAAATTTAAAAAAATGAACATTAACGAAAAAAGTTAATGTTTTTTAATATTTCTTTAATATTTATATATTATGATTATTTCATAAGGGATGTGATATATGATTAAAAAGTAATTAGTGTAATTTTTAATTTAATAGAAGAAAGATACATAAATGGAAATAAAGATTATTGGTAAAAATTCTAGTAATAGAATGAAATTGTTAAAAAATGTTGAAAAAGTATTTGAAATGAAAGAAAACATTTGTAATATTCAAATTTTAGAAGATGATAAATATAAACAAATTTATCATGTAGTAAATACTCTTATCTTTTAATAGATGGAAAGCTAATTAGTCAAGGTAAAATTTTAACTGAAAGAGAAATAAAAAGATTTATTCTTGCTAATAATTAGATAGATTTAAAATGAGGTGATAATAAATGTCTAAAGATTTAGAAGAACAAGAAGAAAAAGCGAAAAATAAAGAAACATCGTTAAATGAAAGTATGATGTTAAAAAGTACTAAAAAAGAAAAGAAAAATAAGTCAAAAAACAATAAAAAAATTTTAATTTTTATATGTATATTTGCTTTAATTATTGTTTTCTCAGTTATTGTCTTTTTTAAGATGTTTTATCCAAAACTAAACTCTTATTTAGAGAATAAAACAAAAGAAAATATCGAATTAAAATATACTGAAACCAATAGTACAAAAAATGATGGTATATATATTACTGATGTTTCTGAAGTCGTTGAAAATGTAATGCCCTCTATTGTTGCAATTACGAGTAAAACTTTAATTTCATCTGGAAGATTTGGACCAAGTTTTTTTGGGGAAGAACAATATTCAGAAGGTGCTGGTTCTGGAATTATTATTAGTAAATCAGATGAAGAACTTATGATTTTAACGAATAATCATGTTGTAGAAAATGCTAATGAATTATCAGTTCAATTTATAAATGAAAAAAGTTTTGATGCTAAAATTGTTGGTACATCTGAAAGAAAAGATATAGCAGTTATATCTGTATCATTAAATGATATTGATAGTGATACTTTAAATGAAATCAAAATAGCAACGTTAGGCGATTCTAATGAATTAAAAGTAGGTAATGGTATTATTGCTATTGGTAATGCCTTAGGCTATGGGCAGTCAGTTACTACAGGAGTAGTAAGCGCTTTAAATAGAGAGGTTTCAATAGATAATTATACAAATAAAATGATTCAATTAGATGCTGCTATTAATGGTGGGAATAGTGGCGGTGCTTTATTAAATAGTAAAGGTGAAGTAGTTGGTATAAACTCTGCTAAATATTCATCAAATACAATGGATTCTTCTGCTAGTATAGAAGGAATGGGGTTTGCTATTCCAATATCAGATGTTAGTGATCTTATAACTACTCTTATGAATGGAGAAAATGATGAAGGTGTAACATTAGGTGTAGAAGGATACATAATAAGTAATAGTGATAATCGCTCTTATAATATGCCATCTGGATTTTATATTTCTAAAATCAATTCTGGAAGTAGTGCTGATAAATCAGAACTAGAAATAGGCAATATTATCACTAAAATAGAGGGCAATGAAGTTGCTAATCTAAGTGACCTACAAGATGTTTTAAATAAATTAAATAAAGGAGATAAGGTAGGCTTAACAATTAGTTATATAAATGGTCGTGAATATAAAGAAAAAGATATTACAGTTACCTTATCTTAAAAATACTCCTTAACTTTATTTAAAGAAAATGGATACCTCAACATTTTCTTTTTTTTGAAAAAAAATTTAAAACTTTAATGTTTCTTTAATATTTACATAATAAAATGGTATTGTTTTAAAGGAGGAATGAGTATGTTCATACTAAAAAACGCCTGGATTTCAATTAAAAGAAATAAAGGAAGGAATATTTTAATAGGAATTATTATTTTAATTATTGCTTGTGCTTGTACTATAACACTAGCAATTAAAAATACAGCAGTTGATTTGATAGATTCCTATAAAAGTGCTTATGACAAGGAAGTAACTATTGGTTTTAATAGGGAAAATATGATGAAAGATTTTGATCCATCCCAGGAAGAGGGAAGAGAAAGTGCAAGAGAGAAGTTTGATAATATTGCAAGTTATACAATTAGTGATGTTTTAAAATTTGCAGACAGTGATTATATAGAAAGTTATTATTATACCTATGGTGTTGGCTTAAATGGAAATAATATAGAAAAAGCTGAAATTGAGTCAAATAGTGATATGCCAAATGGATTCGGTCATGGAAAAGAAAATAATATGTCTACTACTGATTTCACTTTAACGGGGTATAGTTCAGAGGATGCAATGAGTGAATTTATTAGTGGTACTTATACTATGAGTGAAATAACTGATAATGCTTGGGACATTGCATTTAATGGCAATTATGTGTTTATCAATGAAGAACTTGCAAGTTATAATAATTTAAAATTAAATGACAAAATAAAATTAGAAGATGAAGATGGAAATGTTTATGAGTTTGAAATTATTGGTATTTTTAAAGAAAATGAAGAAGATAATCAAGAGACAATGTCTATGTTTTCTAATTCTGTAAATACAATAATAACTAATAGTGAGGCAGTTGTTAATCTTACAAATGGAAATGAAAATTTAAAAGCCTCAATTCATCCTACTTTTATTATAGATTCTTATGATAATGTAGAGAAACTTCAAGATGAATTTTATGAAAAAGGTTTAGATGAAAATTTTGTATTACAAACGAATGAAGAACTTGCTGAAAGTGGAGTTTCAAGTGTTAAAAATATTTCATCATTTTCAACAACTTTCTTAATTATTACACTTATTATTGGTGGAATTGTCTTATTTGTAATTAATATGATCAATATTCGTGAAAGAAAATATGAAATTGGCGTTTTAAGAACAATTGGTATTAGTAAATTAAAATTAACAATGCAATTTGTATCAGAACTTGCCATTGTTTCAGTTGTTGCTCTTATACTTGGTGCAGGAATTGGAGCAGTAAGTTCTAAAGGAGTCAGTAATTCATTACTAGCAAATGAAATAAGTAGCAGTAATGAAAAAACAGAAGAAGTGAATAAAAACTTTGGTGGAATGTCTAATCGAGGTGAAAACAGAGGAGGTATGCATGGCAAAGGTATGCCTGTTGTTCAAGCATACGATTCTATTGATGCAGTAGTAGATATTAAAGTTTTATTAGAATTACTTAGTATTGGACTTTCACTAGTATTAGTAAGTTCAATTGCCTCAATGGTTAGTATTCAAAGATTTTCACCACTTACAATATTGAAAGAGAGGTCTTAGAAATGGCAAATAAGAAAAAAAATAGCTATGTTTCAAAAGATAATTTTGAAAAGAATGTTTCTCAAGAAGAGATAAAGGTTAAAAATAAAGAAGATAAAGAATTAAAAGAAAAAAATACTTCTTTAAAAGACATTATTTTAAGTATTAAAAATGCAAGTTACAGATATAGCGATGCTAAGGAAGATGACTATGCCTTAAAAAATGTTAGCTTTGATTTTGAAAGCGGAAAGATATATGCGATAAGAGGTCGAAGTGGGACAGGTAAAACAACGCTTTTATCGCTTATAAGTGGACTTGAAAAATGCACTGAAGGAGAAATTATATTTGATGGTAAAAATCTAAAAGATATGAATTTAGATAAGTATCGTAATAGTGATATAGGTATTGTCTTTCAAAGTTATAATTTGTTGCCATTTATGACAGCTAGTGAAAATATAATTCTTTCTATGGATGCGAACGGTTTAAAAATTAAAAACAAAAAAGAAAAAGCCATAGAACTAATGGAAAAAGTCGGTTTAAAAGAAACTTATGCAGATCGTAAAGTATTAAGATTATCAGGTGGTGAGCAACAAAGAGTAGCAATTGCAAGGAGTTTATCTTATAATCCTAAAATGCTAATTGCTGATGAGCCAACAGGAAACCTTGATAAACAAACAGAAACTGAAATTTTAGAAATATTTAAAAAGTTAGCTCATGAAGAAAATAAATG
>CANQWY010000037.1 GCA_947627675.1 uncultured Bacilli bacterium
CTTTTCTTTTTTCCATTTTCTTTCTCCTTCTATTTTATACTTAAATTCTACATCATCTATTTTTTATTTTCAAGTACATATTTTTTCAAGAAAAAAACTAGATTACTCTAGCTTTAAATAATAAAGTATATTTTATTTAAATAATCTAATTATATCATTTGCCGTTATAAATAACATTAAAAGCAATAGCAAATACAAGCCGACTGTATGAATTTTATTCTCAAGCTCTGGGCTAACTGGACTTCCCTTTATTTTTTCAATAATAATGAATAAAATGTGCCCACCATCAAAAGCTGGTATTGGAAGCAAATTTAAGAACCCTACATTAATACTTAAATATGCAATTAAATAAAGAATACTTGATAAGCCACTTTTAGCTTGCTCTCCAACTATAGAATAGATTCCAACAGGACCACTTAATTGACTTACTTTAACTCCACCTGTAAATAAATAAAGTACTGTTACCCCCATTTGTCTAAACAAAGATGTAGTTTTTACTATCATATAATTAAAAGCATTACCTAAGCCATAAACTTTATCAGTTTGAAGTCCTATTCCATATCTATATGTAGTCTCTTTCTTGCCATTAACTTCTTCTATTACTTTTTTAGCTCTTAATGAATATTCTTTTTCTTGATTATTATTATCCTTTACAACAATTTTAGTATCTTTATTATGTGGTGCAAGAGTTAAATATAAACTTAAATCATCCATAGTTTTAATTTTATGGCCATTTACTTCAACAACTACATCACCTTTATTTATACCAACATTGTATGCTGGATAACCTTTCTCAACACTAGAAATCTTTGGAGTTGTAGTAGGACTACCCCATATAAGACCTATTAAAAATAAAATTATAAAAGCAGATATAAAATTAAATCCTGGTCCCATAAACATTATCAAAAATCTTTGCCAAGGCTTTTTGGCTTGCAAGAGCCTATCCTTTGGTATTTTTTTCTCATCATTTTCAAAATCTTCACCTGCTAAAGAACAAAAACCTCCTAAAGGAACTGCTCTAATAGAATATATAGTCTCGCTGTTTTTAGGCTTAAAACTAAATAACTTAGGACCCATACCAATCGCAAACTCATATACATAAACTCCTGTCAACTTAGCAAAAGTAAAATGTCCAAATTCATGAATAAATACAATACAACCTAAAATTATTATAAATAAAATCAAAGTAATAATAAAATTCATAAAATCCTCCTTTTTAAATAGTCCCTTCTAAAAAAATAAATGCTAAAACAACGAATATTAGACTATCTATTCTATCAAAAATACCTCCATGACCAGGTATTAAGTTAGAAAAATCCTTTTTGTTATAATATCTCTTAATCATTGAAAATACTAAATCTCCCATCTGAGAAACTAATGATAATATAGTTGTAATAACTACTATATTAAAAAGTGGATAACTATTATTAATAAAAACATGATAAAAGCTTGATGCTACAAAAACTCCCATAAAAGTTCCACCAATTGAACCTTCCACAGTTTTATTAGGACTAATATTAGGACAAAGTTGTAAATTACCAACCAGTCTACCCGTTGCAAAAGCAAATATATCTGTAAATATACTAATCAATAATAAGTATATCATATACATCAAATCATAATTCCTAATTACAGTAATCAAATTAAAACTATAGCCAACAAATAAAGTACAACCAATCAAATGAAGTGCATCACTTATATTATAAGCCTTGTTATCATTTATAAAAACAAGAGGTAATAAAAAGGCAAATATAATTACACTAATAATCCGATAATCCATAACATAGTTAAAATCTATAGAATTCATATTACTAAAAACTAAAAATAGAACAAGAATATATGAAAATAATTTTACAATGGTTGGAATATCTTTAATACTTTCTTTTAGTTTTAAAAGTTCATATAATCCTAACATAGAAATAATTGCTATAGAAACAGTAAATAATTGCCCTCCAATTATTAATAACGGTATAAATATAATCATCATAATAATTGCACTAATAACTCTATTTTTCATATAACCTCCATATATCTAAAAATAATTATATACCAAAGAAAGACTTTCTACAAGAGAAAGTCCCTACTATTTTTTGTATTAACTTTTAAAAGTAAAATTTATTTACCTATTCTTAATACTTCAAATTCAACGTTTTTATGTACTCCATAGTTTATTCTAGCCCATTCCTGACTTTCAACTACTAAATCAAACACGAATTTTCTACCTATTCCTATGTTTTTATCTCCTCTATCAAGAACAATAGCAGTATAATTACCATCAATAGGATCACTAATTTTAATTACTGAATATAAATAGAAATCATCTCTGCTAGCTGCAATAATTCTCATTCTTCCATATTGACTATCATTATAATACATACCATTTAAATATATATTAAACCCACTTGCTGTAAGACCTTTTTTAGCCTCATCTGAACTACAACAATCTCTCCCATATGCACTCATATTACCAGAGAACTTATATCCAACATAAGCTTTTTCACTTGACCCTACAGTAACAGTAGTCGTATCACCAACATTATTATCTTCTTCATCATTGTTATTATTGCTCTCTAAAGAACTAACTTGTTCAACTACTTCAACAGGAGTTACAACATCAACACTTTTTACCGCACTAGCTTTTATTACATTTTCTTTTTTTAAAGCTTCTTCTTTTCTTTGTCTTTCCTCTTCCTCTTTTTTTCTTTTTTCTATTTCTTCCAGTTCTTTCTTTTTATTACTTCTATCTAACAAAACAGTTGTTTTAATCATTTTAATTGAAGTTGTCGAATTTGCTTCATAATTAGTAATATTAGTTTTATATGATACTATAACAGTAGTAGGTATTAGTAATAAAAGTAATATATTCAATAAATAAATAAATTTCTTCATAATAACTAACTCCTCATAAACATTTTAACATGTCTATAAGGAGTTTACAATAAATGTAAATAATTACCAACAACTGTAATGTAAACAATTGTAAATTAAGATTGTTTAATTGAACAATTATATTTAGCTTTAATCATACTATTTTTTATATCATAAATATTATCGTTATATTTATACTCAGGGTAAGTACCCCCTATTTCTGTAAATTGAGTTAATTTATCATTATCAATTTCTTTATATTTATATGATTCTTTCATAGTATTTATATTACTACTTTTAGTACATAAAACATCAATTCCTGATATTTTTTCACTTATATTTTTTATATCAATACATTCATTATGCTTACTATTTATTATATTTTTATTTTCACTTTCTGTTGTAATAGTAAAAGTTGATAATTGTAATTTTTTATTAGTAAAATTAAAACTCATATTATATGATATATCTGTTTCATCATCTTCATTTTCTAAAGTACAAGTTAATACTCCATTTTCAATTTCATTTTTGGCACTAGTTGGTAATTTACCTGTCTGAACTATTTCAGATATATTTGGTAAAAACATTATAAATAAAAACAAAAATATAAAAAATAGAAATAAGCCTATACTTTTAAATTTTCCACCTTTATTGTTATTATCTTCTTTATTATCGTTATTATTAATAGGCATGTTAGAATTATTAGGTGTATTTTGATAATTATTATTTGCAGATATTTTACTAACACTATTCATATTAAAATCTACTGAAGAAACTCTAGTAGTACTATTTACAGCTTGATTAATATAATTAGAGTTATTAGTTGTATTTGCATTATTATATTGATTATTCATATTTTGATTATTTGATAAATTGTTAATACCATTATTTATACTTTGATTATTATTGGGATAAAAATTAGAAGAATTAACATTATTATTTAAATTTTCATTATAAGAATCATTATTTACATTATTATTCATAAATTATCTCCTTAAACTATCAATTTTCTTTTGAAAATCATCTGAATTAATAATATAACTACCACTTACTACCATATCACAATCTTTACAGTAAGAAATAGTATCTTTATTTATTCCCCCATCAATACTAATTAATAAATCAAGTTTATATTCTTTAACTAAAGCCTTTGCTTCTTTAATCTTTTTAGTAACATCTTTTATAAAAGCTTGCCCACCCATACCTGGTTCCACACTCATAATTAATAATTGTTTAATTAAAGGTAAAAATGGAATAACTTCACTAATAGGTGTATTAGGACTTACTGCTAATCCTGCTTTTATATTATAACTATTAATAAGTTGTAAATTTTCAAGAACATTATTTCCTTCAACATGAATTATAATATATTCTGTGTTTAAACTAGCATAATTTTTTATATAGCTAGCAGTATCCTCTACCATTAAATGTACATCTAATCTTTTTGATGTATATTTATAAATATTTTTCATTTCACTAAAAGGCATTGTTTTATTTTTTACAAATTTACCATCCATTACATCAACATGTATAAAATCAGTATCTGTCTCATTTAACATTTTCAAATCTTTAGGTGGATTTTTACTACTTAAAAATGATGTTGAAACTAGCAAATTATCACCTCCCAATAAATTTTAAATAATCATCATAGCGTTCTTTTAATATTTTTTTATCCATAACAGCCTTTTTAACACAGCATTCTTTTTCATTTGTATGTAAACAATCTTTATATATACAAGGAAAATTTGCAAATTCAATAAAACTATTCTTAATACTTTCAATACTATATTCTTTAAAATCAATAAAAGAAAATCCTGGAGTATCTAAAACCTTCCCTTCTGCTACCTCATATAAAGAAACTTCTCTTGTTGTATGTCTTCCCCTTCCAAGAGCCAAACTAACTTCTCCAACTTCTAAAGAAAGATTCTTATCTATTTTATTTAAAAGACTAGATTTCCCTGCACCTGTTTGTCCTGTAAAAACTGTTGTTTCATCTTTTAAAAGACTCTTTATCTTATCTATATCATTATTTGAAACTACTAAATAACCAATTTTCTCATAATATGAAAGTATTTTTTTTATATTTATTAAGGTATTTTTATCAATTAAATCCTCTTTAGTAATGCAGATAATAGGTTTAACTTTATTTATTTCCAAAACAACTAAAAATCTGTCTAATAAATTAGTAGAAAAATCAGGATTTTTTAAGCTTATAACCACTATTGCTTGAGTAATATTACTAACCCTAGGTCTATTAAAAGAATTTTTTCTAGGAAGTATCTCTTCAATTAATAATTTTTCAGGAGAAAATTTACAAAAATCTCCTACTAATGGGTCAATATTATTTTTGTAAAATATTCCTCTACATTTACAACCATATGTTTCTTTATTATAACTTACGTAATATAAATTTCTATCTATTTTTATGATTTGTCCTATCATCTATTTTTTCTCTTTTCTTTCATATCCATCATCACAAGTACCATCACTATTTAAATCTTTTGTTATACTATTATCTTCTTTGGAAACACATTGGTATTCCTTAGTTGAGATAGCATCATCCACTTCATCATTATTTTCTTTATATGATGATTTAACTCCGATATTTATAGTTACTTCATCATTATTTTTTACAGTTGCACCACTTGGTCTTGATTGACTTATTACTTTATCTATTAAAGACTCATCCATAGTTTCTTGATATTCAACATTTAAAGTTACACAAAATTCATTGGCCCAAGCAGAAACCTCATCTTGGCTCTTACCAGAAAAGTTTGGAAAGCTAACAGGATTTAGCATCCTTAAAGTAATTGAATCACCACTTTCTACTTTTGATCCACTCGCTAGAGATTGCCAAATAACAATATCTTGACCAATATATTTGCAAGTAGTACTATCAGGATCAATTTTCTCAACTGTTACTTTGATTCCATTGGTATCTAAACTTTCTCTAACTTCATTATATAATTTTCCAACATAATCATCTAAAGTATACTTTTTAACCCCCAATGATTTATAAATAGTAATCTTTGTTCCCTCTTTTAAAGTTCGCCCAACCTCAGGATCAGTCTTTACTACATAGCCTTTTTTTATCTTCGAGTCATATACTCCTTTAATTTTAGCATTTACTTCAAATCCACTATCTTGTAATTTTTTTTCTGCTTTATTAACTGTCATTTCACTAACATCTGGAACTTTAATGGATTTTGGAGTATTTATCTTTGGTACTAAGAAAATAATAACTAAAAATATAGTTAAAATTAATGTTGCAATAATTGATAAAATTATAATTATTTTTTTACTTTTTTTATTGTTTTTTTCTTCGATTTTCTGAGCAATTTGAAGATTATCTTCTTCTATTGTTTCTAAACGTTTTATACTTTTAGTATTTTCTTCATGCTCTGGATACGGATACTCATATTTTTCCTCATTCATTCTATCATCATCAAGTACTGTTAATAAATCATCATGCATAACTTTAGAATCAGCATATCTATTTTTAGGATTCTTAGCAGTTGATTTTAAAATAACATTATATACAGCCATAGGAATAGAAGGATTTTCCTCATGAATATCAGGAATTTTTTCTTTCATTTGTTTTAGAGCTATTTCAACTGCATTGTCTCCTCTAAAAGGAAGTTCACCTGTTAAGAGCTCATAAAAGATAATTCCCATTGAATAAATATCACTTTTAATTGTAGAGCCTTTACCGGCGGCTTGTTCTGGAGGTAAATAGTGCACAGAGCCCATTACAGAATTAGTTTGAGTAAGTTGTGTAGAATTTAGGGCCATTGCAATACCAAAATCAGTTATCTTTATTTGTCCATCATCTTCTATCATAATATTTTGAGGTTTTAAATCTCTATGAATGATATAAGAATCGTGTGCATGAGACATTCCATCTGTCAACTGAAGCATAATATCAATTGCTTCACTTAGTGTAAGTGCTCCTCTTCTTTTTAATAATTGCTTTAAGGTTTGCCCTTCAATATATTCCATTACAATATAATAAATTCCATCATCTTCTCCAACATCATACATTTCAACTATATTAGGATGAGATAGACTTGATGCAGATAAAGCTTCCCTTTGAAAACGCCTAACAAATTTTTCATCAGTTGATAAATCACCGCGCAATACTTTAATAGCAACATTTCTATCTAAAATAGTATCATAGCCTAAATATACATTAGCCATTCCACCTTCGCCTATACTACGAATAATTTCGTAACGTTCATTAATTTTCTGCCCCTTTGTTATCACTATTCTTCACCTTCTTTAAGAATTAAATAACATACTGAAATATTGTCAGTACCACCTCTATTATTAGCTTTCGTAACTAGCTTTATAACTTTTTCTTCAACTGTATGATCTTCAAGTAAAACTTGTTCAATTTTCTCTTTATCTAACATATTTGTAAGACCATCACTACAAAGTAAAATTGAAGTTATATCCATATCACAATCAAAAATATCAATTTCTATTGGATCATTTGCTCCTAAAGCTTTCATTAATACATTCTTTTTAGGATGATCTTTAGCTTCTTCTTTTGATAATTCCCCAGCACTGACAAGTAAATTGACTAAGGTATGATCATAAGTAACTTTATGAAGTCGTTCATCTTTCATAACAAAACCAGAACTATCTCCTATATTTCCAAACAAAATATAACTATCTGTTATAATTGCTAAAACAAGAGTAGCACCCATTCCTTTACTTTCAGGATGATTTTTTTCATGCTGAAATATCAAAGAATTAATTTCATCAACACTATTTCTAATCCAAGTAACAGCATCATTTTTATCTAAATTAATGAATGTTTCTTTAAAATGCTTCCCCAGATAATTAATTGTAATACTAGAAGCAACCTCACCTGCTGAATGTCCTCCCATTCCATCACTTACAGCCATCAAAACTTCATTATTATTATTCTTTATAATAATAAGACTATCTTCATTATGATCACGCACCTTACCAGCATCTGTTAAATAATAAGCTCTCATAATTCCTCCTTTTTGCTTCTAAGTTGCCCACAAGCTGCACTAATTTTAGAACCAAATTCTCTTCTTATAGTAACATTTATATTATTTTTCTTTAGTATATCATAAAATTTCATTATTTTAAACATTTCACTTCTTTTAAAAGAAATATTTTCTGTTTCATTGTAAGGAATAATATTAACATAGCAATTAATACCCTTCAAAAGTTTACTAAGACTTTCAGCATCAAGCTCACTATCATTAACATTATCTAACATAATATATTCAAAAGTAACTCTTCTATTTGTCTTTTTTATATAACTTTTAACAGCAGTAATAACATCTTCTAATTTATATACTTTATTTATTGGCATTATCTTATTTCTTATTTCATCAGTTGCTCCATGTAAACTTATTGCCAAATTTACTTGATATGGAAAAGTAGCAAATTCATATATTTTAGGCACGATTCCACAAGTAGACACTGTAATATGCCTACTACCTATCTTAAGACCATATGGCGAATTTATTATTTTTATAAAATTCATTACATTATCATAATTATCGAAAGGCTCTCCTATTCCCATAACAACTACATGAGTAATTTTATCCTTTAAATCCTCTTCTACTAACAAAAGTTGAGTAACAATCTCATAAACTTCTAAATTTCTAACCTTTTTTCTTCTACCAGATTCACAAAACTTACAACCCATATTACAGCCAACTTGGCTAGAAACACATATACTTCTACCATAGTCATGCATCATTAAAACAGCTTCTATATACTCATTATCACTCAATTTAAATAAATATTTACAAACATCTTTATCACGTTCAACAGTAACTAAACTAACTTTATTAAACAAAAAATCCTCTTTCAATTTATTTATTACTTCTTTTTTAATATCTGTTATTTCATCATAATTATTTATTTTCTTTTCATATAACCACTTGTATAATTGTTTAGCTTTAAATTTTTTTTCATTAATACTTACAAAATAATCTTCTAATTCTTCTAATGTTTTACCATATATATTCATAAAATCACATCCATAAACATTATAAAATAATTTTAAAAAAAACTCCACTTAAAGTGAAGCTTTTACTATTTTAACTTATTTATATTTTTAATATTACCAAATTTAGAATACTTAAGCTCTAATTTATATACTTTTATATTATTATCTAAATATTTATAATAGTTTGTAAGATCTAAATCTATTTCATATAATTTAGAATCTTTATTAACTTTAGCAGTTATTGTATTTACATCATCATCTATATCTACATTCATATTATTAACAGTTTTTAAAATTGTACTTGTACTAATTTGATAATTATAATCAAATTCATTTCCATCAAAATAATCAGTTTTAGAAACATATGTTGCTTGCGAAAATAATTCTCCTAAAACATTACCCTCTATTATATTAGAAAATTCCATAGGATTAGTACAACTTTCATATAACAAAGTATTATTATTTTTAAGATAATAAGAATCATATTCAGAATAATAATCACTAGCAGGATTACCACTCATAGTAAAATCTAATTTTTCATTAAATCTATCTCCATCAAAAATTATTAAATTATTATCTTTATTTAACTTATAGGTAAAATGATAATTATTATTTTTAATATCATCAATATTAAAATTATATTTATAACCAGAATTATATTTAGTTGTTGAAATACTATTAGTATTAAAGGCACCTCTTAAAAGTATTACAATAAATATGAAAAATAATATATAAAATCCAAAGAAAAAAAATTGTTTAACTTCTGGTGTTTCATCAAATATTTCTTGAAGTTTATTTTTTTCCTTATTTCTTTTATTCATAAACTTCTCCTATTAAATTTTCTTTACAGCCCATTAAATAATCTCTTGCCAGCATCTTCTTTTTACCTTCTATTTGGATTTCTGTAATTACATAAATATTATCATTTGTATTAACCCCTATTCCATCTTTATATATTTTGGATATCTCACCAGGCTTACCAGTACTTTTATCTTTTGAAATATACCCATTATAAATTTTAACTACTTTTTTATTTAAATAACAAAAAGCGGCTGGTTCTGGAGAAAGAGCTCTTATTTTATTAAATATCTCTAAACTATTTTTAGAAAAATAGATATGCTCCTCTTCATGTTTTATATTATAAGCATAAGTCACTAAACTTTCATCTTGTTTTACTCTTTTATTAGTTTTATTTAATATACTTGGAAGAGTCTTTAAAAGTAAATCTTTTCCCAGTATACTAAGTTTATTTGTTAAACTTTCTAAATTATCTGTATCTAAAATTTCAATTTCTTCTTGAGTTATTATATCACCATTATCCATACGTTTATCCATATACATAATAGTAATACCTGTTTTTTTATCACCATTCATAATAGCTCTACTAATGGGAGAACCTCCCCTATATTTAGGAAGAAGAGAAGCATGCACATTAATACAACCATATTCAGGATAATTTAAAATCTCTTCAGGTATAATTTGACCATAAGCACATGTAATTATTATATCAGGTTTTAAATCTAAAACTTTTTGATATTCTTCTTTAATATTAGAAATTCTTAGGAGAGTTAAATTATTTGACATAGCAAAATCAGAAACAGGAGTAGGAGTCAATATTTGTTTTCGTCCTACTCTTTTATCTGGTTGACTAACAACTCCTACTATTTCATAATCTTTACTTTGACATAAACTTTCTAATACTAAAACACTAAATTTAGGAGTTCCCATAAATACTATTTTCATATATTACCTCCAAATAAAATTCATGATAATTATAGTTGTAGATATTAAAGTTATTAATAATAACAATATCATAAAAATAGATATAAAACCATATGAATTAACAATTTTCTTTTTTATTATAACTGAATTTTCACTATCACTAACCTCATCCAAATTTATAACGACTACATCATCATCAACATTTTTTTCCTCACCACATAAATATTTATAGCTAGGAAATTCTAAAAATTCTAAATAAATTGATGAAATATCATCATCTATATCATAACTACTATACCTAGATTCCATTATCATCGAAATTGAAGAAGATATATCTAAATATTTTGAACCTTCTACAATTTCCTCAATATTTTTTAAGTAATTTTTATTTAAATAACTTCTCTTGATAAAAGCAACTATCCCAAAACTATGATTAACATTATCTTCAATTAAAATATCATAAAAATTTTTTACAAGAATATTTGTATCATCAATACTCATATGTTTATTCTTAGCATATTCTTCTAAATTTTTAATAAGTATATTAATATCTTTTTTATAAAAAGCATCCTTATCGTAACAAGCTTTATTAAAGATAGATGAATTAGCCATTCTTTCTAAATAATATGGGCCACTCATTGCATAATAAGATGCTATTATAAAATTATCAGTTATATCACTATCTACTTTTTTTATTATATCTTTATTTTCATATTTTTTAAGAATAGATTCCATTTCATCAACTCTAGAGTCTAAAATAAAACCAGATTTTTTTATACCAGAAAAATCAATTTCTCTTTTAGAACAACTAGAAAATCCATAATAGAAATATCCATCTACTATATACTTCTTATAAATATATCTAAGTATTTTTTCTTTATTTTCAGAGCTATTATAATTATTTAAATTTAATATTTTAAGACAAGTAGATGCAATTATTTTATTAATACCTTTACTTATATCTTGATAATTATCAATTCTTTTAAATAATCTTTTTAGCTGAGAAACATATTCTTCTATATAATTTATATTATCTATTATAATATCAAATTTAAGAAGTGCATCCATAAATAAGAATAAAGCATAATTATCATTAAAAAAATAATTGTTATCAATAGTTAAGGGAATATTAACTTTTTTATATCTATTATTATTAATTATTTCAGAAATTAAATCTTTAACGTCATTTCTTTCAATAATTTTAGAAAATAGTCTATTCATATAATCACCCCTATACTACTCTATATAAAGTATAGCAGAGAATTTGTTTTTTGTTAAGATAAAGTATTTAAATATTAATTATTATTTTATAAGATAATTTATTAAACTTTTCTTAATAAACAATATGTTAGATCAAAAAAAACGCTATTCATAATAGAAGTTGTAACAATACTAAACATATATTGATACTATATATCTCATATAAGATGATAAATACAAATAAAAATTTCTAAAAATGTCCAGGATTAAAATTCAGATCAATAACAACTTTTCTATTACTTTTATAAACATCTATCATCTTATTCAAAATATCTATTAAATTATCTTGCCTCTTATATTTTATAATTATTCCATATCTATATATATTATTTAATTTAAATAATGAAGCTGCACTAGGTCCTAAAATAATTGCTTCATTTAAATATTTTTCTAAAGATTTTTTTATTTTTAGAGCCTCCTTATAGCATATATTATTGTCTTTACTACTAACTCTTATATAAACAATATAATAAAAAGGAGGATATTTAAGATTTCTTCTGATTATCATTTCATCATTATAAAATCCAAGGTAATCATGTTTTTTTACATGAGTAATTGCATAATGATTTTTATTAAATGTTTGTAAAACAACTTCTCCTTCTTTTCTACTTCTACCACTTCTTCCGGCAACTTGACTTAAAAGAGAAAAAGTAGTTTCACTACTCCTAAAGTCTGGAATATTTAAAGATGTATCGGCATTTATAACTCCTACTAAAGTAACATCTTCAAAATCAAGACCTTTAGCAACTATTTGAGTTCCTAGTAAAATATCATATTTATGATCTCTGAAATCTTTTATTATTTTTTCATGAGAACCTTTTTTGGTAGTAGTGTCAAAATCCATTCTTACTATCTTAACATCAGGAATAAGTGAAAATAATTCTTCTTCTATTTTTTCAGTACCAACTCCTAAAGAAGAAATCGCATTTTCTCTACAGCTAGGACAAATAGTAACAATATTTTCAGCATAACCACAATAATGACATCTAAGATTATTAGTATATTTATGGTAAGTTAATGTAATATCACAATTTGGACATTTAAAAACATATCCACAATTTTTACATGAAATATATGATGAATAGCCTCTTCTATTTAATAGTAAAATTACTTGTTCATGTTTTTCTATTTTTTCTTTTATTTTAGATAAAAGCTTATCTGAAAAGTGGCCTTTTATATTTTTTATTTCTTCATTCATATCAATTATTTCTATATTCGGAAGGGGTCTTTTGTTAACTCTATTAGAGAGCGTTAATAAATGATATATTCCTTTTTTTGCTTTAGCATAGCTATCCAGTGCTGGAGTAGCACTTCCTAAAATTACTTTACAGGAAGAATTAAGTTTACATCTTTCAATCGCCATCTCTTTAGCATCATATCTTGGATTTGAATCATCTTGTTTATATGTATCACTATGTTCCTCATCTATTACAATTAATCCCAAATTTTTTACAGGTGCAAACAAAGCACTTCTCGCTCCTATTACAATTTTAGCTTCTCCCCTAGCAATTTTTCTCCATTCATCATACTTTTCCCCTTCTGATAAAGCAGAATGAATAGCAGCAATATTATCACCAAATTTTTCTGTAAAGCGTCTTATCATTTGAGGAGTTAAACTAATCTCTGGTACTAGTACAATGGCAGTTTTATCTTGTTTGAGTACTCCCTCAATTAATTCCATATATACTTCTGTTTTTCCACTACCGGTAACACCATGAATTAAATATATTAGATCATTACTTTTATTTATTTCATCAACGATTTTTTGTTGCTCAACAGTTAAAGTATATTTCCTTTCTAAAGTTTTGTTGTATTTTAATCTGTAATGTTCTTTTTTTTCCTTAATTAAAATATTTTTACTTTCTAAAGTTTTTAAACTACTACTAGAAATACTTATAATTTCCTTTCTGCTAACAAGTTCTTTATTATTAAATAAATTAATTATCTTTGTTTGAGGAGCATTTAATTTTGCAGGAATATTTCCTAATCTATAGTAAGTATCAAACTTTTTAGCAATAGAAGTTTTCTTTTGAGCTTTTAAAGCTTTGGGTAACATTGCTTGATAACAGCTTATTAAGGTAGATAAGGTTTTTTCTTGCATAATTTTTCCAAGCTTTAATAATTCATTATTTAAAATAATATCGGAATCAACTATTTTTATTATTTCTTTAAGATCAATATCTTCTATTTCATTCTTATCTTTTATTTCAACAATGAATCCTTCTAATTTCTGGTATCCAAAAGGAACTATTACTCTAATACCAACTTTAATATCTTTAATTAAAGATTCTGGAACAGAATAAAAATATTGTTTATCGATGTTTTTATTTGATAGTTCTACTAAAACTCCTACAATCATATCATCACCTCCGACTAATCATTTTTTTAATATAATAGATTTTATCTAATATTGTTATATCACATAAAATTTTCAACTTCAAATAACTGTTTTTTTAAATTTGGATATATAATTGTAAAAATTTATTAATTATTGGAAGGATTTTTTTAAAACTCCTAAAAAAACATAACAAATATTCATAATTAATATAAAAAAGATATAACTTTTATTTATTGTTATATCTTAAGATACTACCAAGCAGAAAGAACGAGACGTGAACCTCCTCCGCCGTTAGCAGAACCACCATCGCCGGGATGGAAACTGAAAACACCTGTAAGAACAGCATTATTAGTGTGAGCGCCACGACAGACCCAAGGATTGGAAGAATTTGCAAATGTTTGATAATCTCCATAAAAGCCAGCTGTTCCATCTGCATATATTGCATCTCCCTTTATGCTAGTAGTTGTATTTGTATATTTATTATAGTATTTTGCATCTGGCATAGTACTAGTACTGAATCCTGATTGAGATACACTATTATTTAAGTTCCCCATCATTCTTTCATAAGCTCCTCCTGAGGTATCATATATCCCATAGATGGTTCCGGTTGTACTAGCTCCGGTTCCTGATGGTTCTTTTTCGTATGTATATGAGCATGTAGATGAAGATCCTGTACCATTTGCACCTGTTCCAGGTGCTCCTTTACTACAGCCTGTTTGGAAGCCATTATAATTGTTTATGTAAATCTCTTTATTTGTTCCTTTATAATTTGAATTTCCATATTTTCCATATTTACTTTGACTTAAATATGCCATCGCTCCCCATTCGGTATTCTTTATCATATGAGTATCATAGTTATTTCCGGTAAATCCACAATTTGTTTCCCCATTTGTAGTGAACTGATTTTTTATTGCATCAAAGAAAGCTTTATTTGTTTGATTTATTATATTCTTTTGATTAGGAATTGATGTTATTGCACTTATTGTTCCAGTTAGCTCAAATTTACTTATCCAGATTCCAGGTAACTCTATATTTCCTGCATTACTTCTTGTTGACTCTACATCACAACTGTTGCCCCAACAAAATGATGAAGGGGTAAAATATCCTGTTGGCGTTGTTCCTGTGTATTTTCCACTTCCCATTTCGGTTGTGCTTGTTTTTACAAATTTGATATCAAAGGCTCCGGGTGTTGCTTGGCTTGGTGTTGATCCTCCTTCTATTTGATATCCATATGATTGTCTTAATGTATATGAGTATCTTGGGATCCATACTAACATTAAGTTTACATCATTTATATTTATTACTGTTCCTACTGTTGCATTTTTATATTCTGTTCTCTTAGCTGTATCTTTTATCGTTACAGCATTTGCCCATATTTGTTTATCATAGTTATACCAGCTATTATTTGTATTTTCTTTGTCTGCTTTTGCCCAACTACTTCCATTCCAAACTACCGGGATCATATCTCCTACTAACTCTGGAGCATTTGGCTCATTGTTATAATAGTCTTTTGTTTCTACTTTTAGTTTTCCTTTATAATTTCCGCTTCCTGTAAATGTTATTGTTATAGTTATCTTTTCTCCTACTTTTAAATTACCTTCATCTATTGTTTTACTTGTTAATGTTCTGGTTGTTGTTATTCCGCTTTTTGTGTAACTATAACTTATACTACTATTTTCTATACCTTCGATGTACAATCTATAACTTGCATCTTCTATTCCTCTGTTTTCTATTGTGAATGTATATGTCTTACCTAATTCTATATTTTCTTTGTTTGCTCCATATATTCCTATATATCTTGTACCTGTCTTTATTGTTATTTCTTTTCCTGTTCTTATACTCTTACTATATTTGGCGTAAGTAACCCCCCCCCATTAGAACTATTGTTAGTATTAGGGGTATTACTAACAAT
>CANQWY010000038.1 GCA_947627675.1 uncultured Bacilli bacterium
AATGCAATTAATCTATTTTCTTAGTTAAACGCAATCCTTTTTGATTTTAGGGTTGCATTTAGAAATAAATTTGAGTAAAATGAATATTAATTTTTAATTTTATTATTTTTTATTTTACAAATTTATAAAAGTATGATAAAATAATTAATGCGAAAAGGGGGAATATATATGAATGAACAAAAAAACAAAAATAAAAAATACAATTATATTGGTATTCAAAGATATTTTAAAACTATAAAATACAATTCTAAGGAAGATATCATAGATTATTGTAAAGAAAATTATTATAAATCTAATGCCTATGATATATATAAAGAATGGAAGTTAACAGATGGAGAGTGTATTAAATTAATATTAGAAAATGCTAAATTTAAGTATGATATATTTACAACACTATTAAATGAATTGATTTCTTATACAAAAAGTATCTGGACTTTATTAGGATATATTGAAGGTTATGAAAAAATTACTGACTTAGATTTAGATTTAAAAACCACACTAAAATCATTTGATATTAAATTTACTTTTATACAAGGAAATATAAAAGTTTCAGTTGAAGATAAATTAAAAATAATGAAAGTTGTTAAAGATAATATGCTATATATTAAAAAAATGATAAATCAATTAAAAGATTTTAGTTGGTTAATAATAGTTGATAGAAATAAATCTACTTATATAGATAAAATAGATAATTTAAGAAAAAAAATAGGACTTTCAACAACAGATACAACAGATTCCAATCAATACAATAAGAAAATATTAAAAAAATAAATTGATTAATTTTCAATTTATTTTTATTTACAAATTTATAATTTAAAATATATAAAGAATGTTTGCTAAATAAAATTCACTAATTACTAATTTATCATTTAAAGTAATAGGAAACCCCCTACTAGTTTCATGAATATCATTATTTTTATCTTTATATGAATACTTTACATTAATATTTACAGATATATTATTAGAACTATCTAATTTTATATTTTTAATTTCTACACTATTAATAGAAAATTCTTTTATTGAATCTCTATACCTATCTTTAATCTTACTATAACCATCTTCAAATACACTGTTATTTTT
The DNA here is from genome assembly GCA_947627675.1 of uncultured Bacilli bacterium. GTDB lineage: Bacteria > Bacillota_I > Bacilli_A > RF39 > UBA660 > UBA2730. The sequence continues at coordinate 1,081 of CANQWY010000038.1, forward strand.
TAAATCATCACTAAATAAATTACTTTCCTTAATATTAGAATAATCACTATCTCTAATAGCACTAGTAATAATCTTATCAATAGCCTCCTTACTTATATTCTTAATTATATTCTGATTATCCAGATTATAATTCAATTCAGTATAATTAATCTCTTCATTATTAAAAACAGACTTTACATCAGTTAAAACTAACCCATTCTTTAATTGGAGTGTTATTTTTACATTTTTCTTAAGTAATTTTTCAACCTTATAAGTAGTAGTCCCATCTTTTGAAGAAAAAATATATTTTTTTGATAACACGACGTTATCGACTGTTAATTTTGCATCACTTGGAACTATAAAGTAAACATTATTTGCGGTTAAGTTATTGGAAGTAACAACATAATTATTAAAAAGGAAAAACTTTTTGCCACTACTTTTTATAGTAACATTAGTTGAATTATTATAACCATTTAATAAATAAGTAATTGTCCTTGTATGCTCTCCTTTATTAGTGTTTGAAGTTATATTTTTAATAATTATTTTATTATTATGTTTATCTCCATATTTTTCTTGAATATTATGTTTATTTATGAAATCATCCTCTGAAATTCCTGATAACATTACTACCTTATTATAATCATTATTAACATAAGATTTTATATATTTAATAATAACAGATTCTTCACTAAAAAAATATTTATTTATATTGATACCTACTAAAAGAATTATTAAAATAAAAAATATAATAGTTAATGACTTCTTCTCTTTTTTTATTTTCTTTTTTAGACTGTTAAAGTATATACCATTTTGTTTTTTTATTTTTTCACCACATTGAGAACAAAATAAATCATCATTTTCTAATCTTGTGCCACAATTTCTACAATACATAAAAACCTCCTAGATCATCTAAATTTAATAGAAAAAAATGTCAATATAAATAAAAATGTATTTAATAAATATTTTCTAAAACAATAAATCCTTTCATAACATGAGGAAATATCATCAATTATATCAACTATATAACTTTCTTTATAATGTGGTCTAATTTGAGTAACTGGAAACATATGAGTTTTAATAATATCTTTTTCAAGTTCAGTTAACTCAAAATATTTTCTAGCGTTTTCCAAAGCATAAAAGGAATGATTTTTAAGAGCATTATATGCACTATCATCTTCAGTTTCATAAAAGAAAAAATCATGTAGTAAAGCTCCTCTTGTAGCTTCAACAAACTTTAAATCTAATTTTTTTGATATTTTATATGTATGATATGCTACTCTAAGTAGATGATTATATCTAGTAATACCGTGATGTTTAATTTCTTTTAATTTTTGAAAATTTTCATTTTCTAATATATCCTCTACGATATAATAAAAATCTTTATCTAAAATAGCATAATTATCTTTTATTTTTTTCATTAAAATCCACCTTTTTAACCTAAAACTCTATATTATAATAGCATAAGATTATATACTCTTTCAAGTGAAATATTTGTGAAAAAGAACTATTAATAGCCTCTAAAAAGTATTTTACTAACTTTTCAGAATCACTTTGACTATTAAACAAACATCAATTAAATAACTTTTTTCATTATTAGTTTAATATTCTTTAATTCAAATCCTTATTTCTAATTATCTTTACCATGTTACCGATAGTTATAATTAATCTTGCATCATAAATGCTTGCTGTTTCATCTTGGTTTATACTTGAGTATTCAATATTATTAGTATTATATACAAAGTTCTTTTCTCCTATTAATTTTAATAAAAATAGAATTACCTTTTTCAATCTATTCGTATTATTATATCGTTTTTTGCTAATTTCTCCTACTCATTATGCCAATATTTCTATTTATTAAAATATTATTTTTAAATTTTAATATCATTTTAATAAAAAATGAAAAAATCGGTCTTTAAATATTCATTAAAGTGCCGAAATTTTTCAATATTATTTTTTATTTAAGAATAGAAATTAATTTATCTTTGCCCTCTTTATATTTCTTTTTTAAGGGTAATTTATATAACTATTTTTTTAAAATATCTATTTCTAATACCAGATATAATATAAAGTTTTTTATTTAATATTTTTTACTTCATTATCAATATAAGAAATAGAAGCTCCAGGATAATTTCTACCTTCTAAAAAAGAGTATAATTTATGAGTACCAATCACATTTTCAATAGTTTCTCTTAATTGTGTATTATGCTTAATCAATCTAGCAATTGCAATTTCATTCTCTCCATGCAAAATTAATGCACCATAATGACTATAAAGGAAATTAGGGAAGCCTGATTTATTAAAAGTAATTTCAAAGCGAAAATCACTATTTCCATTATAATATGCTTGTCCCTGATTAACACAATCAATGGCATCTAGCAAAACAGAAAAGTCTCTTGTTGACCATAGATCACATTTAGAAGGATACCCATCAACAGTTCTAGTATCAGACATAATTTCATATGAAATTTTTCTTTCTCTTAGTTGATCCATAATATAATTTCTTATTTCTGGATTATTGCTTTTTTCATGTAATAAATTTGTTCTTTGTAAAGCAACTAATCTAGCATCATATAAGTCAACTCCATTCCTTATATCCTCTGGTGTAATTTCAAGATCTGTGAATAGCATAAAACCATCCCATATAAATTTTATATCTCTTTTATTAGGCTCTATTACATTAGAAGAAAAACCATTATCTAAAAACAAATAACATTTTTTGTTTTCCATTCCTTGCAAAGAATAATTTATTTGCTCTATATTTCTAACTGAATAAAAATCTGGTAATTTTTCGCATTCATATCTCATTTTAACCATCATCCTTTTAATTTTTACTATACTTCAAATATACCCCAATTGATTTACATTTTAAAATAAAAACAACATAATAACACACCATTTGAGTATGCCATCACATACTTATAATATTATATTAATTTTTATTTTTCAACAGAATATTGTTTATTTTTTCAGCTAGCCAACCATAATTTTTATCTTTACTTAATTCATCAATTCCAATCCAATCATACTCTGACAATTCTTCAGTGTCAACTTTCACATTTGAAATTTTATCTATCATAAATAAATATCTAAAATCAAAATGATAATGTGCAGGCAGGTTTAATCTTTCATTGTATCTAATTCTTTGTGTATCAATATCGATTGGTACTAATTCATTATTAGTAACTTTTAATTCTATTAAATTACTTAAACCCGTTTCTTCTTTTATCTCCCTTATTGCAGTTTCTAATGGATTATTGTCATTGGAATCAATATGCCCACCTGGATATAAATACATTTCTAAATCATTATGATATAACACTAAAAATTTTTTATCTTGTTTTGCATATACAAACCCACCTGCAACAATATGACCATCAAAATTATTCCAATCTACTATTTGTTCTTCACTATAGTTATTTAAATAATTTATAAATTGTTCTTGCCTTTTCGTTTCATCTGGAAATACAGCTAAATATTCGTCTATAATTTTTAATAAAAGTTCTTTCATAGAAACCTCTTTCTATGCAGCATATGATAATTGTTATAACCATATTTTTTAGCTACCTTATCTAGTTCTTTAATATTTTTACATCTTCATATAGCATGTAATATTACCACTATTATCTCTTATTAATTCTAATTTAGATAAGATACTCCTGCAATAGTTTTTTTATCATTTCAAACTAAAATATCATACTTAAATACTCTCGCTTCTTTGTATTTTAAATCTAATACAATATAATTATAGCATACTTTTTTAGTTATATTGTTTTTTATAATAAATTTATTTTTTACATTTAGTATCTGAATTTGTTATCTAGAAAATAAAAAGACACAATAACGAACTGTTTGTAAGTACCCTACACTCCCCGTGTCATTAGCAAGTTTGTATTTATTTATGGTTAAATTATTCTGTTAAATACACTTATCAAATCTTTAATAAATTTAGCTCTTGTTTCTTCATCTAATTCTAAAACAGATAAATAAGGGTTTAAATCTTCAAGTTCAACTAATAATAATTTTCCATCTTGTGTCCTACAAGCATCTACTCTTTGAATACCATTTTTTATTCCATTTCATTTTATAAACTTCTTTGCAAATTCAACATCTTCATCATTAAAATTATATTATATAAATATCTTCCTCATAATAGTTCCTTCCTTTTGCTTTATAATATAAATCTGTTAAATATAATATTTTTTTCATTCTATTATTACTCCTATTCTAAAAATCACTATTTATTTCAGTTAAATTAATTTCTTTTTGGTTTTACTATAGTAGTATTTATCAGTAATTAAATTATATAAATATTGGTATTTAATTAATTCTTCTATAGCTTGTTTAATAATATATTTGCTTTTCCATTCTTTAAGTAATTGCAAATATTCTCTTACTTTAAATATGATAAATTCTATAAAATGTTAGAAAAATTTATATATAGATTGAGCTTTCCATAAATTTGATATAGTTTAATAAAAGGATTAATTATAAAGTTTTAACAAGAAGCTCATTCTTTTATTGACCCCAAAAGCATCTTGAACATGAAAAAGAAAAAAATGAGACTTAAAAAGATAAAGTTTAAGTATAGAATTTTTCTAACTACAATAACCCTTTATCCGCTATGTTGCTTTTTAGCTCTACATTTATAAAAATAGTAGATAATATTGATAAAATGAATATAATGACAAATATTTTCTCTTTTAAAAAAATACTAATAACTGAAAGTATTGTAAATATGATAAATTCTGTAAAACATAAACTCATTTGTCCCACTGATGATAGTAAATCATAATCTTCTTTTGACTCTTTAATGATATTTTGTATCGATGTTTGTATTGATGTTTCATAAACTTTTTCTAAATTATCACTAAAAGTTTTATTAATAGAAACAATTAATTTATCTTTTGTAAATAGATAAACTGCTGTTATAACCACTCTTATCATAGATACTAAATCATTTGATTTTTTTATATTCTTATCAGTATATTTTCCTATTAAGATAATTGTAATAATTTGGAATAGTAAAGATATTATAATTACTGCTGAAAATGATTTAAAATCTTGTAATAAAATATATAAATACATTGGTATAAATAATCTTTCTATTATATGATTAGTTCTTAATGCATATATAATTTTATATTTACTCTTACTATACATTAAATATTTAATACTAGCTTTAAATGTACTAAACTTCTTCTCAGGCTTATAATCAATTTTTAAAATTGTGATATATTGTAATACAAAGAAAATTGTAATTATACTAAACAAAACTATTGTATTATTACTTATTACTCCCCAAGCAACAAAACAACTAGCAAAAACGGTTCCTAAAATTTTACTTATAAAATATAAACTATTAAATCTACCTCTATGTTCACTTTTTACATATTTACTAGACAGTGAGTCAGATGATGGATTAGAAAGTCCCATTAATCCCATTGCTATTACAAAAATTATAATATTAGCATATAAGCTTTTACTATTTAACATAAAATAGGAATTTATAATGCTAAATACATTTGAAATTAATATACATTTTGCAACACCAATCTTATTTGATATTATTACAAATAATGGTGTTATAAATCCTGTGATAAGAAATCTTATACCATATATTAATAAAATTAAGTATATTGGCAAACCAACTTTGTAAAGCATAACTGTTCCAAAAGTTTCGCTTAATGCATTTGCAAAGTTGTAAAAAAATATACTTGAATACATATATTTATATTCTTTTTTATAAAAATATTCTTTCATTTATTACTCCAAATTATTTCATTTACTTTCATATAAATATCATACCAACTATATACTCTAATGATATTTTCATGCTCAATGTCTCTATTATACCGTGTATCATAGTATAAGACCTTAACTATTTTTACTAATTCACTAATTGTAGTTGGCGAGTCTTCTATCATTATATCAATTTTATTTTCTAGAATTTCCTTTACTTTAGGTGGCTTTGTAAATATAATTTTATCATATTCTATATTATTTTTTCTTAACCAATTTAAAGTACATTCTCTTATGTTTTCATTATTTATCTTACCATTTTCAGCAGTTTTATATCTCGCAGAAATAATAAATATTTTATGACCATCTTTCCTTAATTTTTTTATGACCTCACTTGCAAATCTTCTAGCAGGTTCACTTTTTACATAATTTAAAAAATATTCTTTTCTATAATAATTAATTGTATTTTTATCCCAGTCTAATTTCCTATATTCATATAAATTAGCATCCCCAAATCCTTCTAAATTGTGCTCGTAACAATATTTACTAGTAAAATCTAAAATATAGTCATCATCATTTGTTAAAACTCCATCTATATCTATACCTATTCGCATTAATATCACCTACTTGTTTATAAATTTTAAAAATCCATATCATCTAATTTTTCCTAATATTATTAAAATCTAATTATATTGCTTCTATAATTTTATCATCACTCATAGCAGTCACCTTAAAATTAGGCGCTAATTTTCTTATTGCTTATCTACAATATGAATTAACTTCAACAAATTATTTCCTATATACATTATTTAAAAAAGATGGAGGAAAAGCTTTTATTTTATGTTTACTACATTTCTTCAATTTATGATTTGATATATTTTAATTTAAATATCCGCCATACATTTAATGTTTTTATTCCACCGTATAGGCATAAAATAGATTATTATATTTAACAAATAAATCTATTGTTTTTTTATCTAATTTATACTCATCAACCTAGATATTTTACCAGAAAATGAAACATCATTATAATATTTTGGATTGACACCTATTGCACTTCTCGGCAAAATTAAAGCTACACAAATATTTATAATTTCATCCAAATTTTTTCAGAAATTACAGTTATAACAAAAACATTTAATTCATCAAATATTTTTCTATAAGATTAATCAAGAATATATCTTCTATTAAAAGGATAATCACTTTCATAATTTTTCATTCTACTAATGATTGATATCTTCAAAAAAACTATCTATTGCAATAATCATTTCTTATCATCCAAATAAATATCATACTTAAATACTCTCTGTTCTTTATATTTTAAACCTAATCCAATATAATTATAACATACTTTTCTTATTATATTATTTTTTTAGTAACTGAAAGCATTATTTTATAAAAGTCAAAAACTACAAAGTTCCATAATCCAAACAAAAATTAGAAAGCTTTCGCTCTTTCTTCACGGTGCGAAATTTTTTTAATCTTTTTTAATTAAAACCGCACCTCCCCTTTACTTTGGCTTATATTTAACTATTTTGTATTAGAAAGCGATTAGATACCAGTAAATGATTAACTATTCATCATCTTCTAAAAAAGTTAACCATCTTCTCATAATTATCTTGACTATTTAAACAAGTATTTATTAAGTAACCTTTTCACTATTTTTTTGATATTCTTTAATATCTCTTATATAAAAATCTTTATTTCTATCTTCAATAAAAAACGTCATTATATCATTGTATAGACATTCTTTAAACATTATGATTCTTCCTATTCGGCCATTTCCATCTTGAAATGGATAAATACTCTCAAATATAACATGGAATTCAATAATATCTTCGATAGTTTTTTAGTTATTTTATCATACCACTCTAATAAATTTTTCATATCACTTGCTACATTACTTGGTAAAGATGTTACAATATTTCCAACAAAATTTTTTCCTTTTTATATTCTCAAACATTAAACCATTCTTTTTCACTATCAGTTAAGGTTCCCTCTTTTAAAATGAAATTTCTTTATCATATCTTCAGAAAGCTTATCATCAATAGTATCCAGCAATATTTAAATAAAGTAAAATGATTCTTCATTTCCGTAGCATCTTTTAATACTATAACTTTATCACTACTTGTTAAAATTGTTCCTGTATCAAATGCTTGCTGTTTCATCGGGTGTTATTGTAGAACCTTCGATGTGATTAGTATTATAGGCAAAATCTAATTGGGTTTTATGATATAGATTACCAGAAAAATTCATATTATATTTTTTTGTTCTACTAAAGCTTTTTTAATTTTACTTATTTTTATAATTCTCCTCCTAATTATAGTATTTTTTCTTTTGCTATATACAAATTATACCATTTTCTAAATGTTTTTTACTATTAAATAAAATAAATTGTTCTTTTTTAATTAAATTTCATTACCTAAAAATCTATTCATTATATTTTATATTTATGTTTAACCATGCAATTTCAAACAATAAATAAAATAATTTTATTGATATCATACTAAAAATACTATATAATAAAATCTAATTAGGGAGGAATAATATAATGAAAACTGAACAATTAAGAAAGTTATTAAATACCAATATAGACTACGAAATTATTATGAATTTAGTAGATATAGATGAAGAAATTATAGATTACATACTTAATGAAAAAGATAGAGTTATAAGAAATGATTTAGTAAATGTGGCATGTAATGTAAACATTTTAGAAAAAAGAACTATAGAAGAACAATTAAAAATAATGGAAATAGTTAAAAATGAAAAAAATGAAGATATAAGAAAAGATTTAGTAAAATTAGCATGTGATACAAGTATTTTATTATATAAAAATATAGAAGAACAATTAAAAATAATGAAAGTAGTTAAAAACGAAAAAAACAAAGATATAAGAAATGATTTAGTAAATATAGCATGGAATACAAATATTTTATTATGGAGAACTATAGAAGAACAAATAGAAATAATGGAAGTAGTTAAAAATGAAAAAAACAAAAATATAAGAAATAATTTAGTAAACGTAGCATGTAATGTAAACATTTTAGAAAAAAGAACTATAGAAGAACAAATAGAAATAATGGAAGTAGTTAAAAATGAAGAAAATGAAGATATAAGAAAGGATTTAGTAAAATTAGCATGGAATACAAATATTTTATTATGGAGAACTATAGAAGAACAATTAAAAATAATGAAAGTAGTTAAAAATGAAAAAAATAAAGATATAAGAAATGATTTAGTAAATGTAGCACGTAATGCAGTCATTTTACAAAAAAGAACTATAGATGAACAAATAGAAATAATGAAAGTAGTTAAAAATGAAGAAAATGAAGATATAAGAAATGATTTAGTAAACGTAGCACATAATGCTGACATTCTAGAAAAAAGAACTATAGACGAACAATTAAAAATAATGGAAATAGTTAAAAATGAAAAAAACGAAGATATAAGATATGATTTAGTAAAATTAGCACGTAATGTAGACATTTTAGAAAAAAGAACTATAGAAGAACAATTAAAAATAATGGAATTAGTTAAAAATGAAAAGAATGAAGATATAAGAAATGATTTAGTAAATGTAGCACAGGATATAGACATTTTGGAAAAAAGAGATATGGAAGAGCAATTAAAAATAATGAAAGTAGTTAAAAATGAAAAGAATGAAGATATAAGAAATGATTTAGTAAATGTAGCACAGGATATAGACATTTTGGAAAAAAGAGATATGGAAGAGCAATTAAAAATAATGAAAGTAGTTAAAAATGAAAAAAGTGAAGATATAAGAAATGATTTAGTAAATGTAGCACGTAATGTAGACATTTTAAAAAAAAGAACTATAGATGAACAAATAAAAATAATGGAAGTAATTAAAAATGAAAAAGATAAAGTTATAAGAAATGATTTAAAAAAAATAGCATGGAATACAAATATTTTATTATGGAGAAATATAGAGGAGCAATTAAAAATAATGGAAGTAGTTAAAAATAAAAAAAGTGAAGATATAAGAAAGGATTTAGTAAATGTAGCATGTAATGTAGAAATTTTAAAAAAAAGAACTATAGAAGAGCAATTAAAAATAATGGAAATAGTTGAAAATGAAAAAAATAAAAATGTAATAAATGATTTAATAAAAATAGCATGTAATGTAGAAGACATTTTAGAAAATAAAACTATGGAAGAATTAATAAAAACAATTAAAGTAATTAAAAATAAAAATATAAGAAAGGATTTAGTAAATGTAGCACGTAATGTAGACATTTTAAAAAAAAGAACTATAGAAGAACAATTGAAAATAATGGAAGTAGTTAAAAATGAAGAAAGCAAAGATATAAGAAATGATTTAGTAGATGTAGCACGTGATATAAACATTTTAGAAAATAGAACTATAGATGAACAATTGAGAATAATGGAAGTAATTAAAAATGAAAAGAATGAAGATATAAGAAATGATTTAGTAAATGTAGCATGTGATATAGAAATTTTGAAAAATAGAACTATAGATGAACAATTAAAAATAATGAAAAAGAAAAAAGAAGAAAAAATTAGCAATGATAGTAAACTTGTAGAATATGAATATATAAGTATTAATAAACAATTAGATCTATATTTAGAAATATTAGAAAGTCAAAATATAAAACATTTTGATTCAACTAAAGAAGTAAAAGATGGAAATAAAATTTATAAATTAAAAAATAATTGAGCTGTAAATAAAAATATGTAAATAAGAAATCTTCCCATGATAAAGTAAAAGAAATGGAGAGATTTTTATTTTTATTATGAAAGAAAATGATGATTGATTATGTAAGGAATTCTGGAGTCTGTAGAGTCTGTAAATAAAACTGTGTGAGTGTGTAAGGGAGTGTGTAAGGAATTCTGTGTAAATGGTTTATATTCCCTATTTCTTATCTGAGTGTGTAAGTAATTCTGTGTAAATGGAACTTTCCACGATAGGAAGTAAGTTAATTCTTACTTCTTTTTGTTATTAAAATAATAACATATAAATAATAAATTTCAAAGAACTAAATTCTACCATCAAACATAATGGATAATTCAGATAATATTGTTCCCCAATTTCTATATGCTTGGTCCCATTTTTTTGATATATTTTTAGTAGATAAATATATACACTTTAATAGGGACATATCTGTTGGAAATACAGATTTTGTTTTTGTATATTTTCGAAATTGTCTATTTAAAGATTCTATTGTATTGGTTGTATACATTATTCTTCTTATATGTTCTGAAAACTGAAAGAATGGACATATGGCATCCCAATTTTCTTCCCACGTTTTAAATGATACTAAATATTTATCCTTCCATTTATTTTTTATTTCCTGTAATTTATCATATCCTTTTTTCTCATTACTAGATGTGTATATTTGTTTTAAATCTTTAGTAAATTCTTTTAAATCTTTATAATTAACATATCTTACTGAATTTCTTATCATATGGACTATACATCTTTGCTGTACTGTATTTGGATATGCTGTATTAATAGCATCCTTTATTCCTGTTAAATTATCACTACATAATATAAGTATATCTTTTACCCCTCTTTGTTTTATTTCATTTAATACTCCTAACCAATATTTGGCTGATTCATTTTCTCCTATCCATATTCCTAATATTTCTTTAAATCCTTCTGAATTTATTCCTAGTACAATATAAGCTGCTTTCTTTACTACATGATTATCTTCTCTTACACTAAAATGTACTGCATCTATAAATACAAATGGATATACACTATCTAATGGTCTTTCTTGCCATTCTTTTATTTCTGGTATGATTTGATCGGTTATATTACTTACCATTGTTGCTGATACTTCTATTCCATATAAATCTTGGATTTGTTCATTTATTTCTCGTGTTGTTAATCCTCTTCCATAAAGGGATATTATTTTATCTTCTATTCCTGATACATCTCTTGTATTTTTAGGTACTATTTTTGGCTCAAATTCGCCATTTCTATCCCTTGGTGTTTCAAAGTCAAACTCTCCAAACTCACTTTTTAATTTCTTTTTAGTTGTTCCATTTCTATAATTTGTTTTTTCACTTTTTTTATCATATTTGGAGTATCCCATTAATGTATCGAATTCTGCATTCATCATCTCCTGTAATGCCCCTTTAAACATATCTTTTAATGCTCCTGATAAATCCTGGGCTGTTTTAATATCGTAGTTCTCTTGTAATAATTTTAATATTTCTTTTCCTTGATTATTTTCTTTCATTATAAAAATCTCTCCATTTCTTTTATTTTATCATGGAAAGATTTTTATTTACACAGTTTTATTTACAGACTCTCTTATCTTATAAATTATTTCTTCTTTGTGTTCTTTGATATAAGAAAATAGTTCTTCAACGGTAACTCTTTCAACTACACTTGTTCCTTGGTTTTTGTAACTTGTTTATAAGAATTATTTAAGTTTTATCTGGAAAGTACTTTTTCTAAAAGTTCCATATTTGTTTACACCCTTCTAATTTCGTACAAAGATCAATCATCTTTTTAGGGGTACATTCCAAAAATACACTTGGTATTATTACTTTTATTTATTGTGATTATAAACTATTTCAAGTTTAGTATAAAAAAACTACAAATTATTCAGTCCCTCCTAGTTTCCTAATAATATGACCTCTACTGCCTTCTCATAGTAAACCTTTTTCGACTATTTTTTTAATAGGGTTCTCCTTAATCCGTGGTAAGACATATATCTTTCATCGATTAACTACTTACTTTACTACATAAATTACGAGATCTTTTTAAATTAAGTTTGTATAGTAACCTTATCTGTTCATGCAGAAAGCCTTATAGTAAGTTTCTGTTTGTTAGTCCCCCCCGATTTCGTTTCACACTTACTTTAGCCCTAACCTCACGATTAATGCTTTGCGTTTTCCTAACACTTCGTCGATATCTACGTGTGTATTAGACTTTCACCAACTAGATATATACCATGTACGGAACACTATAAAAACCTCTTCCCCTGTGTCCAAAAAATTTGGTTCATATTAAAATAAGTCTATCTTGACTATTGATTTTTTATTTCATATTTTTAACATTATTTTCTCAATAAAGTTTATCTTTATTGGTTACCAATTATTAAAAACGGTTATCTATTCGAGAGTTTCTCTCTAAAATTCACCTATTATTATTAAATAAAGTAAATTGTTCTTTTTTAATTAAATTTCGTTATCTAAAAATCTATTCATTATATTTTATATTTATGTTTAACCACGCAATTTCAAACAATAAACAAAATAATTTTATTGATATCATACTAAAAATACTATATAATAAAAGCTAATTAGGGAGGAATAATATAATGAAAACTGAACAATTAAGAAAGTTATTAAATACCAATATAGACTACGAAATTATTATGAATTTAGTAGATATAGATGAAGAAATTATAGATTACATACTTAATGAAAAAAATGAAGATATAAGAAATGATTTAGTAAAATTAGCAAGTTATGTAGTCATTTTTAAAAAAAGAAATATAAAAGAATTAATAAAAATAATGGAAATAGTTAAAAATGAAAAAAATGAAGATATAAGAAAAGATTTAGTAAAATTAGCACGTAATGTAGTAGTATTCTTAAAAAAAAGAACTATGAAAGAACTAATAAAAATAATGGAAGTAGTTAAAAATGAAAAAAATGAAGATATAAAATATGATTTAGTAAAAATAGCACGTAATTTAGGCATTTTAGAAAAAAGAACTATAGAAGAACAATTAAAAATAATGAAAGTAGTTAAAAATGAAAAAAATAAAGATATAAGAAATGATTTAGTAAATGTAGCACGTAATGCAGTCATTTTACAAAAAAGAACTATAGATGAACAAATAGAAATAATGAAAGTAGTTAAAAATGAAGAAAATGAAGATATAAGAAATGATTTAGTAAACGTAGCACATAATGCTGACATTCTAGAAAAAAGAACTATAGACGAACAATTAAAAATAATGGAAATAGTTAAAAATGAAAAAAATAAAGATATAAGAAATGATTTAGTAAACGTAGCACGTAATGCAGTCATTTTACAAAAAAGAACTATAGATGAACAAATAGAATTAATGAAAGTAGTTAAAAATGAAGAAAATGAAGATATAAGAAATGATTTAGTAAACGTAGCATGTAATGTAGAAGACATTTTAGAAAATAAAACTATGGAAGAATTAGCAAAAATAATTAAAGTAATTAAAAATGAAAAAAATGAAGATATAAAAAATGATTTAGTAAATGTAGCGCGTGCAGTCATTTTACAAAAAAGAACTATGAAAGAACTAATAAAAATAATGGAAATAGTTAAAAATGAAAAAAATGAAGATATAAGAAAGGATTTAGTAAAATTAGCATGTAGTGCAACTATTTTAAAAAATAGAACTATAGAAGAACAATTAAAAATAATTGAAGTAGTTAAAAATGAAAAAAACGAAGATATAAGAAAGGATTTAGTAAAATTAGCATGTGATACTAACATTTTAGAAAATGGAACTATAGATGAACAATTAAAAATAATGGAAATAATTAAAAATGAAAAGAATGAAGATATAAGATATGATTTAGTAAAAGTAGCATGTGTAGTCATTTTACAAAATAGAAATATAGAAGAGCAATTAAAAATAATAGAAGTCATTAAAAATGAAAAGAATGAAGATATAAGAAAAGATTTAGTAGATGTAGCATGGAATATAAGCATTTTACAAAATAGAAATATAGAAGAACAATTAAGGATAATGGAAGTAGTTAAAAATGAAAAAAGCAAAGATATAAGAAAGGATTTAGTAAATGTAGCATGTAATGTAAACATTTTAGAAAATAGAACTATAGATGAACAATTAAAAATAATGGAAAAGAAAGAAGAAGAAAAAATTAGCAATGATAGCCAACTAGTAGAATATGGATATATAAATATTAATAAACAATTAGATCTATATTTAGAAATATTAGAAAGACAAAATATAAAACATTTTGATTCGACTAAAGAAGTGAAAGATGGAAATAAAATTTATAAATTAAAATGATAATTTATTCTATTGAGAGTGTAAAAATTTCTGTGTAAAATCTATCTATCCATGATAGTTTAGTTTTATAGGAATCTTAGTGGGTTCCTTTTTCTATGATTTAATCATATCATAGAATATTAAATTGTCAATTGAACTAAATCCTCCCTTCAAACATAATGGAT
>CANQWY010000039.1 GCA_947627675.1 uncultured Bacilli bacterium
ATTTATACTAAAAATATTGAGTAATTCATATAAAGATTATTTAATTAATATTTTTAATTATATTTTCTTATGCAAAAAAAAGATTAGAACTTGAGAGATTTTATTCTGAAAATTGTGATTTAAAAATGGACATAAAAATAATATTTAAAAAATTTGGGGCTTTATTAGAATATTATGAAGCAGAGAATAATTAATTTATTGTAAATAAATTAATAAAATTTGTGTTTATATATAAAAAATATACATTAATTTTATTTTTTTAATAAAAGGAGATATTTTTATATGAAAAAAAATGAAAAGTTAAAGATATGTTTAGTTGGCTCATCAGGAGGTCATTTGACACATCTTTATATGTTAAAACAACTATGGGAAAAAAATGATCGTTTTTGGGTAACTTTTGATAAGTTAGACGCTAATAGTATTTTAAAAGATGAGAAAGTTTATCATTGTTATTTTCCTACAAATAGAAATTTAATAAATCTTATAAAAAATACTTTTCTTGCTATTAAAATTTTAAGAAAAGAAAAAGCTGACCTAATTATTTCTTCTGGTGCAGCTGTTGCAATCCCGTTTTTTTGGCTAGGTAAGTTAAAAGGAGCTAAAACTGTATATATAGAAGTATTTGATAGAATTAATAAGCCAACTATGACTGGTAAGTTAGTTTATCCAGTTACTGATAAATTTATTGTTCAATGGGACGAAATGAAGAAAGTTTATCCTAAAGCTATAAATTTAGGTAGCATTTTTTAAAGGTGATTGTAATGATATTTGTAACTGTTGGTACTCACGAGCAATCATTTGATAGGTTATTAAAATGGGTTGACGAATTAGTAGAAAAAAAAGTTATTAAAGAAAAAGTTATAATTCAAAAAGGATATACTGATTTTGAATCTAAAAATTGTAAAACATACAAACTTATTGGTTATGAGGAAATGCAAAAATATGTTAGTGATGCTAGGATAGTAATATCACATGGAGGTCCTGCAAGTTTTATTGCTCCACTATCTATTGGAAAAATACCTATTGTTGTTCCTAGAAAAAAAGAGTTTAATGAACATGTTAATGATCATCAATTAGACTTTGCCAAGCAAGTTGAAAAGAGAATGAATAATATTATTGTTGTTGAAACTAAAAAACAATTAGAAAATGCTATAACTAATTATAATAATATAACAAAAAAAATGGACAAGCTATGTTGTTCAAATAATGACAAATTTAATGAAAATTTGATGAAAGAAATAGAAAATATAATGTAGGTTATAGGTGATAAAATGAAACATGCTTTTCTTATAATTGCACACAGAAATTGGAATCAATTAGTTTTTCTTTTAAAACAATTAGATGATGAAAGAAATGATATTTATATTCATATAGATAGTAAAGTAAATAATATTCCATATAAATTAATAAATTCATCAGTAAAAAAATCAAATATTAAAGTATTAAAGAAATACAAAGTTTATTGGGGAAGTTTTGAATTGGTACAAACTGAATTATTTTTATTGAAGCAAGCAATAAAGAATCATTATAGTTATTATCATTTGCTTTCTGGTGCAGATTTAATGATTAAAAGTAAAAAATATTTTTTTGATTTTTTTGAAAAAAATAAAGGATATGAATTTATATCGTATGCGTCTAATCAAAGATTAAGTAATGATAAAGAAATATTAAGAAGAGTTAAATATTATCATTTTTTTACTAATTACAGAAGAAGATTTAGGAAAAAAATCTTTAATAAATTTTTTGATTTTATTGAGAGATTTTCATTATGTATTCAAATTTTATTGGGTATCAATCGCTTAAAAAAGACAACAAAAGAAATAAAGTATGGATCACAATGGTTTAGTATAACAGATGATTGTGCTAAATATATAATTTCTTGCGAAGATGAGATTTATAAGATTTTTCATAAAACAAAGTGTGCTGATGAATTATTTATCCAAACTTTAATTTATAATTCAAACTTTGAAAATAAACTTTTTAATAGAAAGTATGATGGTGATTGTTTGGCTAATGTTCGTTTGATTGATATTGATGAGAGAGGTAAAAATGGTAGTCCATATATATGGTGTATTACTGACTATCCTGAAATAAAAAAATCAAAGTGTATTTTTGCTAGAAAATTTGATTTTAATGTTGATAGTCAGATAATTAATGAAATCATGAAAGAAACGGGGAATAAAAATGGATAAGATTAAAAGGTTTTTTGAATGTTTAATTCCAATAACTGCTTGTAATTTACGATGTAGTTATTGCTATGTAATTCAAAGAGAAAACAGGAAAAACAAGGTTGCTAATCTAAAATATACTCCTGAAGAAATAGGAAAAGCACTCACTAAAAAACGTTTGGGTGGGCTATGCTATTTTAGTATATGTGGTGCAGGTGAAACTACTATGCAACCTCAATTAGAAGATATCGTTTACAATATTCTTAAACAAGGACATTATGTAAATATAACAACTAATGGTACTTTGGGAAAAAGAATTAAAGCTATCCTTACCAAAAACATAAAATATGTTAGTCATTTACATTTTTCTTTTTCTTTCCATTATTTAGAATTAAAGAAATATAAATTACTTGATGAATTTTTTAAAAACATAAATATGGTTAAAGACTCTGGTGCCTCTATATTAGCCCAATTTAACATGTGTGATGAATATATTCCTTATTTAGAAGAAATGAAAAAATTATGTGTTGAAAATACTGGTGCAATGCCTCAAATAGCTGCAACTAGAAAAGAAGAAAATTCTCAATTAGAAAAAATTGAATTATTGACAAAATTAAGTTCAGAAGATTATAAAAAACAGGGTGATAGTTTCAAGTCCCCATTATTTGAGTTTACAATGAAAAATTTCAATGTTAAACGGAATGAATTTTGTTATGCTGGTGATTGGACTGGAATTTTAGATTTATCAACTGGAATAATGAGAAGATGTTATAGTTCTTATATTTATCAAGATATTTTCAAAAATCCAAATGAGAAAATTAATTTTATAGCTATTGGAAAGCATTGTAAATCCCCATTTTGTATGAATTCGAGCCATTTTATGTCACTGGGTGTTATTCCTGAAATTAAAACTCCAACGTATGCAGAATTAAGAAACAGAAAAGAGGCAAAGTGGTATAGTGAAACAATGCTTAAATTTTTAAATTCTAAATTACAAGAAAGCAATGAAAAATATAGTAAAATAAATAAACTTAAGAGTACTTTAATTGGAAGATATGATAATACAATACGTTATTTTTATAGAAAGTATAAAAATTTAAAAAAATGAATTTAAAAAGATTATTTCCAATTGAAGTAAACTTCTTAATTAAAAATTTTTTTTCCTTTATTAAGAAAGAAAATATTAAAGAAAGTATTGAAAATTTACACAATGAAAAAAAAACTATATTTTATTTAGATGCACCAACCTATGATAATCTTGGTGATCAAGCTATTGCTTTAGCTATTAATAAATTTATAAATGATAATTTTATTAACTATAATTTTATAGAAATATCCGAAAAAAATGTTACTAGAAATTTAAAATATTTAAAAAAAGTTATTAAAAAAGAAGATATTATTATTTTAAGTGGGGGTGGAAATTTTGGTGATTTTTATCCTCGTTATGAGGCTATAAGAAGACTAATAATTAAACATTTTACCAACAAAATAATCATATTCCCTCAAACATTTGATTATTCAAATACTAGATATGGAAAAAAAGAAGTTAAAAAATCTTTAAAATTTTATAATAAAAGTTATGTTTATTTATGTGCTAGAGAGCAAAAAAGTTATGAAATTATGAAAAAGTTGTATAAGAATGTCTTTTTAGTGCCCGATATTGTCTTTTATTTAAAAAAGGCATATCAAAATAAACAAAACACTAATAAAAATGATTTAATTGGGATTTGTTTAAGAAATGATAAAGAAAGTCTTTTGAATATAAATGAAAGAAAAATGCTAATTAGTTTAGTAGATGATAAATATAAAATATATCTTCTAGACACGATAAGTGATGTAAAAGAAATCAATAATATCAATAGAGAAAAAATATTAATGAAGAAAATGATGGAGTTTAAACAATGTAACTTAATTCTTACTGATAGATTACATGGTATGATTTTTTCTATTTTAAACAATAAACCTTGTCTTTTTGTTGATAATCTTAATAATAAAATATCTGGTGTATATGACATTATAAAAGATAAAGTAATTAATATTTATAATATTTCAAATTCAAATGATAAAGAAATAACAGAATTGATAAAACAAAATATTAATAAAGAAACTAGTATTTGTGTTGATAACTTATATGGAGAGTTGGTAGATTTATTTAAGAATTGAGGACGATTAATGATGAAAAAGAACATTTTATATATAGTTAAAAACTTTGCGGTTAATGGGATAAGTAAAGTGGTATTAAATTATGCTGAATTTATAGATAAATCAAAATTTGAAATAAGCATTTTTACTGGCCAACCTGCTAAAGATACTCTTATTGAGCAATTAAAACAAAATGGTATAAAAGTTTATTTAGGATTTAACAAAGATTCGAGCGCTCTGAATTATTATAAAGATTTAAATAATATTATGAAAAAAAATAAATTTGATATTGTGCATATTCATGGAAATAGCAGATTACTAATATTTGAATTACTTATTGCTAAAAAAAATAAATGTAAAATAAGGATAGTTCATAGTCATAATACTTGTTGTAATCATCCAGTCATCAATAGAATTGTTACTCCTTTTTTTAATTCACTATATACTTATGGAATTGCTTGCGGTGAGGAGGCAGGAAATTGGTTATTTGGAAAAAAGAATTTTGAAATAATAAATAATGGTATTAATGTTGAACAGTACAAATTTGATGATAACATTAGAAAAAAAATAAGAAAAAAGTATAATTTTAATGATAAAAAAGTAATCGGACATGTTGGATCTTTTAGTGAACAAAAAAATCATAAATATATATTACATATTTTCAAAAAATTACTAGAAATTGATGAAAATTATAAATTAGTATTGATAGGAACAGGAAGATTATTTGATAATATTGTCACATTATCAAAAGAATTAAATATTTACGATAATATTGTTTTTGTTGGAGCAGTTGACAATGTTTATGAATGGTTGCAAGCAATGGATTTAATGATTTTACCTTCTTTGTATGAGGGATTTCCACTTGTACTAGTTGAATGGCAATCTGTTGGATTACCTATAATTGTGTCTGATAAAGTAACGAAAAACTGTAATCTCACTGGTTTAATTGAATTTTTATCAATAGACGTTCAAGAAGATGTTTGGGTTGATAAAATTACTAGTACTAAATTACTAAATAGAAACAAAAATAGTGAAAAATTATTAAAGATTATAAAAAGTAAAGGTTTTGACATTAGTGAAAATGTAAAGAAACTTGAAAGATTATATTTTAACTTAATAGAAAGTGTTAGTGATTAATATGACTTATGAAGGATTGCGTTTAAAATTATTGAAAGTAAGAAGAAAACTATTTGCAAAAAAACGGCAAAAAAAGCTAAAAAATACTGATTTCACAATAATATCTAATAATTGTTGGGGTGGTATGATTTATGAAAGCTATAATTTAAGAAAAAATACTCCCACGGTTGGTTTGTACTTTTATGCTGAAGATTATATAAAATTTTTAAAAAATTTGAAAAAAAACTTGAATACAAAATTGACATTTATAAATCCTAGTGAATCAAAATGGAAAGAATTATTTATGAGTGATAAAAGAAGTGGTACTTTTCCAATAGGAAAGATTAATGATATAGAAATATTTTTTCTACACTATAAGTCAGCAAAAGAAGCTAAAGAAAAGTGGGAAAGAAGATGCAAGAGAGTTAATTTTGAAAATTTAATAGTAAAGTTTAATGACCAAAATATGTGTACTGAACAAGATGTTAAGGAGTTTTTTAAATTACCTTTTAAAAATAAAATATTTTTTACAGTAAAGAATTGGAATATTGATCAAAAATATTATAAAGTAAGGCAATTATTTAATAGAAATTACATACTAGCTTCTTATGAACCTTTTGGTAAAAATAAGTATATAAATTTAGAGGAAACTTTTAATAACTTAAGTAAATAAAAGTAAAATAATCTGATATAAAAATAAAAATAGAAATGAGTGAAAGAATGTTAGTTACTATTATTATTTCGGTTTATAATATGGAAAAATATTTAAAAGAATGTGTTGATAGTGTTCTAAATCAAACTTATAAAGCAATAGAAATAATTTTGGTAGATGATGGATCCAAAGATAATTCAAAAACTATGTGTGATCAATATGCAAATAAATTTGACAACATTAGTGTAATACACAAAAAAAATGAAGGTTTAGGTATTTCTAGAAATAGAGGATTAGAATATGCAAATGGTGATTTTATATTATTTTTAGATTCTGATGATTACATAGACAATGACATGATAGAAAAATTAGTTAATATGGCAAAAAAATATGATTTGGATGTAGTTAAATCAGGCTTTAGAAGAGTTGATGATAATCATAATAAATTATCAACTACTCAATATTCTTCTGAATTATTTGAAAAAGATGGTATAATTGATAAATTTCTGCCACGTTTAATTGGATCGTCTCCAGAAAAAAAAGATAGTATAGAAATGAGTGTGTGTGCCACATTGTATAAGACATCAATCATTAAAGAAAAAAAACTTACCTTTGTTTCTGAAAGAGAAATTATTTCTGAAGATATAATTTTTAATATAGATTTTTGTAAATTAGCGAAAAAAGCCTATTTATTGGATTATGTTGGTTATAATTATAGATTTAATCCTAAATCATTAACAAGGAGTTATAAAGAAAATCGATTTGAGCGTTCAAAAGAATTATATTTTGAAATTGCTAAAAGATTAAAAGAAATGGGATATGGTCATGATGTTTATGATAGGTTATCGAGAATTTTCTTTGTATATTTAAAAACATGTCTTCATCAAGAAAAAAAGAAGATTTCTAATAAAAAAACTAAAGATATTTTAAATACAATATCAAATTTTACGAATGATGATTTAGTTGCAAATTTAGTTTCCAAATATCCAATAACTAAAACTGGATTTAAACAAAAATTATTTTTAACTTTAGTTAAAAATAAAATGAATGTTTTAATTTTAATATTAATAAATCTTAATCTAATATAAAGTTAAATGAAAAGTTAATAAAAAGGAGTGATGAGTTATTAAAGGTTATAGTTCAAATAATGTAAATATACTATCATTAATATATGTATTGCTTATGACTATAGCGTTTACTACAAGAGTTGGTGATTATACTGTTAATAGACATGTACAATCTATTATTGGTATTATAGTTATATTTTTTACTATTTTAGTTGCTTTAAAAAGTAAAAAGCAAGATTTTGATTATAAATATTTTTTCAAATTATATCTAACACCGATAATTATTATTCATGCATATTCAATAGTTATGTCATTTATAGGTATAATGGATAAGAAATATTTGACTTCTAATATAACTACTTATGTTCCTGTTATTTTGGCAATTTGTTCTGTGTATTTGTTTAAAGAAAAGGCATTAAAATATAATGTTATTTCTGTTGTATTCTCCTGGCTTTCTTCTGTTGGTTTTAGTTTAATTACGAAAGGGTTCTATATTTTTCCTTATGCAATATTACAAGGTTATACTAATATTGCCGTAGGTATGGGTGCTAAATTAGGTTTTAAATATAATTATTTAGAATTACATGAATTGGTATTATCATTGGGCTATTTAATAATATATTATCTTTACAAAAAAAACAAATTATTAAAAAAAGACTTTATAATTTTATTTATTGTTTTGCTCATATTTTTGTTGGGAGTAAAACGTATTGCTATTATTGGAGTTTTAGTTTCTTATTTTTGTATTAGATTTTTTATAAAAAATAAGAATACAGAAAAAAGAAAAATAAAGACTATGAAATGGATTAGTATGTTTATATTTGTCTTATCATATTTATTTGTATATTTAATTTTCGAAGGAAATGAAATTTATTCATTTTTCAGTAAATTAAATATTGACTTAATGGGAAGAAATTATTACTATTCTGCTTTAATAAACTATGGAAGTTTTTCACTAAAATTTTTAGGATTAGGAAGAAATTCTATTTCAAAAATTTTGGTTGAAGAATTGGCATATCTAAAAGTTGGTGGACTTCACAGCGATATTTTGAAAATGTATTTAGAAAATGGATTCATAATATTTGGTGTGTGGATGTGGTATTATTTATTTAAAATTCCTAAAAGCTATCTTAAAAAATTTAATTTTAAAGTAGCAGCTCTTTATATATGTGTAATTGTTTATTCTTTTATTTTATACTTCACTGACAATATAGAAATATATTTTATGAATAACTTTTTTGCAGTTTTTGTTGTTTTAGATTATTGTTACAAGCAATCTTCTAATAAATTAGCAACTGCTGATAATTGAATTAAAAATGAATGAATTTTTTGAATATTAAAATATAATGTAAATATCTATTTAAAGGAGAGAAGTAATGACTTTGAAAATTGTAAATCTTTAACATAAAAATAGCAAATACTATAATTTTGTAATAAAAATAAATTTAAAAAAAGTAAAAATTATACTTCAAACAATAAAAAAAAGAAATGGAGAATGATAAAAATGAAAATTGTAAGTGTAATACCAATTAAATTAAATAATGAAAGGTTGCCTCATAAAAATACAAAAATGTTAGGTAATAAACCTCTTATTAAGTATATTTTGAATACTTTAAAGACAATAGAAAAAATAGATGATGTGTATGTTTATTGTAGTAGTGACGAAATTTGTCAATATTTAGATTCAAATGTTAAATTTTTGAAAAGACCTAAATATTTAGATTTGCCAACAGCTAATTTTACTCAAATATTCGAAAGTTTTATGTCCGAAGTTGATGCTGATATTTATGTATATGCTCATGCAACTGCACCATTTATTACTAAAGACACAATCAATGAGGAATTAAATGCCGTGATTAGTGGTGAGTATGATTCCTCTTTTACTGCTGAAAAAATTCAAGACTTTTTATGGCAAAATGGTGAGCCATTGAATTTTGACGCTAAAAATTTGCCAAGAAGTCAAGATTTGTCATGCCTATATCGCGAAACTTCAGGAGTCTATGTTTTTACGAAAGAAGTATTTGAAAAATATAAGAGAAGAATAGGTATTAATCCTAAAATAATTGAAGTAAACAAAAAAGAAATGATTGATATTAATTATCCTGAAGACTTCCAACTTGCAGAGAAAATGTTAGATAGCAGTGATTTAGAAAAGTATAAGAAAAGAATTGCATTATTAGATTGTACCTTAAGAGATGGTGGATGTGTAAACAACTTTAATTTTGGTAGCATTGCAATGAATAAAATAAAAAGAGCTATTGAAAATAGCAATATTGAATATATTGAACTTGGTTATATTAATTCAAAAAAAGGTAGTAAGGAAGAAAGAACACAATTCTTAGATGTAGATGATGTAAATAAATTTTTAGGTAAAAAGAAAGAAAATGCCACTTATGTTGCTATGATTGATTATGGTACTTATGATTTTAATGAATTGCCATTTAGGAGAAAAGAAGGAATTGATGGAATTAGAATAGCTTTTCATAAAAAAGACTGTGATAATGCTATCAAAGCTGCTAAAATCATAAGTGAAAAAGGTTATAAAGTATTTATTCAACCTATGGTAATAATGAGTTATTCAGACAATGAAATAATAAGCTTAGTTAGAAAAATAAATATCATAGTTCCTGAAGCTACTGCATTTTACATTGTTGATAGTTTTGGTGAGATGCAATTTGGTGACTGCTCTAGGATTTTAAAAATAGTAGATGAGCATTTGATTAAAGATATGGCAGTTGGCTTTCATGGACATAATAATCTTCAATTAGCATATTCTAATTCTTTAGAATTATTAAGTAATGATGTTAATCGAAGACTTATGTTAGATAGTTCATTAAATGGAATGGGTAAAGGAGCAGGCAATGTTCCAAGTGAGCTTATTATGAATTATTTGAATGATAATTATCAAAAAAACTATAATTTGATACCAGTATATAAAATAATAAATGATGTAATAGAATTTTTTAAGCCTGAATATTCTTGGGGCTATTCCACTAATTATTTACTATCATCTTTAAATGAATGTACGCCATCTTATGTAAACTTTTTTATAAATAAATGCAATGTAAAATCTGATGAGTTATCTTTATTATTATCAATGTTAAGTGATGATAAAAAAGTTGCGTTTAATGAAGAATATGCAAAAAGCATATATAATGAATACTTAAATAGTTTATCTCAACAATCAGTTGTAGGTCGTTCTAGATAGGAAATTTATATAGGAAATAGTGGAGAAGTCTTTAAAGCATTTAATGTAAAAGATGGCTTGGGTATAAAAAAATATCTGAAAATGGTATAATTCCCGTTATATTAACTGGAAGAAAATCTAATATTGTCATGATTAGAGCTCAAGAATTGGGTGTTAAGGAAGTTTTACAAAATTATAAAGACAAGGTTAATGCTTTAATATAGTATATATCCTAGCCAAATAGCAATAATTGTTGATGATGAAAGATGCTTGCAAGAAAGTTAAAGAAATTTGTGATTTTGTTTCAAATTATAATGGTGGATATTTGGCTGTTCTTGAAGTTATAGATTATATAATCGAAAAACAATAAATAAATTATTAAAATTATTTTTAGGAGGTATATCAATGAAAAAAAATATTTTTATTGTTAATACTTACTTTCAATTAATTACAGCAGGTAACTTATCATTAAATTTTTTTAAGAATGAAATTAATGATGTCATTTTAACTGATATGTCAATTGGAATGGAAAATAAAATTGAAAATTTAAGAAAAACAAATGTTTTTAATAAGATTTATTATATTAGATGTAAAGATATTCTTAATTCTACTGGAATTAAAAAATATAATTATTATTTTTTTGATAGATATTTTAATAGAAAAAGAATTCTTAAAACTTCTTTTGAAAAATATGATGAATTATTATTTTTTAATGTTGATATGTTAACTGGGTGTGTGCTTGACGAATTGTTAAAGAAAAATAAAAAATTGGTTTGTTCAAAATATGATGAGGGTTTTGATACTTATACCAATTCACTTATACAGGATTGCAAAAAATATAAGGTATCAAACATTATTAATAAAATATTATGTTTGATTTGTGGTAAAAAAAATACAACAAGTATGATTAGTAAATTGTATTTATATCATCCAGAATTATTATGTTATGAAACCGATTGGAAAATAGAGAAAATTCCAGATTTAGATAAAAATAATATTGATTTGAAAAATACTCTAAATTTAGTATTTAACTACAAACCTCAAACTATTAAACAAAAGTATATATTTTTTGAAGAGTCATTTTTTTGTGACAATAAAGGGATAAATGATTTTCCATTAATAAATGACATAGTTAATGTGGTAGGAAAAAATAATATAATTGTTAAATTACACCCACGAAATAGCATAAATAGATTTGAAAAACTTGGTGTAGAAGTTTTAAAAGATATTGGAGTTCCATGGGAAATTATACAAATGAATGAAGACTATACTGATAAAGTTTTTGTTACAATATCATCTGGAAGTATTTTAGCATCAAAATTATATTTTAATGAAGATATTAAAACTTTTTTATTATACAATTGCACAGAAAAAAAATCCGATGTATTAAGCCCTAATTTTTACAAATATTTAAAAAAAATTGATAAAACTATTGGACTAGGAAAAATAATAATCCCAAATTCTAAAGATGAGTTATTGAATATGTTAAAAGAAGAGCAATGATAAATTCAGTATAAAGTATATTTTTAGTATTTTATGATGAAAGAAGTGTTTATTTTATGAAAAAAAGAGGTAAATATTTATTTAAAAATCTTGGTATCTTAACTATAAGTAAGTTTTCTTCAAAGATACTTATTTTCTTATTGATACCTTTATATACTAATATTTTAACAACAAAAGAATATGGACTTTATGACTTAATAATTTCTACAATTCAATTAATTTTTCCAATTTTAACTCTAAATATAGTTGATGCCATTATGAGATTTTCAATG
Source organism: uncultured Bacilli bacterium (assembly GCA_947627675.1). Classification (GTDB taxonomy): domain Bacteria; phylum Bacillota_I; class Bacilli_A; order RF39; family UBA660; genus UBA2730. The sequence continues at coordinate 12,108 of CANQWY010000039.1, forward strand.
GAAAAAAATACTAAAGTTGATGAATGTGCAACTATTGGAATGAAATATATATTAGTATCTACATTATTAGTATTTATTTTTTTATTAATTAATTATTTTTTTGATCCAATAAAACAGATTTATGGTTATGAAATCTTAATATTTTTATACTATTTATTTTACTCCTTTAGTGAGTATTTTTCTCAATTAGCTAAAGGAATGGAAAGAGTTAAAGATATGGGAATTGCAGGTGTTTTAGGGACATTTTTTACGATAATAGGAAATCTTTTATTTTTGTTAGTTTTTAAACTTGGTTTAAATGGCTTTATTTTGGCAAATATATTAGGATTATTCGTTCAAGTATTTTATTATACTTTAAGAATTAAAATATGGAAATACATTAATTTCCATAATTATAATAAAAAATTAAATAAAGAAATGCTTGTGTATTGTGTTCCACTAATATTTACAGTAATTGGTTGGTGGATTAATAGTGCTTCTGATAGATATGCAGTTACATTTATATGTGGTTTAGCTGCAACAGGGTTACTTTCTATTTCATATAAAATTCCATCAATTATTAATACTATTCAAAGTATATTCACTCAAGCATGGCAAATTTCTGCTATTAAAGAATATGACAGTTATGATTCTGCTGAATTTTATGGTACGTATTTTGAAAATATAGATTTAGTTTTTTCAATAATTTGTTCTTTACTAATAATTTTTTCTCGTCTACTTGCAGGTATTTTGTATTCTAAAGATTTTTATCAGGCTTGGATTTTTGTGCCCTTTCTTTTAATAAGTAGTGTATTTAATTCTGCATCTGGATTTTTAGGACCAATATTATCTGCACAAAAGAAGTCAAAGGCAATGGCAAAGTCAGCAATTTGTGGTACTATTTCAAATGTTGTACTTAATATATTATTAATTTATTTGATTGGAGTTCAAGGTGCAACGATTGCTACAATGGTTTCTAGCTTTTTAATTTATTGGATTAGAAAAAAAGAAGTTGGGAAAGATATTTTGATAAATAATTATTCTTCCATTGTTATTACTTGGTGTTTACTTATTGTTCAAGCTACTATTGATGTATATCTTTCAATTTATCCATTAGAAATAATATTGATAATTGCTATTTTATTTATCAATACTGAAAGAATAAAAAAAATTTTAAATAGTTTTAAATTAAAGCGAAGTATTTGATTTTTTATCTAATGAATGATCACATATTGAAATATTATTCAGTGGATTTTTAAAATGAAGTAATTGTAATAAGGCTATGATAAGATACTCTTCTAAAATAATTTAGAAGATGTTGACTATGAATTCAAAAGAATATAAAGATTTATATAATTTTGTTAATAAATAGAATGTTCCATTTGAAACTTTAGAAAAATGGATTAATTATTATAATAAAGATAATCACTAATCAAGAGCCTCAAGCTGCTTTAAAATGTCAATTAAAAAGTTTATTACAATAATATTATAAATCAGAAGAAGAGTTATCAGTAATTGATATAATGAGAAAATTCGGAATTTTCGAATTTATTAATAAACATACTAATTATTATAATTAGTGTTGGATATCCTGCTGATAAAAAATAAGGTATTTCTTTTAGAAAATGGTTTTCTAATATTTTAAATGATTATTTACTAGAATTATATTCTGTAAAGTATGTAGTCAATTGATTTCTTTATTGACTTAGTTTATAATATGTTTAAGAAAGAAGGGTTTATTTATGAAAAAAATACCTTACGGAAAGATAGATTATAAGAGGTTAATTGAAGATGATTGTTACTATATAGATAAAACAGCTTATTTAGAAAAATTAGAAAATGTTAGTGATACAGTATTTTATTTAAGGCCAGGAAGATTTGGTAAAAGTTTATTTACCAGTATGATGAGTTATTACTATGATGTGAATTGTAAAGATTTATTTGATAGTTTATTTAAAGACACTTATGTATATGATAATCCTACTAAAGAAAAAAATAGTTATTGTATTTTAAAATTTGATTTTTCAGGAATAAGCGAAGATAAATCTGAAGAGGGTTTAAAGAATAGTTTTAAAAACTGTGTAATTCTTGGTATAAATAAGTTTGTTGAAAAGTATGACCTTAATTATGAAATAAATTATAATGATGATGCTGATGACATGTTGAAAATGTTTTTAGGCTATATTGACAGTTTTGAAACGATGCGAAAAATTTATATAATAATAGACGAATATGATAATTTTACAAATGCTATTTTAGAAGGAAGTGCTGATAAATTTAAGAATACTGTAACAGGTATAGTAAAAAGTTTTTATGCCAATATAAAAATATATGTAAAAGAAGGTGTAGTAGGCAGGTTTTTTGCAACAGGAATATGTCCAATTACTTTAGATTCTATGACAACTGGATTTAATATTGCAACAGATATTTCTCATGACATAAGATTTAATTCAATGATAGGTTTAACTCATGAGGAAGTAAAAGGATTACTAAAAAAAGTTGTTGAAGAAAAAGATATTCAAGAAATATATGATTTAATGATTAAAAATTATGATGGTTATTTGTTTAATGAGCAAGCATCAGATAAAGTTTTTAATGCAACTTTAGTAATGTATCTATTAAATTATTATCAAGCTTTTAAATGTTTACCAAAAGAATTAATGGATAAAAATATAGCTTTTAATTCAGGAAAAATAGGAAATTTGTTGAAATTAAAAAACAATTCACTTTATAAAGATATTTTGGATGAATTATTAAAGACTGGTGAAATAACAGGAAAAATCCAAAATAGTTTTAAATTAGAAGCTGATTTTAAAAAGGATGATTTAATAAGTTTGCTTTATTATTTTGGGTATTTAACAATAAAAGAAGATAGTTATGGCTTAATAAATTTTAAAATTCCAAATGAAGTAATGAAAGAAACGTATAATAATTATTTTATAGAAGTTTTAAGTAATATTAATATAGATATTAATTCAAGTTTAATTAGTAAAATAAGAAAAGAAATAATAGAAGAAGGAAAAATAAGCGAATTAAGTAAATATGTAGAAGAAATATTAAAGTTAAGTGATAATAGAATATTTATCAAATTTGATGAAAAATATATTCAAGTAATTTATTTTAGTCTATTAATGAAAAATAATTATTTTGATGTTTATACGGAGTATCCAACAAAAAATGGTTATATTGATATATACTTAATGAGTAAAAATAAACTTATGAAAAATAATATCATAATAGAATTAAAATATATTAAAAATCAAGATTATACTGATAAATTACTAGAAGAAAAAATAATTGAAGGAAAAAATCAATTAATAGAATATAGTAAAGATGAAAGATTAAATAATCCTTTAAGATATTTAGTAGTATTTGTAGGTTGTGAATTAAAAATATTAGAAAAATTATAAAATATTACATAGTTGTTTTATTGTTTGTTATATATAGTTAAAAATAATAGTACTAAGGAATAAAGCATATAAATATATTTGAATTATTAATGAATGATGAATTTTAAAAAAAAGACATGAAGAAAAACATG
>CANQWY010000040.1 GCA_947627675.1 uncultured Bacilli bacterium
TTGTCAAAAAAAGTGAATTTGTGGATAAAACAAATTCATTTTTTCTTTTTACTATAAATTTTACCGGAACTCAAATTACGTCTCTTTTTAAAAATTTTTAATTTATGATAATGTCTTAAGTGTTAACTTTTTAAAATGTCTCAAGTTAATATATAAAATGTCACTTGAGATACAAAGTCTTGATAAGTAAATCGCCAAGAATATCTTATTTAATAAAATTTAAAAAATATCTGAAGATCAAACCAAATCATGTTTTTTAATATATTATTCATTAAATAAAAAAGAACCGCAGATATACGGATTCACTTTTCTATACTAATTTATATAAACATTAATTTACTATTTATTTTATTGTTATAAAATTTTATTTTTCACTTATCTCCATTAAATATTTCGCAGTCCTAACCATTTGAGCAGTATAACTCATTTCATTATCATACCAAGATATTATTTTTATTAGTTGTTCATTATCTACTTCTAAAACATTTGTTGATAGCGTATCTACTAACGATGCACATTTTCTTCCTATAACATCACTTGAGACTATTGGATCTTTAGTACATTGCAAAGTTTCATTTTGATTTTTCTCTAATACTTCATTTATTTCATCTTTAGTAGTATTTCTTTCAAGTTCTAATACCAAGTCAACAACAGAACCTGTTGGAGTTGGCACTCTCATTGCCATTCCTTCTAGCTTTCCATCAAGATTTGGGCAAACTTTTCCAATAGCACTAGCAGCACCAGTTGAAGCTGGTATTATATTTAAGGCACAAGCTCTACCACGACGAGCATAAATACCTTTTTTATGAGCAATATCAAGTGTAGCCTGATCATTCGTATAAGCATGAACAGTTGTCATATATCCTTTCCTTATACCAAAAAACTTATCAATAATATCAACAACAGGAGCTAAACAATTAGTTGTACAACTAGCTGCAGAAATTATTTTTTCTTCCCCTGTTAAAGTTTTATGATTTACATTATAAACTATTGTCTTTATATCACCTTTAGCAGGAGCTGATATAATTACTTTTTTGGCCCCTGCATTTATATGAGACATTGCTTTCTCTTCGCTCGTAAATAAACCAGTACATTCAAAAACAATATCAATATTTAATTCTTTCCAAGGAAGATTAATAGGATCTTTTTCAGCATAAACTCTTACTTTCCTATTTCCTATAATAATATTATCACTATCACTATTAATATCATCAATACGATAATTCCTATGATTACTATCATATTTTAGTAAATATGCTAGTTGTTCTGCATCAGTTAAATCATTAATTGCAACTACTTCAAAAAAGTCACTTTCTTCTAATAGCCTGAAAGCCAAACGACCTATTCTACCAAAACCATTTATCGCAACTTTTATCACTTATATCACTCTCCTATTCACATTATATATTTTTAACTTTTTAAATTCAATATATTCTAATTTATTCATAACAACTTCCACCAATAAACTCTCTTAAAATAGAATCGTGTGCAATCGCATCAGATGGAATAGGTAAAAAATTCCTCAAAAAATCTATTAATCTTTTAGCTTCTGCATAATATTCTGAATCTTTTTCTACTGAATATAATAAAGGCTCTACGTATGTCTTCAAAACTCCAATCTCATAAAGAAGCGCCGTATTTAATGTATAATCGGCTTCATCTTGGTAAGGAAATATGTAGTTTTCTTCACCCCTTCTAACAGATAGCCAACCTGCTAATGTATGCTCTATATTATGACCTCTAGTCTTATTATCTCTTATTATTCTTCTAAGTAATCTATTATCAGTAGTTGAAACTCTATTATGGTTATCTATATTTAATTCAGTTAAAGCCGAAACATAAATTTTATATTTTTTTTCTTTTGGAATATTAGTTAAAATTCTACTATCCAAAGCATGTATTCCTTCGATTACTAATACATCATCTTTATGTAATTTTAACTGTTTTTTAAATTCTTTTTTCCCTGTTATAAAATTATATGTTGGAATTTTGACAAGCCCTCCATTCAAAAGTTGCTCTACCTGAATATTAAATAATTTTATATCTATTGCTTCTAAACATTCATAATCTGGCTTTCCATATTTATCCAGAGGAGTATCTTCGCGATCTACAAAATAATCATCCATTGAAATAACTGCAGGATTCTTACCTAAGCTTTTTAAAGCCATACATACTTTTTTAGAACTTGTCGTTTTTCCTGATGAAGAAGGTCCAGCCATTAACACCAATTGCACACTATTATTTTTTACAATATTACGAGCAATATCCATAAATTCATTATTTAATTTACTTTCGCAAATTCTAATTAATTCATCAATATTACCATTTGATACTATTTTATTTAAATCTGATGCATTATTAATATTCATAAGATTATTCCAATTCTTACATTCATTAAAAACTTTAAATATATTGTTATGATGGTGATATTCAGGTATTTTATCATTTACATACACCGTTGGAAAACATAGCATAAAACCGTGTTTATCTACATAATTTAATCTAAAATAATTTAAATCCTTAGTTGAAGCAGGCATTCTATTATAAAAATAATTATAATATTGACCCAACTTATATAAATTCATAAATGAGTTAGTATTATATTTTATTACTCCTACTTTTGAATAATCTCCTATTTTCTCAAAATAATTAATGGCATCATCTCTTTCTACAGTTACTTTTTTAATAGTTCTATCTTCATTAATAATTTCTTTCATTTTATTTTCTATTTTAAAAATTATATTTTCATCTATCTCAAAATTAGCCTCAACATATAAACCTTTATCTAAAGAATGTTCAACTCTAATATCCTTATCATAACCAAATAATTCTTTTATTGCAACTATCAATATAAATACTAAACCACTAATATGAGCTCTATTGCCAAAAGGCATTGTTAAATCATAAAATTCTATTTTTTTATTTTCTATTATTTTATAATTTAATTCTTTTATAGAATTATTAACCTTTGCAACTAATATTGGATATTTATAATCTTTCTCAACTAGTTTGCTTAATTCTTTTAAAGTTACTCCCTTTTCTATATTATATTCTCTATCATTAATTAACACATTAATTTTCTCGTTCATCAAATCAGTCCCTTTTTATCATCTTTAAATTATCAAATACATTATAACATATTTTGACGAATTATTATATGTATAAATATTATTAATTTACACTAAATTATTTATAGGTGATGATTTTATGAATTTAGTACCAATGATAGTTGATAAGGAATTTGATGGAGAAAGAAGTTATGATATCTATTCTAGGCTCCTAAAGAATAGAATTGTTATGTTAAATGGAGAAATAAATGATAATACAGCCAGCGTTATTATTGCCCAACTTTTATATTTAGATTCAATAAGTAATGATGATATTTCATTATATATTAATTCTCCGGGAGGAAGCGTTAGTTCTGGAATGGCAATATATGACACAATGAACTTTATTAAAAGTGATGTTTCAACAATAGGTATGGGGCTTGCTGCATCAATGGGAGCCTTTCTACTTAGTAGTGGAAAAAAAGGTAAAAGATTTGCGCTCAAAAATTGTGAAATCATGATACATCAACCATTAGGAGGAGCCGAGGGGCAAGCTACAGAAATTAAAATTGCTGCCGAACATATACTAAAACTTAAAAAAAAGCTTAATACGATTCTTGCTCAAAATACTAAAAAAAGTTTGAAAATAATAGAAAAAGATACAGAAAGAGACCATTTTTTAGAAGCAAATGAAGCATTAGAATATGGGCTAATTGACAAAATACTTTAAAATAAAACTGACTATTGTGATTTATTAAATATAAACACATTACTCAGTTTTTATTTTTTCAGCTAATTCTTTTATTTTTCTTAAACGATGATTTAAGCCTGACTTTGTTATATTTTTGCCAGTTTCTAAGGAAATAATTTCACTTAACTCTTTTAATGAAACTTCTGGATACTTTTTCCTATATATCATAGCTTCTTTTAATTTATCATCAAGCAACTCCTCACTTAAATTTTCTTCTAATAATCTTATATATTCTAATTGTTTATTGGCAGTTACAAATATTTTATCAACATTAGCTTGCTCACAATTATTTAATCTATTAGTTTTATTTTTTTCTTCATGATATATTCTAACATTTTCATAATGTAAAACAGATTTACTAGCTTTAACTATCTTTAAGAAATCACATATTTTCTCAGCTTCCTTAATATATATCATATACCCTTTATCCCGATTTAATATTTTAGCATTCAGCTCAAAAATATTTAATAACTTTTGAACAAAAACCGCTTCATTTTTATTATTTATTTTAAGTTCCAAATGATACGATGATGTTGGATCATTGATACTACCTGTTGCTAAAAAAACACCTCTTAAATAAGCTCTTATTTTTAAATCAGAATTTGTTAAAGTGCCTGGTGGAATATCCTGATAAATTAAGTCATTATTAAAATAGCCAATATCTTTTAATATAAAATTAACTTTATCAGAAATTTTTATTAAATTTAACTTATTTTTAAAAAGATTTAAATTATCTATCTTTGTAATTGCAATTTTTATTCGATATATATTTTCAATACTTTTTATTAACATATTTGCTATATTATCATTTTCTGTTGTTAAAAATAAATCATTATCTTTAATATAACCATTATTTCTAATAAATCCTGCTAATATTGAAATAATTTCTTTATTACTATTATTAAGAGTAGTTATTTCATTTTTAATTTCTGTTGAGTATGACATTAATTCTCCATTAAATAAGACATTATAATAGATGATAATTTCATACTATCGTGTCTTATTACATTATTTTCTATAATAACTAAATCTTTTTCTATTAATTCTACTCCTAAATTATTAAGTCTAGCATGATCTATCAAAACTTGGTCTTTTTGTTCTTTTGTTTCATATATTTTAGCAATTTCTTTATCTATTTTACTATTACTTGCAATTACGACATCTACTTTTCTTTTATCTAAATATTTGTTTATTAAATTTATATGATCACCTACTTTAAAATTATCTGTCTCACCTGGTTGAGTCATCGCATTACATATATACATTATTTTAGATTTAGATTTTTTCAAAGCATTTAAAACGTCTTTACATATAATATTGGGTAAAAGACTTGTATATAAACTGCCCATACTAAATACTATTAAATCCGATCTATTTATCTCTTCTATTACTTCTTTAGTTACATGTGGTTCTTCTTTATAAAATATCTTATCTATTACCTCTTTTGATAAAGTTATTTCTTCTTCACCTTCTATGATTTTATTATCTATAGTTTTAGCCATTAAAGTTAAGTTACAATCTTCTGATATGGGTAACACTTTATGTCTAACATCTAAAAGTATTGATAAATTTTTTATTGATTCTTTTAAACTACCTGTTATATCAAGCATTGCTGTTAATATTAGATTTCCAACTGCATGACCATTTAAATCACTTGAAGTTTTAAATCTATATTCTAACATTTTTTTTATATCAGGATTTATATCTGATAAATTTGTTATTACTTTTCTTATATCACCAACAGCAGGTGTATTAAACTCTTTTCTAAGTTTTCCAGTTGAACATCCATTATCAGATACAGATATAACTGCAGTTATATCTATTGGAAAATCTTTTAAGGATTTCAAAAGTGAGGAAAGTCCTGTTCCTCCACCAAATACTACGACTTTCTTATGCATAATAATCACCAATTAAATTATACTATAAAAAATAAAAGAAAAGTATAATGTTTTACTTATTTATACTTTTTCTTTTATTTTTTATTTCATGATAATATATATTTTTTCTACTAAATATTATCAATACTATTCCTATAAATATCAATAAAATAGACACTAACTGAGCAATCTTTATATTAAATAACATTAGACTATCAGTCCTAAGACTTTCTATAAAAAATCTTCCAAATGAATACCAAATTAAATATATTCCGCTTAACATACCAACCTTTAATTCTGGCATTTTTCTTATTAAAAGAAGAAGGGAAAATCCTATTAAATTCCAAATACTTTCATATAAAAATGTAGGTGTATAATAATATTCTCCTATTTTCATTCCTTTAATAATAAACATTGGAATATGATATGAAATTAAAGTATTATATGATATTATTCTACCATAAGCCTCTTGATTAAAGAAATTACCCCAACGACCAACTGCTTGTCCAATAATTAAACCAACTACTACTATATCTAAAATCTTTAAAACTGATAGTTTATTCTTCCTACAAAAATAAACAATATAGAGAAATCCCGCTAATAGTCCCCCATGAATTGCAAGTCCGCCTTTATATATTTGAAATATTTCTAATATATTATTAATATAATAGTCCATATTAAATAAAACATAATAAATTCTGGCTCCTATTATACCAACTATAATTGCAGATATTGCCATATCTATAATCATCTCTTTATCCATTTTCTGTTTTATTATTTCCCTATATATAATAAAAAATGCTAAAGCTATTCCAAATAAAATAAAAATGGAATACCAATATACTTTTAATATTCCAAAACTAAATGCTATCTTATCCAATTATTTCACCATCCTTTTTAAATCTTTTTAATATAGGTTTAATTATAATCCCTTCCACTAAAAAGTTACTAATTGATATTAAAACTGATATTATTAAAGCAATAAAGAAATTCTCTAAATTAAAATATTTTCCTAATATCCAATCAGCTAATTTTAAAATAAACAAATTTATAAATGGATAAAATAATCCTAATGTTATACCAGTAATAGGAATTGTTAGTTTAACCAAAATAGGTTTTATCGTTTTATTTAGAATATAGACTATTACTACTATTAAAAACGAGTAAAAATAGTAATGATTATTATCTATATACATACTATCAAAAAAGGATGACACAAGAATTAAAACTAATGTATAAAAGAATAAATATATAAGCCAATCTAACAATTTGTTAAGACGTACTTTACCTTTTTCTTTTATAACTAATTTCATTTATATCACTCATTTCATAATAATTTTTCTAAGAATTTACCAGTATAAGATTTTTTATTTTTAACTACTTCTTCTGGAGTTCCTACAGTAACAATCTCTCCTCCTAAGTCTCCACCTTCGGGTCCTAAATCAATTATATAATCTGCTGTCTTTATAACATCTAAATTGTGTTCAATTACTACTACAGTATCTTTATTATCTACTATTTTCTGTAAAATTGCAAGCAAGCGTTTGATATCTTCCATATGAAGACCAGTTGTTGGCTCATCTAAGACAAATAAAGTTTTGCCCGTTGCTTTTTTCTGTAATTCTTTAGCAAGTTTTACTCGTTCTGCTTCACCACCAGACAAAGTAGGAGCACTTTGACCTAATTTTATGTAACCTAAACCAACATCTTCTAAAACTTGAAGTTTATTCTTGATTTTAGGAATATTTTCAAAAAATTTTAGAGCTTCTGTGACTCTCATATCTAAAACCTCGGCAATATTCTTATCTTTATATTTTATGTTTAATGTTTCCGTATTATATCTAGTTCCATGACATATTTCACAAGGAACATAAACATCTGGTAAAAAATGCATTTCTATTTTCTTAACACCATCACCACGACAAGCTTCACAACGTCCTCCTTTTACATTAAAAGAAAATCTATTCTTCTCAAAACCATGCATTTTTGCTTCTTTTGTAGTTGTAAAAAGCTCTCTAATATCGTCAAACACTCCTGTATATGTTGCAGGATTACTTCTTGGAGTTCTGCCAATTGGATTTTGTGATATTGCCACTAATTTATCAATATTTTCTATACCTAATATTTTTTTATACTCACCTGGTTTATCTTTACTTCTATATAGTTTCTGAGCAACTGCTTTACACATTATATCATTTACTAAACTACTTTTCCCACTTCCGGAAACTCCAGTTACACAAGTAAAAGTTCCTAAAGGTATTTTTATATCTATATTTTTTAGGTTATGACTCTTAGCACCCTTTATTTCTAAATACTTTTTATTTCCTTTTCTTCTTTTTTGTGGTACCTCAATTCTTTTTTTACCACTTAAATATTGACCTGTTAGACTTTTTTCTATTTGCATAACCTCATTAGGTGTACCTGCTGCCATTACTTTTCCGCCATTTTCTCCAGCTCCAGGGCCAATATCAACTAAATAATCTGCAGCAATCATAGTATCAGTATCATGCTCAACAACTATTAAAGTATTCCCTAAATCTCTCATTTCTTTCATTGAATTTATTAATTTCTCATTATCTCTCTGGTGAAGACCTATACTTGGTTCATCTAAAACATATAATACTCCAGTTAATCTAGAACCTATTTGAGTAGCAAGACGTATTCTTTGAGACTCACCACCTGAAAGAGTTGCTGCACTTCTTGCTAAAGTTAAATATTCCAATCCAACATTCGATAAAAAATTCAGTCTTGATTGAATCTCTTTTAATATTAAATCAGCAATAATCTTTTGTTCTTCAGTAAGTGAAAGATTATTGAAAAATTTAATTAACTCTTTTATACTCATACAAGTTACTTCATATATATTTTTTCCACCTATTAAAACTGTTAAAACATCGTCTTTTAATCTAGATCCATGACAAGTTTCACAAACATGCTCTATCATATAATTTTCAAGCCAATCACGTATCCAAGTACTACTAGTTTCCATGTATCGTCTTTCTAAATTATTAACAACTCCTTCATAAAAATCTTTACTATTATAATTATTTCCACTCTTTGATTGATACTTAAATGTTATTACTTCATCTGAACCATAAAGAATATAATTTTGTTGGTCTTTTGTTAATTTTTCAAAAGGCTTATTCATGTTTATTTTATAATGTTTACATAAACATTCTAACTTTTTATAATCAATACTATCTTGATCGTCATTTAATGTTTTGATACAACCATCATTAATGCTTAAACTTCTATCTGGTATAATTAAATCTTCATCTATTTGTAATTTAACTCCTAAACCTTTACAGTCTGGACAAGCTCCATATGGAGCATTAAAACTAAAAGTACGAGGCTCAAGTTCTGCTAGTGAAAACTCACAATAAGGGCAAGCAAAAGACTCCGAAAATACTAATTCTTTATGATTATCTCCTAAAATTTCTATAATTACTTTACCTTCCGATAATTTAGTAGCATTTTCAATTGACTCAGTAAGACGAGGATAGCTCTCTTCTTTTAAAACAATACGATCAATTATAACATCTATTTTAGATTTCTTATTTTTCTCTAAATTTATATCTTCTGATAAATCATAAATATCACCGTTAATTCTTACTCTAACATAGCCATCTTTTCTTAAGCTTTCTAATAATTCTTTATGAGTACCTTTTTCTCCATCTATAACAGGTGACATGATAATCATTTTAGTTCCTTCTTCATATTCTTTTAATTTTGTTACCATTTCTTCTATACTTTGCCTTGATATTGGAATATGATGATTAGGGCAATATGATACCCCCACTCTAGCAAATAATAACCTTAAATAATCATATATTTCCGTTACTGTCCCTACTGTAGATCGAGGATTTTTACTAGTTGTTTTTTGATCAATACTAATAGCAGGAGATAAGCCTTCAATTGAATCAACATCTGGTTTTTCGCTATTACCTAAAAACTGCCTAGCATATGCCGATAAGCTTTCCATATAACGCCTTTCACCCTCTGCATATATTGTATCGAAGGCAAGACTACTTTTTCCACTTCCAGAAACTCCAGTCATCACTATTAATTTATTTTTTGGTAATTCTAATGATACGTTTTTTAAATTATTTTCACGAGCTCCTTTTATTATTATTTTATCCATACTACATCACCTGCCACATATTATAGCATATATTTTTATTTTTTCAGCTACTATTTTGTGGTAATTTTACTTTGATTTTAACTCAAATAAAATATCTCTTAACTCCATTGCTCTTTCAAAATCTAAATTTTTAGCAGCCTCTTTCATTTCTCTTTCTATATTATCTATATTTTTTTGCATTTCCTTTTTAGACATTTTTATCTTTTTATCTTTAGTTTTATCTATATTTGAAATAACTTCTCTAATTTCTTTCTTTATTGTTGTAGGAATTATATTATTATCTTTATTGTATTTCTCTTGAATTTTACGACGGCGAGTTGTCTCATTAATTGCATAATTCATACTATCAGTTATTTTATCAGCATACATTATAACATGACCATTTGCATTTCGAGCACATCTTCCTATTGTCTGAATTAGACTTCTTTCACTTCTTAGGAATCCTTCTTTATCAGCATCTAATATTGCTATTAAGGAAACTTCTGGTATATCAATACCTTCACGTAATAAATTTATTCCTACTACCACATCATACTTTCCTACTCGCAAATCATGTATTATTTGAAGACGTTCTAATGTCTTAATTTCTGAATGTAAATAAGCAACTTTTATATCAGCTTCTTTTAAATAATTAGTTAATTCTTCCGCCATACGTATTGTTAAAGTTGTTATTAATACTCTTTCATCTTTCTCTATTCTTTCTTTTATTTCTCCTATTAGATCATCTATTTGACCTTCTGTTTTTCTTATTTCTATTGTCGGATCCAAAAGACCTGTTGGTCTAATTATCTGTTCAACAAATTCATTATTAGTATGTTCCAATTCATAATCACCAGGTGTTGCTGATACATAAATAGCTTGTTTTATTTTATTTTCAAATTCAGCAAATTTTAATGGTCTATTATCTAAAGCACTAGGTAATCTGAACCCAAAATCAACAAGATTCATTTTACGGGCCCTATCTCCATTATACATTCCTCTTATTTGAGGTAGAGTTACATGAGATTCATCAACAACAAGTAAAAAATCATCACCCAAAAAGTCGATTAAAGTAGTTGGAGTTTCTCCTTCGCTTCTTCCTGACATTGGTCGTGAATAATTTTCAATACCAGTACAAAATCCTGTTTCTTCTAGCATTTCTATATCATAATTTGTTCTCTGTTCTATCCTCTCTGCTTCCAATGGTTTATTGTTATTTTTAAAATATTCAATTCTTTCTTTTAATTCTTCTTTTATTCTTTTTATTGCATCATGCAATTTTTCATCACTTATAACAAAATGGCTTGCGGGAAAAATACTAATATTTTTTTTATTTGTTATAATATTTCCTGTTAGACTGTCTATTTCACTAATTCTATCTATTTCGTCTCCAAAAAACTCTATTCTATATCCAGTTGTATTCTGATTTGTTGGAATTATTTCTAAAACATCACCTCTAACTCTAAAGGTACCTCTTTTAAAATCTAAATCGTTCCTTTCATAAAGCATTTCAACAAGTTTAGCTAAAACTTTATCTCTTTTTATTTCTTCTCCGATTGATAAAGTTAACATTTTACTTTTATATTCTTCAACTTCTCCTATACCATAAATACAAGATACACTAGCAACTACTATAACATCATCTCTAGATAATAGACTACTAGTTGCATAATGACGAAGTTCATCTATTTCATCATTTATAGATGAATCTTTTTCAATATATGTATCCGTTGAAGGAACATATGCTTCTGGTTGATAATAGTCGTAATAAGATACGAAGTAACATACTGCATTTTCTGGAAACAGTTCCTTTAGCTCACTGTATAACTGACCTGCTAAAGTTTTATTGTGTGCCAAAACGAGAGTTGGTTTATTCACTTGTTGAATTACATTTGCAATTGTAAATGTTTTGCCTGTACCCGTTGCACCAAGTAAAACCTGATGTTTCTTGCCTTCTTTGACTCCTTGTACCAATTTTTCTATGGCTTGTGGTTGATCTCCATTTGGTTTAAATTTTGAGTGAATTTTAAACATTTTTTCCTCCTTCCTATGACTTATTATGATTACTATCAGCCTTTCATTCGTCCCAAAGCAGGTTTCCTTAGTTGTATGTAAAATTTTATCTAGGAGAGCCAATAATGCTAGTTCATAAATCTTATTTTTTTAATTAACAATATTAAATTATATTATTAAGAGTTTTTCGCTATATAATTCTATCATTTATGCATTGAAAAAACAAGGAATTTTAATAAATATCCTCGTTTTATATATTCATAGTATTTCTATTTTTCTGATTGTTTTTTTATGATTCAATTAAATTTGCTAGATCATAAAATGTTCCATCTTTCTTTTGAGCAGCAACACTATATCCTCCACCTACTGGAGAATTTTTTTGCTTTCCAATAATCCGCTTAATACTTACGATATCTTCTACTTCATTTATTTTTCCATAAGATTTAAAATTATTTTCCTCTTTTGCTTTTCTTATTGGAGTATATTCAACTGTTCCATCTTCCATTAAATAAATTATCGAAGCTGAATAGCCATCCCATCCAAAAATGCCAATCAAAACATCACTTATCTCATTTTGAAAATTATTGATATTATATTCAAAACTAACTTCATTATCACCAAATAATCCCCAATCACCACTAAATATTACACTTTTTTTATCAGAGTTTAATGTTACATTAACATCAAATTCACTATTAGTTATTTCATAATTCATTTCATTATTATTAATACATTTATTGCTATCAAATACAAGAGGTTTTAGATTGTCTGCTTCTTTTTTATCTTCTTCTTCTACTTTTTCTTTCTTCTCTTCTACATCAAGAGATTTTTTAAATATTATCCCTTTATCATAAGCAATATATACTACCATCCCTATAATTATTAAAATTAAAATAATTATTATGGCTTTTAATACTATGTTTTTATTTTCTATTTCTCTATTTTTCATTTTATTTTCCTTTCTTATATCATAATAATAACATATATTTTATTTTATTATCTTTTTATTTACTATTTGATAATAATTTTACACTATAATAAATAATAAATTTTTTATTCTAATATTTTCTAATATATTCTATTAATTATTGTATAGAAAATATTAATTGATATTAAATAATATATTTTTTTATTAATTATAATAAGAAAGAAATAGAAAATAATTTTTAACTTACTAGTAATAAGGCTAGTATCAATACTATTAAATTATATTTATGTGTATAAATTACTTAAAGTTAATATATGATTTTTTGGGCTAAATTTATCAGTAATATCTAGGAGTATGCATATAGTATGATAGAAAGGAGAAAAAATCATGAGTGATAAATTTTCTCATCTACCTAAAAACTGCTTTTTTTTAGGGCCAACGGGACCTACTGGACCAATAGGAAGTACAGGTCCTAGAGGAGTAGCTGGTGTTGCTGATACTATTTCAATTGGAAATGTTATAACAGAAAATACTGAAAATGATGCTAAAATAATAGATCACAAATATGGAAATCATCATACACTTGATTTTATAATACCAAAAGGTGAACAGGGACCTAAGGGAAATGATGGTACTAGTGTAACCATTTTAGGTTCTTACGATTCATTAGAGGAATTAAATAAAGAACATAAGAGCGGAAAAGAAGGAGATTCTTTTCTAATAGGAGATAACTTATATGTTTGGTCTGATACCGAAAATGAATGGAAAGATGTCGGTCAAATTAAAGGACCTAAAGGGGATAAAGGAGAGAAAGGCGAAAAAGGAGATAAAGGAGAGAAGGGAGAGAAAGGCACTCCAGGAGAAAAAGGGGATAAAGGAGATGTTGGAGATAAAGGGGATCCTGGACCTAAAGGAAATGATGGTACTAGTGTAACTATTTTAGGTTCTTACAATTCGTTAGAGGAATTAAATAGAGAACATGAGAGTGGAAAAGAAGGACAATCTTATTTAGTTGGAGATAACTTATATGTTTGGTCTGATACTGAAAATGAATGGAAAGATGTCGGTCAAATTAAAGGGCCTAAAGGAGATAAGGGTGATAAGGGCGAACAAGGGCCTCCCGGTGAGCAAGGAATTCCGGGACCAACAGGTTGGAAAGGTGAACAAGGGCCTCCTGGTGAACAAGGTGAACGTGGCGAAAAAGGAGAACCGGGGCCTGCTGGACCTAAGGGAGACAAGGGAGAGCAAGGGCCTCCCGGTGAACAAGGACCAATGGGGCCTGCTGGACCTAAAGGGGACCCGGGACCTACTGGTTGGAAAGGAGATCAAGGAGATCCAGGACCTAAAGGAGATACTGGAGAACAAGGACCTCCCGGACCATTAGAAATACCTGCTGCCTTATTCATAACTTTTCATGCAGATCAACCAATAAGTGGTGTACGTGTAGATCCCAATAACAGAATACCTCTTGACATGAAGTTATCAGATGCAGAAGGTAACTTTTCCTTAAATGATGAGGATAATACTATTACAATTAAAAATCCAGGTATTTATGAAATGCACCCCGAGAAGTAGACATTAATAAAAAAACAGTTTAAAGAAATGTGTTAAAATACACCTTTGAAAGGAG
>CANQWY010000041.1 GCA_947627675.1 uncultured Bacilli bacterium
TTGTCAAAAAAAGTGAATTTGTGGATAAAACAAATTCATTTTTTCTTTTTACTATAAATTTTACCGGAACTCAAATTTTTTATATGTAAAGAAAAAGTGTAAAAAATATGCCTTAATAAATTCCCTTTGAACAAAATTTAATATTTGTTCTTCGTTTATATCAGTTAAAGACTTGTTATGTCTTTTTTTGTTCCCCTTATTATTCATATTTTGTTTACTACCCGCAATAGTGTTATCTCTATTATTCATCTTTCTTTACCTCCTTGACTTTATCTTTAAGTAGTTATAGAACACCTATACAAACTCTTTCTTTAGAGGTATCGTCGACATTAAGTTTCTTAATTGACTCTGCAGCTAACTTGGCTTGTAGTTTAGAAAACTGCTCATAAAACATACTTTTTTCCTCATCATCATGGTAAGTTAATAATCAACTTGATAACAATACATCCCTCTCCCCCTGAAGAGAGAGCAAAAGCTCTCTCATTTTTGTTTATTTATAGGGTTTTCAACTCTCAAAAAATGTTTTATGTGGCATCGTCATTAATTAAATATTTATAGGTGTATATTTGGTAAAAAATATTATTTGTAAAAATACATGAAAAATCAGCAATCAATGGTTAAATAATGATATAATATGTGTAATAATAAATTTTAGTGGAGGTATATTATGATTGATAAGGTAGGAGCAATTATTTTAAATGATAAAAAAATACTAGTACAAAGAAAAAAGAATAATAGAGAAGAATGTATTATTCCAGGTGGAAAAAGAGAAAATAACGAAACAGATTTTGAAACATTAAAGAGAGAATTAATGGAAGAATTAACAGTAAAACTAGTAAAGGCAGAATTTATTGGTGGATACGATGATGTTGCTGTTTTTTCAAATAAACCAATTCATGTGCAAGCTTATTTAGTAGAAATAGAGGGTGAAATAAAATGTAATAATGAAATTAAGGAAGCTATATGGATTGATAGAAATTATAAAGTTCAAGGAATTAAAGTAGGTAGTATTTTAGGAAAATATATTATACCAGAATTAATAAAAAGAGAATTAATGTAAGTATATAAAAATGAAAAGGAGAATAAATATTAAAATAGTAAAAAAGGAAAAAGCATCAATATTTAAAAATAGAAATAAAAGTTCACTATTAGAGTATTCAATAGCATTGGGTGAAAAAGATTTAGATTTTTGTATAAATACATTTACAGGAAGATATCCAGAAAAAATTTTTTGTACAAATGAATAATGTAACGAAATATGTTATATACTTGAAGGTGAAGGAAGTATTAACTTAAGAAATAAAACAGAAAAATTTAAGCAAGGTGATGTAATTTTTATTAATAAAAAAGATATTTATTATTGGAATGGTAATTGCAAAATTATAATGATATGTTCACCTGCTTGGTATAAAGAACAATGTAAGTTGATTAATAATTAATAACAAATGACAATTGTTTAATATATTATTAATTATATTGTCATCATGTCATTAAAAGGTAGTTAAGAACATTTCTCAACTACCTTTTCAACTACCAAAATTTTAAATTTTATTTAATTATTATATTAAATAACTAATTTTAAAAGATTTAAAATAAAGGTAAAAGTATTCAAATAAACTTAAAAGTGCGTGAATACTAACCGCCCCCTGTTCTTGCAAATAGTAAACCGGTTTTCTTCTTTACATAACCATCATATCAAATTGAATTATTATTACAATAAAAAAAGTGCATTTTTTGTTTGTGGGAGCAAACTAAAAAATTTGCACTTTTATATATTTATTATCTTTGAATAGGTTGAGTCTTGTAAATCAATTGCTTTAACATTTTCTTTAGTAAGTAAATAGTTGTTAATAAATAATCTATTTGCTTATATAACTTTGTTTTGTCTTTAGGCTCTACATAAACACTATCAAAATATATCTTTTTAAACTTGGCAACAACTTTTTCATTGTTAAGGGTACATCTCTTTTTTAAATTGTCTCTTATAGACCTAGCATATATGATGTTCTCGCCAATAACCCAGTCATAATGGTTGTCATTAACAGTTTTCATCTCATCAAATATAAAATCTTTAATCCACTCAAAATTGCTTTCAAATTTAAGTTCCCAGTCTTTTATATTTTGCATAGTATCATATATATTGTAGAGTGTCATTTGTTATTACATCTGATTTTATGCCATAACAATATTTAATTCTATGCCTATGATACCAATTATCACGTACTGGCTTACTATAATCTTCTTTTATATTGGCAATAGCATTTGAAACACTACCACGTCTTGCTATATTATTATTACACCTAATAATAAAGTCAATAGTAGCAACAATGAAACTAGGTATATTATCGCCACTTCTTGCTATATATCTTTTATTGCCTCTACAAAGATATGCAAGGTATTTTTGGTCAATATATTTGTTGTCAAATCTATTGCGATATTTAAAGTCTTTCTTTAAATGAGATATATAACCCTCCAGTTAGTCAACTATTATAGCACAACTTTAACCAAAAATCTGCTCTAAAACGCTTTTATTTTCAAATGCTATGTGATATATATTAATATAATTACATAAAAGAAAGGAACTGATTTTATGGGCAATGACGATATAGCAAAAATAAGAAACGATGTAAGGAAGTATGTTATATATTCTCGTAAATCAAAGTTTACTGGTAAGGGTGAGTCAGTAGAAAACCAAATTGAAATATGTAAGACATATATTAAGAGTAATTTTGATATTAACGTTAAAGATGAAGACATCATCATTAAGCAAGATGAGGGCTTTAGTGGTAAAGATGTTAAACGTCCACAATTTCAAGAGATGATGACACTTGTTAAAAATAAACAAGTTAAAGTAATAGTTGTATATAAACTAGATAGGCTTTCTCGTAATATTCTAGACTTCTGCGAGATGTATAATGAACTAGAACTATACAATACTAAATTTGCTAGTGTATCAGAACATTTTGATACTACTACATCAATGGGACGTGCAATGCTTATGATAACAATGACCTTTGCACAACTAGAACGTGAAACAATAGCAGAACGTATTAGAGATAATATGATGGAACTTGCTAAAACTGGACGTTGGCTTGGTGGTAATACACCGATGGGCTTTGAGTCGGAAAAGATGGAAAAGTTTAACATCAATGGTAAAAAGGTTTCACTTTATAAATTAAGTCCTATAAATGACGAAATAGAGATTATAAAACTTATATATGACAAATACCTTGAATTGAAGTCTTTAACCACTCTAGAAACGTTCTTACTTAACAATAATCTAAAGACAAGACGTGAGTGTGATTTCGCACGTTGGGGACTTAAAAAGATACTTACCAACCCCGTTTATGCAAT
This sequence comes from uncultured Bacilli bacterium, assembly GCA_947627675.1. Lineage (GTDB taxonomy): Bacteria > Bacillota_I > Bacilli_A > RF39 > UBA660 > UBA2730. The sequence goes on from CANQWY010000041.1 coordinate 3,355, forward strand.
TGCCGATAAAGATATGTTTAACTACTTTAAAAACAACGATATGGACATCTTTAACGATGAAATAGACTGGGACGGAACTTATGGTGTTATGAGTTATAACAAGACAAGTAAAACTAAAACTGGTAGTGTTAAAACTAAAGACAAAGACCAATGGATAAATGCTATTGGAAAACATCAAGGAATTATTAAAGGTAAAGACTGGGTAGAAGTTCAAACATTACTTAATAGTAATCAGAACAAAGCATATAGACTTCCAGTTAAAAACAATTCTATTCTAGCCGGTATATTAAGGTGCGAACATTGTGGCAACCTTATGAGACCAAAACTTAAAGGCACAACACTTCCTAATGGCGATAGAAAGTTCAATTATATATGCGACCTTAAAATGAGGTCTAAAGGAAAACTTTGTAATTGTCCTAACGTTAACGGAAATGAGGCAGACAAACTTGTTATTGACGGAATAAAACAACTTGCAAAGCCTACTAGTGAGTTCTACCAAGAATTACTTAAAGTTATTAAAGATGAAAACTATGGCAAGAATAGCAGGACAAATGAATTAGAGGTTTTAGAAAGAAAACACAACCAAAACCTTGCTAGTATTAAAAATTATATCTCTCGTATAGAATATGTTGATGAAGAATTATTAGATGACGTACAAGGAAAAATAAAAGATTTAAAACAAAAAGACAAAGAAGTTGTAGCAAAGATACAAGAACTAAAGGCAGAACAACCAGTCTCTTATACCGACAAAGAAACTGCTAAAATGCTCATTTATATACTTGATAACTATATGAATAACTTTACTGAACTTGATTTACTATCACAAAGAAACTTCTTAAAGTTATTTATTGGTAATTGTTCAACCGATGGAAAAGACATACACATTGACTTGATAGGCTCAAGAAATCATACAACAACCTATCAAACAGTCTTTGAAGATAGTGAGGACTCCAAAACTGGTACTCACGGAGGACAAATTGTTCTTTTATGTGATAGTAGCGAATGAAATTTTGATGCATTTTAGAAGCAATAATAAATTCTCTAAAAATATATCTTTAAATGATGCTATAGGTTATGATAAAGATGGAAATGAAATAGCAATATTAGACATTTTAAAAACTCCAAAACAAGATTTTATAGAAGATATAACTACTAAAGATAATATAAGACTTTTAAGGAAATATATAAATGTTTTAACTGAACAAGAAAGAAAAATTCTAATTAAAAGATATGGTTTAGATGGAGAAGATGAACTGACTCAAAAAGAAATAGCTAAGCAAATGAATATATCAAGAAGTTATGTTTCTAGGATAGAAAAAAGGGCTCTTACTAAAATTTTAAGAGAATTTATTAAGAATAACAATATAGATGGTGATTAAATTCACTATTTTTTTGGTTGAATAAAAGTAAAATAAAATATAATATTTAGACATAAAATAGAAGGAGAAAGAAAATGTAAAAAAGAAATAATAATAAAAATTAGTGAATTATAGAAATACAATAGGAATAGTCGTTTGCTGTGGAGCTGGAGGTGCTACCTCATATATATCTGATAAATATGAATTTAATTGTATAACAATGATTGATGGAAATGGTTATATTTTTTGATATAATTTTGCATTTACAATATACCCTGCATGGTATATAATGATTTTGGTGGTGATTAAATGGATAAATACTGTAAGAAAAAAACTATTCGAACAAAAGAAGAAAAAAAATCAATTAATAATAGATTAAATAGAATTGAAGGCCAAATAAAAGGAATTAAAAAAATGATAGATGAAGATGTTTATTGTAATGATATTTTAATACAGCTATCTGCGGTAGAAAATTCTGTAAAAAGTTTAGCTAATCATATTTTAGAAAATCATTTATATAGTTGTATTTCTGAAGATATGAAAAATGGCAAATTAGAATCTATTGATGAACTAATAAATATTTTTAAAAGATTTAATAAAAATTAATAAAATTTATAAATTAGAAAGGATTGATTAGATGAAAAATAATATAGAAATTAAAATAAAGGGAATGGTATGTAACGGTTGTGAAAAAAGAGTAGAAAATGCTTTATTAAATATAGATGGTATTAATAAAGTAAAAGCAGATCATAATAAAAACAATGTAATAGTTACTTCAGATAGAAAAATTGATTTAAATATTTTAGAAGAAAAAATAGAGGATATTGGATTTGAGGTTATAAAGGACAATTAAATTATGAAAAAAATAATTTTATCAATTGATGGTATGACTTGTTCTGCCTGTTCTAACGGTCTTGAAAAGTATCTTAATAAGCAACAAGGAATTATAAAAGCTTCTGTAAATTTAGTAATGGCAAATACAACAATTGAATATGATGAAGGAATACTAGATCAAGTAAAAATAGAAGAATTTGTAAAACAAGCAGGTTTTAAGAGTTTGGGAAAGTTTAAAGAAATAAAAATAGAAAAGAGTCAAAGAAAAGACAAAATAAAGTTCATCTTTTTTACAATTTTAGCAATTATTTTGATGTATGTTTCAATGGGACATATGCTTAATTTACCTATTCCACTAGTTATAAGTCCACATTATATGAATGGTAAGAATTATACTGTTTTATTATTTGTATTAACTTTGTTTTTTGTTGTGTATGGTTTTGATATTTTAAAAAATGGTTATAAAAATTTAGTCCATAAAACACCTAATATGGATACATTAGTATCAATAGGAGTAATTAGTAGTTTTCTATATAGTCTTTATAGTATGTATATGATTATAAAAGGAAACTCTAATTATATAAAGAACTTATATTTTGAATCAACTAGCATTGTAATTTATTTTGTAAAATTAGGAAGATATATTGATCATATAAGTAGGGATAAAACAAAAGAATCAATAGTTAAATTAGTTGAAATGACACCAAATACAGCAATAATAAAAACTGAAAAGGGTGAAAAAGAAGTTACTCTTGATGAAATAAATGTAGGAGATATAATTATTTCTAGACCAGGAAGTAAAATTGCGGTGGATGGTGAAATTACTTTTGGGAAAACTCATTTAGATGAATCATTCATAACAGGAGAAAGTAAACCAATATCAAAAGAAATTGGTTCTAAAGTAATTGCGGGTAGTATTAATTATGATGGATATATTGAGTATAAGGCAGAAAGAATAGGAGCCTCATCTACTATATCAGAAATTGTTAGATTAGTTGTAGAAGCAAGCAATACTAAAGCGCCTATTGCTAACATGGCAGATAAGGTATCTGGCTATTTTGTACCAACCATTATTATAATTGCTTTTATTACTTTTATTTTTTATTTATTTTTAGGGAAAAGTTTTAATGAATCTCTTATTACATTTGTTACAATCTTAGTTATAGCTTGTCCTTGTAGTTTAGGGCTAGCAACTCCCTTAGCGATTATTGTAAGTGAAGGATTGTGTGCTAATAATGGTATATTAATTAAAAAGAGTGAAATATTAGAAAATGCTCAGAAGACGAATATCGTTGTTTTTGATAAAACAGGTACTTTAACCTATGGTAAATTGAAGATTTCTGAAATTTTCAATTATAGTAATATGAGTGATGATCAATTATTACAATTAGCTGGTAGTTTAGAAAGTAAATCATCTCATCCAATAGGAAAAGCTTTTATTGACTATTTAAAAGAAAAAAATATTAAAATAAAAAAAGTAGAAAAATTTGAAAATATTGCTGGTTATGGAATTATTGGCCAGATACAAAAAGAAAATATTATTTTAGGGAATTCTAAAATATTAGAAAAATATAAAATTAATAATCCGTATTTAGATAATGAGAAAAAACTAGTTGAAAAAGGAAATAGTATAGTATATGTAGTAGAAAATAATAAGATAATTGCTCTTATTGGAGTAAATGATGTAGTAAAAGAAAATGCTAGGGAAGTAATTGATGCTTTAAAAGAAAATAAAATACAAACAATTATGCTTACAGGAGATAATTATGAAACAGCAAACAAAATTGCAGAAAAAATAGGAATATCAAAAGTTATTGCAAATGTATTACCTAAAGAAAAGGCAAAATTAATAAAAGATTTAAAACAAGAAGGTAAGTTTATAATAATGTGTGGAGACGGGATAAATGATAGCCCTGCTTTAGCTAATGCTGATATTGGAATAAGTGTAAATAGTGGTACTGATATTGCAATTGATTCAGCTGATGTTGTATTAACTAGAGATAATTTAAATAGTATTATTGATTTATTAAATATTAGTAAAAAAACAATAAAGATTATTAAGCAGAATTTATTCTGGGCATTTGTATATAATTTTTTGATGATTTCAATAGCTATTGGAGTATTAAAACCTATTGGAATATCTCTTAATCCTATGCTAGCAAGTATGGCTATGGTATTTAGTAGTATTACAGTAGTTTTAAATACTCTAAGGTTAAAAAGAATAAATTTAAGTAACAATCAAGGTTAATAGCAGTGGAAGTATATATTTTTCTGCATATACATATAATGTAATAAATTGATAATTAATTGACTAAATAAAGCTGCAATGATATAATTTTGTTATAAATTAAAGAAGGAGGAATTTATAATGAAAAGTGTTTTAGGGAAAATAGCTATAGCTAAAAAATCAGCAGCTATCTTGTTGTCCTGTTCATCTTTAGTATTGGTCCCAACTGTTATAATGCCTAATGTTTCATTTAGTAAAGATACAGGTTCTAGTAATAAAATAATAGATAAATCTGAAGATAAATCAAAAAAGGCTGCTGAAACACCTTCTACTAGTTCTAATTTAGAAGATAGCGACATTAGTGAGTCTTTATCATTAGACGAAGTAAGTGAGAGTAAAAAAGAAGAAACAGGAGTTAAGCTATCGATTCCTAGTACTTCTGAAAATGAAAATTTAAATAAAATACCAGTTATGGTAGAGGTAGAAACAAAAGAAGAACAGAAACAGTCAGAAGTGCAACAAACATCATCTAAAGAAGTAGCATCAAAAACAGAAGAATCAAATTCAGAAACACAAAGTAAAGAAGAGCAGAAACAACCAGAAGTACAACAAACATCATCTAAAGAAGTATCCCCAGAAACAGAAGAATCAAATTCGAAAACAGAATGTAAAGAGGAACAAAAGCAACCAGAAGTACAACAAACACCAGCTAAAGAGGAAGATTCAAATAACAAAGAACAAAGTTCAGAAACAGAAAGTAAAGAAGAGCAAAAGCAACCAGAAGTACAACAAACACCAGTTGAAGAGGAAGATTCAAATAACAAAGAACAAAGTTCAGAAACACAAAGTAAAGAAGAGCAAAAGCAACCAGAAGTGCAACAAACACCAGTTGAAGAGGAAGATTCAAATAACAAAGAACAAAGTTCAGAAACACAAAGTAAAGAAGGACAAATGCAACCAGAAGTACAACAAACACCAGCTAAAGAGGAAACTCCAAATAACAAAGAACAAAGTTCAGAAACAGAAAGTAAAGAAGAGCAACAGCAACCAGGAGTACAGCAAACACCAGCTAAAGAGGAAACTCCAAATAACAAAGAACAAAGTTCAGAAACAGAAAGTAAAGAAGAGCAACAGCAACCAGGAGTACAGCAAACACCAGCTAAAGAGGAAGATTCAAATAACAAAGAACAAAGTTCAGAAACACAAAGTAAAGAAGGACAAACGCAACCAGAAGTACAACAAACACCATCTAAAGAAGTAGCACCAAATTCAAAAACAGAAAATGAAAAAGAACAAAGCCAAGCATCATCTCAAGAGTCAAAATCAAAAGAAACTTCTAGTCAAAAAGCAGAAGCAGATTTGATAGATACAATTAAAAAAGCTGTTGAGAAAACAAAAAATGCTGATAGTGCTTATTATATAAGAAAAAGAACTGGGGCATATCCTGGAACTGAAAAAATAAAATACAGTAAAACACAAAATAGACGTTGGTATTCAGATGGTACTGTTGAAGAATACATTGAAGGTTTTTCGAATAATTATCCACCAATAAGTCAGGGAAGAGTATCAAGCTATTATGCTCAAACACGTTGGGTAAAGAAAAATGGAAGTTCGGAATGGATTAAAGAAAGCCCTTTAATTTCATATTTTGGAATTAGCGAATTAAGTTGGTTAGATGAAATTAAATCTGTTGAATTGAAAGGAACTAGACCATTTGCTTATTATATTATAACCCTTGACCGTGACTACGCTAATAAAAAAGCTATTGATTTACTTAATGCTGGCTATTATTTAGAAAATGGCATTTTCAAAACAGATGTGAAAATAGCTATTCAAATTGATCATGAAGGCTATATTAGAAGTTTCGATTGTAATTGGGGTGAAGAAGTTTTAAATAATCCTTTTATTAGTTCTATAACTATGTCACTTGCTATGGGAGAATTTAATAAAACGGTTGTTGAAAGACCAACTGATTTAAATGATAAACCAGATGAGCGTCAAAAACCAAGCGATGAATTGACACAAACTCAAAAGGCACAGATCATGGATAGAATTTATGATTCTTTTGAACAAACACTTTTCGCTAATAGTGCTACTTATGAATTAAATGGAACTACAGTTAAATATAATCGTGAAAAAAATAATGCTTTAATATCAGATTCATCTGAAACAACATATTATGAAGGAACTGAAGGCATGTATGTTGATCATAACTATGTAGGCCCTAGTTATTATCATAACAATTGGACAAAATCTAATAATACTAATGAGTGGAAACAAAATAAGTCTAAGCATAAAATATTTACACCACAAGAGTTATATTTCTTAGATCATGACTTTATTGTGATTCATGATGTAACAAAAGTAGAAAAAGTGGATGATTTAACAACTTATACAATAACTATCTTAAAATATGGAGCTAATCTTGCATATAGTCATGTATATGGTGTAAGTAATAAATTTAATGATAATATAACTATAAGTGTTAGTATCGATAATGATGGATATGTACGTGGTATTAATGCTGATTTTGGTGATAACAAAATAGATTTAAAAATTTATAATATTGAAAATACAGTGGTAACAAAGCCAGAGGGTATTTAATAAAAAAGATAGCATTGCTATCTTTTTATATATATTGACTATTATTAATTAATTGAATAAAATAAAATTATTAAGGTATGGTGATAAAAATGTATGATATCATTATTATAGGTGCTGGACCTGCAGGCCTAACTAGTGCTCTTTACGCATTAAGAGCAAATAAGAAAGTTTTAGTATTAGAAGCCAAAAATTATGGTGGACAGATTATTAATGCTAGTAAAGTTGAAAACTATCCAGCAATAGAATCAATTTCAGGTTTTGATTTTGCAACTAATTTATATAATCAAGTAAAAAAATTAGGCATGGAAATAAAATATGAAACAGTTATTCACCTAAAAGAAGATAAAACAGTTACTACTAATAAAAATGAATATAAAGCTCGAGCTGTTATAATTGCAACGGGTTCCCAAAATAGAAAGTTAAATCTTCCAAATGAAAAAGACTTTGTTGGAAAAGGAGTTTCATATTGTGCTACATGTGATGGTGCATTTTATAAAGGAAAAACAGTTTGTGTGAACGGTGGAGGGAATACTGCTTTAGAGGATGCTTTATATTTGTCTTCTATTGCCAATAAGGTATACTTAATACATAGAAGAGATGAATTTAGAGGTGATGAAAGAACCTCAAATCTATTAAAAGAAAAAGGAAATGTTGAATTTATTTTTAATTCTAACATTATATCTTTAAATGGCAAAGAGAAATTAGAAAGTATTACTATTGAAGATAATTTGGCAAATAAAAAAGATATAAAGATTGATGCATTATTCATTGCAATAGGCCAGGAACCAAAAAATGAAATATTTTCAAATGTTGTATCTATAAATAGTAATGGTTATATTGAATCGGATGATGGAGTTCATACAAAAACTAAAGGAATATATGTTGCTGGTGATACAAGAGTTAAAATATTAAGGCAGCTTACGACGGCAGTTAGTGATGGAAGTATTGCTGCAACAGTTGCTATAAAAGAGATGAAAAAAAATAATTAAAAGTAATTGCAATTAAAAATATATTAGAAAGTAGATGATAATTTGTTTAATTTGTTTGAAAATGATTCATTTAGTTTTAAACCTTTAGCCGAAAGAATGAGACCTAGGACTTTAGAACAATTTTATGGTCAAGAAAACATTGTAGGAGAATTATCACCTATAAGAAAAATGATAGAAACAGACAATATTTCATCTATGATTTTTTGGGGGCCTCCTGGAGTTGGTAAAACAACTCTAGCTAAAATTATTGCTGAAAAAACTAGCTCAGCTTTTCACGAATTGTCAGCAGTCACTGCGGGAATTAAAGAAATAAAAGAGATAATTGAATTATCTAAATTTAATAAATCAAATGGGATCAAGACAATTTTATTTGTTGATGAAATTCATCGTTTTAATAAAATTCAGCAAGATGCTTTTCTTCCATATGTTGAAAATGGTGATATTATTTTAATCGGTGCTACAACAGAAAATCCATCTTTTTCAGTTAACTCTGCTTTGCTATCAAGATTAAAAGTATATGTATTAAATAGTTTAGATGAGAATAATATTATAAAAATTTTAAAAAGAGCAATGAAGAATGAATATGCAAATATTACTTTAGAAAAAGAATGTTATAAAATTATTTCAGATTTAAGTAATGGAGATGCCAGAATAGCGCTAAATACTTTAGAAAATTTAATTAATACGAAAAATAAAGTTAGTGAAAATTATATTACAAAAGAAAATTTAGAAGATATTATTCAAAATAAAACTTTTATATATGATAAAGATGGAGAAGAACATTATAATCTTATTTCTGCATTACATAAATCAATTAGAAATAGTGATCCGGATGCTTCTTTGTACTATTTAGCAAGAATGTTGGAATCAGGAGAAGATCCTTTATATATTGCAAGAAGATTAATAAGATTTTCATCTGAAGATATTGGCCTTTCTAATACCAATGCATTAGTACAAGCCGTTAGTACTTATCAAGCTGTATCCTTTATAGGAATGCCTGAATGTAATGTTAATTTAGCACAATTAGTAATATATTTATGTGCATCTCCAAAATCAAATTCTTTGTATCAAGCATATGAATTAGTTAAAGCCGATGCTATAAAAACAGCAAAAGAAAAAGTACCATTACATTTACGAAATGCTGTAACGAAATTAGATAAAGATCTCTTATATGGCAAGGGCTACAAATATGCGCATGATTATGAAAATAATATTACTAACATGCAATGCTTACCAGATTGTTTAAAAAATAAGAAATATTATTTTCCAACTAATAATGGTAATGAAAAAAAAGTAAAATTAATTTTAGATAATATAGAAAAATTAAAAAAAGAACTAGAAAAATAATGATAATTTTAAGATTTTAAAATATTAGATGAGTAAATAACTAAAAAATATTTTATAATAATATTTTTGGTGCTATAATATACTAAGATGATAGGAGGAATATAATATGTGTACAGCTATAACTTATAAAACGAAAGATCACTATTTTGGACGTAACTTAGATTTAGAATATTCTTATAATGAAACAGTTACTATAACACCTAGAAATTTTCCATTTGAATTTAGAAAAGTAGGAAATATTATTAATCATTATGCTATTATTGGTATGGCCTATGTAAATGATGGTTACCCGTTATATTATGATGCTACTAATGAAAAAGGTTTAAGTATTGCAGGGCTTAATTTCCCTGGTAATGCTTATTACAATGAAGAAATAATTGGAAAGGATAATATTGCGCCTTTTGAATTTATACCTTGGATTTTATGTCAATGTAAAGATATTAAAGAAGTTAATGGATTGCTTAAAAAAATTAATTTTGTAAATATTAGCTTTAGTAGTGAGCTTGATTCTACTCCTTTACATTTTATTGTTTCTGATAAAAATAGCTCAATTACAGTTGAATCTACAAAAGAGGGATTTAAAATATATGAAAATCCTGTAGGAGTTCTTACAAATAGCCCTACATTTGATATACAAATGTTTAATCTTAATAATTATATGAGTCTTAGCACTAAACAACCAGAAAATAATTTTTCTAAAGATTTAAATTTATACGCGTATAGTCGTGGGATGGGTGCTTTAGGACTTCCAGGTGATTTATCGTCATTATCTAGATTTACGAAAGCTGCTTTTACTAAAATGAATTCAGTATCTGGATCCTCTGAGAGCGAAAGCATTAGCCAATTTTTTCATATTTTAGGATCTGTTGAACAACAAAGAGGATGTGTATATATGGGAGATAATAAATATGAAATTACTGTTTATAGTTCATGCTGTAATGTAGATAGAGGAATATATTATTATACAACATATGAAAATAATCAGATTAGTTCAGTTGATATGTATAAAGAAGATTTAGATGGAGATATTTTAATAAGCTATCCACTTATAAAAGGACAACATATAAAAAACCAAAATTAAGTATAAAAATAAAGGGACTGTTTTGAAATGCACCCCTTAGAGTAGACATCATAAAAAAGGAGTTTAAAAAAATATGATAGAATAGCATCTCGAAAGGAGGTGCTTTTCTTATGGCAACAAAAGGTCAAAAATTTCGTAAATA
>CANQWY010000042.1 GCA_947627675.1 uncultured Bacilli bacterium
GGTTCACTACACTTGGCGATAACTACCCGTGGTTGGCTTTATTTCCAACTAGACTAATATCATGCCCGACACACATTAAAAGAGATGAGGTTATCCTAAAACCTTATCTCCTTAAAAATAACAAGACTCTTTAGTTCTTATTATGTAATTTAGAAACACCCATTTATTCCTATCTTTTGCTTTTTTTCAAAAGGAATTTAGTCTTACAATTTTTTTTTATTTCTATCTCCTTTTGTCTTTTTGTCATGAGTATTTTTCTATTATATTTTTGATTTTACTCTTTCTTTTTTAATTTCAATTATTTCCCTTAGTATATATTGCCTTTATTCTAAACTTTTCTCTTACATCCTTTTTACACTTTATGAAACTGGAATTTACTTTTTCAATTCACAATTTAAACTTTATTGTTTTTTATTATAACACTATAAAATGTACCTTGTTGATTCATTTTTTTTATTTGTTCTTCGCTAAACTTCCAACTTAATTTATGAAATGGCATCAATTCTTTTGTTGCTTGCCATACTTGTTCATTATAGACCTCACAAAATCGTAAAAGTAGAATATGCGGTATTGAACTACTCATTGGAACCACTTTCATCCATTCTTCTGGATAGGCTTCTATAGCTAGTTCTATAAAATCATGAATCAAAAAGTAATCTACCATGCGATTATGATTTTTCCAATATTCATATAGCAAATTTTTTGTTAGCATAATTATAGGATGGTTAGTGCAAGCAGTGATAAACCAACTAGATGTTCGTGTTGCATGTCCATCTAAACCAGGTTTCATACACTGATAAATGAAAAAGTCTGAATCCCAAATATATTTCGGAATATTTCTACCGCTACAAAATACCGTTGCATCAATCCAAGTACCACCATAGTTTTCTAATAACTCAAGGCGTAAAAAATCTGTCATATGAGTAGGCGTAATTTTACCATTGTCTATTTTTTCTTGAACGTAATCAGGAAAAGTTACCCAATCTTTGTAATTATCGTTAGTCAAAAGAATTATTTCTCGATCTATAAGGTTTTCATTTAAAGATTGATAACATCTTTTAACAATATCAGGTGCATTATCCATTCCTTGTAACCAACAAACCCAAACTTTGTTACTATGCTCATGGGAAAGTATATCAATTTTTTCGTCGTTTACTATCTTATAATTTAAAATAAATTTTTTATATTTCTTTCGCAACTTTTTAACTATCTTATTTCCAACAGCAAGTCTAACAATTTCCAAAGATTTTTTTGAAAATCCATTTATAATTGTCATAAAGAAAGAAAATATTAAAACATGAGCATAGGCATATTGCTTAAGTATATTTTTTCCGTTTACTTTCTTGAATAATTGTTTAAATTGTTTCATAATCATTCACCTCAGAATTGATTATACTTGCTTTTAAATATATCATTTAATAAAACTTTTTTTCAAATAATTTTTCTACTTCATTTCTTTAATAATTTTAATGGTGGCAGCTGTGCCTTTATTAATATCGAATAACCCTTTCCATCCAAGTTGTTGAATTGACGCACTATCTAACGAAGAATTATCCATAGGATTAAATCTTTGCTTTTCTACTTCACTTGCTGATTCAGTTACAAGTTTAACATTTCCCGCCTTTGCAATTGCTTCGGCCATTTGCTTAATTGTCACAACAGCATCTGGATTTGAAATATTGTATGCCTTAACAGGTTCTCCAATTACAAGAACTTTTATTATTGCGGACGCACAATCTAAGCAATAGCAGTAACTTCTTAATTGAGTTCCAGCACTTTTCATCACAATATTTTCTCCTCTAGCCGCCGCAAATGCAAAAGCCGAAGAAATTCTATCATCATTTTTAGAAGCAGTCGGTCCATAAATATGACCAGGTCTAACAATGACAGACTCAACACCGTATTCTGCAAAATAACTTGCACATAAAGTTTCTGCAGCACGTTTTCCAACTGAGTATGAATTGCGTTGATTTAGCAAATCAATATATCCATAATCTTTTTCTTGAAAAGGTTTATTGTCATTTTTTTGGCCGTAAACTTCACTACTGGAAATATAAAGTAATCGTTTTGTATTATTTTTTTTAGCAAGATTTAGCAAATAATAAAGTCCATTGAAATTGCTAAGCATTGTTTCAACTGGTTCATTCATAACTAACTTTGGAGACGCATTACTAGCTCCGTGAATAATATAATCTGGTTTAACATTTAATTCATTATCGCTTTTTGATGAATCATATTTAACGAATTTAAAATATTCGCGATCATAATATTTGCCAAAGCGATTTGACATTTCTTCCGACCATCTACCTGCAACAATAATCTTAATAGGGTTATCATGTGTTTCATTAAACCGAATCAAAATATCTGTAATTGCTGAACAAATAAGCCCTGATGCACCGGTTATAAGTACAGATTTATTAGCTAGTTCAAAAAGTTCTGGAAGGTTTTTAGAAACTTCATCTATTTCCTTAAACCACTCAATAGAATTATATATTTTACTCATTTCCTACCTCATTTTAACCATGCTTCTTTTTTAGTATGTAAAAGTGCTTCAAAAATTTCCATATCATCTACTGTTGTTATTTTTAAGTTCATTTCTGATCCTTTTGAAAAATATATCTTTTCACCGAGTTCGTGCATTAAAACACAAGTGGCTGCAGTATTAGATATTCCTTTTATCTTGGCTTGATCGTGTGCCCACAAAAGTTTTCCAAAAGAATAAGTATGTGGGGTTTGTGTTCTAAAAAGTTGATCGCGAGGAATAGAAATATCTGAAGATAAGCCATTGTCATTACTTCTAAATACAGCTTCAACACAAGGTATCGCTGCCACTGCACAATTATGCGTATTATAAACTGCAAGACTATCAGAAATTATATCTGCCGAAACAAGGCATCTATTGCCATCATGAATCATTACGATATCATCATTTGTCAGTTCACTCTTAAGGGCCATTAGACCATTGCGTATTGATTCTTGACCAGTAGCCCCACCATCAACTATCCATTTAAGCTTTGTAATATTAAATTGTTTTGCATAGGCTTGCAAAACCGCTTTCCACTCAGGAAGTGTAACGACTATGATAGCATCTATACTAGGATAGTTTTGAAAAGCCTCCATTGTATAGATAATAAGTGGCTTATTATCTACATGCATAAATTGTTTCGGAATATCTTGTCCCATTCTTGAACCGACACCAGCAGCGGTCAAAAGTGCTACTATCATGCTTATGCCTCCTTTATTCCAATTATTTACTTTTTGCTTTTAACGATTCACGTTATTTTTAAATTTACAACTATATGACTATATAAATCAAATTATTTTATTTCTTCATCTAAAGTAACATTGTGACGATTTCTTGCATCTATAGGCGGAGGTGTCATATAATCTCCATAAAAATGTTTTAAATATTCATCATACTTATCTGGTCCAATAACAATAATATCCTCAAATTTATATTGCTTTCCTTCTCCGATAAAGTCCTTTGGAATTATTTCCCCCATTTTTGCAGCACCCATAAAAGTTGCAACAAAATTATTTTCATCATAATCGTTTGATTTCAAAAATTTATGAAATTTATCACCAATTTTAATAGGATTCAGTCTCTTTTCAATTTTTGTAATTTGAGCAAATTTTATTGCCATTTTTTCATACCAAGGTCGTTTTTTATTTAAATTAACAATCTCATCAAAATGTGCAAACTGATTTAACATACGGAAGTACATATATCGCATTCCAAATATTTTTTTCTTAATTCCAGGTTTAGGTGCTCCATCAATTACAAGAATATCAATCCAAGCACCAGTACGTACCTTTTTTGTAGCATTATTGAGAATAAAATCTTTTTGTTTATTAAATATTTGTGCCACTAATGTCACATGTTCAGCTCCACGCTTATAAGTGCTTAAATACATATCATCCGGCAATTGTTCGGAAGCAATTTCAATAAATTTTTCAAAATCTTTTCTAGGCATAGCAACATCTATATCATCATCCCAAGGAATAAAGCCTTTATGTCTAACTGCTCCGAGAAAACTGCCACCCCATATATAATATTTTAAACTATTAGCCTCACATATACGAATAAACTCTTTGAAAATAATTAACTCTGCTTCTTGTAGTTTGCTCAATTTATGCTCAGACTGGAAATTTTCACTCATTTAACCAGTTCCTCCTTTATTCACCCATTTGTTTCTTAATATCCGCCTCGACAATTTCTTCTCCTGTCTTATTCTTAAGCTGTTCTTGACTTGCGGCACTTAAGCCATTGCTAATATTTGCGCACATGTCACAAGTACTGCATTTATCGAGTTGTTCCTTAGTGATTTTTCCATCTCTATAATCGCAACAAATCTTATTTTCATACATGCTATATGGTTTTTTTGTAAAGAAACTTTTAATTTTATGTTTTATTACCCACCATGTCGGTTTCCAAATATATTTATGCATAGCCGGACTAACAGATCCAATCATCCAACATTGTCGGTCGCAATGACGAACTTTTGCTCTAACCTTTTCAGCCTCTTGGCTATTCCATAGTTCATCCCATGTTTGTTCGTTTAAATTTCCCATAACTTCTTTGTCTTTAGTACCATTACATGGCATAACATCACCATAAGGATCAATAAAAAAAGTGTCAAAACTCATATCACATGGCAAAAGTCGAGGTTGACTATATATATAATTTATTAAGCCGTGATTGAAATATGCCCTAAACCATTTTTTAGGGCTATTACTTTTAAGAAGTTTGTTTATAAGATTTTCAAAATTTTGTGCCACCATTGGTCTATCATGAATGATGTTTTTTGCCTCAACAAAATAAAAACTGTTATGTAATGATGCAGTCGCAAATTCCAAATCCATTTCATTCGAGATATCATACAATGGTACAAGATCTGGTGCATTTTTGTCTTGAACCGTCATTCCAAATCCAACATCTTTCATTCCCATTTCACGCAACGTTTTTAAAGTTTGATATCCGCGTTGATATCCATTATCGAGACCACGAATCTCATTATTTGTTGACTCTAAGCCTTCAATAGATATGCGTATACCTATTTGTGGAAATTCTTTTGCAAGATCAACAATTCTATCAGTAAAATATCCATTAGTAGAAATTACTATACGATCTGATTTCTTATAAAGTTCTCGTACAATATCTTTTAAATCCGTACGAATAAAAGGCTCACCACCAGTAATATTTGTAAAATACATCGGTGGTAATTTCCGAATTGTTTCAAGCGAAAGCTCTTCTTCTGGTTTTGACGGAGCTTTATATCTATTGCACATAGTGCAACGGGCATTGCAGCGGTATGTTACTATTACTGTCCCGTTTAATTTTTTAATCTTAGAAGCCATTCCATTTCCTCCTAAACTATGTTGAATTTCACTTACTCATCTATTCTAACAAAGTTCTATGATAACTGCACCAAAATATGACATTTGCTGTAATTAAATTATAATAAAAATTTTTACAATCAAACATATTAAACTTGTAATATAATACATCATAAAACCTCTTAAAGAAGATAACCTTATTTTGAAACATTTCAACATACTAAATACATACTTAAATTAAAATATCTTAAATTCGAGGATTATAATTAAAAGTTCACTTTTATTTTAATTCCCTAGATAATAGATAGTTTATTAATATTTAGTTAGTAACTATTCAAATAAGGAAGCTCCATTTTTCACTAAAACAAGTAAATTCATATCTATTAAGACTTAATTTACCACGCATAAAATAGCATAAACTATGCAAAAATTCAATAACGATATGCCAATTAATATACGAAAATTTTTTGAAATGTAAAAGAACTTTTTGTTTTTTGTTATTTAGAAATTCAATAAAAAATAACAATTATTTAACACTATTTTTCTTCAAGACATTGAGAGCTTTATTATAATCAACATGTTTTAAAAATAATTACTAATCAAAAATGTTAATTTTGCTTTTATAATAAAATTTTATTTATTTTTTTAATTTAATTTTAGAAATAGCATAATTTGCAATTTCATTTTTTGTAATAAATAATAGCCCAAAATAAACAGCCATTCCAACACCAATGCATAATATAAGTTTAACAATTAAAGAAATTTCAGTTTGATTTAAAAAATAAACCGATAAAATCATTCCACTAAGAGAAATTATTAAAGAGAAAATATATTTTAAATCAATTTTTACTTTTGCGTATTTTCTTGAAAAAAGAATTGCTACAATACAAACTACTAATTCACTCAATAAAGAAGCAAATGCTGCACCATTATGATTATAAAAATGAATAAATATAGGATTTAAACTTAAATTTACTATTGCCCCAACAATTACCATTATCATATATTTTTTTTCATTACCACTCGCAACTAAAACTTGGAATCCATACAATGCATTTAATACCAAAGTAGGAAGCGTTAAAGATAAAATTTGCAAAGTTATAATTGATTCACTAAATTCTTGACCATATAAAGTTATAACTATGGTATTTGATAAAATAAATAACCCTGCTGCCGCTGGAAAAGCTAATCCACATAAAAGTTTAATTACCTTGCTAAACAATTGATTAAATTTCTCATAATCCTTATTTGCAAAAAACAAACTTGTTCGTGGCAACATAACACTTGATATGGATGTAATAAGAGCTTGAACAATTCTTACAATTTTATTTGCATTGCTATAATATCCAACAATATTGTCATCGCACCAAAAACCAAGCATAGTTATATCAACTGCCGTATATAATTCAACTGCAATACTTGACGATAATAAAATAAATACCGGTTTTAAATGTTGTTTCAAATTTAAATTATTTATACTAAATGAAACTTTATTTCTCAAATGAAAAATATTAAAAATATAATTTACCGCTAATGCTAAAGCATTAATTAAGGCATAAATCAAAAAATCAGATTGTGATTTTACAAAAATAAACAAGCTCGCAAAACTGAATATTTTAACAATAAAAGACCGTATAGTAATATACCCATATTCTTCAATTCCTTGATAAAACCAGTCAACATTTATGCAATTAAAAAACAAAGGAATTCCACAAATTAAATATAATAAAATATTTTCATTAAATCTATCTATAGTAAAAATCAAGATTACATAAATTATAGAACATGCGATCGTAGAAATTAAATTTATAGTAAAGAGTTCCGAAAAAACTTTGTTAATTCTTTCTGAATTATGGTCGCATTTTCCAATTTCTCGTGGACCATAACTTGTTATTCCTAAAACAGCAACTAATGTAAAATAAGAAACAATGTTATTCGCAAAAGATACTTTGCCTACTCCTTCTGCTAAAATAACTCTAGAGACATATACAGAAGTTATTAAAGGAAAAACAACATTTAAAAGTCGATACAATATATTAAATATTGAATTTTTAAATAAAGTCTTATTTCCAAACATAAATTTAACCTTCTGCTTTATATTCTTTTATATTCATTTTGCTATATTCTTCGAATATCGGATTGTATTTTATATTATCTGAATACAAACTTAACCAATTTTGAAAATCAAAATTATAAAATAGTGTCTTTTTGTCGTTATCTTTAAATAAATAATCATTATTAATTTGATAATTTTTCAACCAAATTAAATCTAAATCATTGAATGAAATACAAATAAAACTATTTTTTAAAATCTCCCAATAATCAGCAATAGTATTATCAGGTGGATAACTTCTAGTATTATTAATATAGTTTTTAAAATAAATCACTTCTGGAGAAATGCCATCGACACATTCAAACAGAGCAAATGAATTATTTCTTTCTGGTAAATCTTTTAAATATTTATATAACTCTTGCTTACTTTTAAAATCATATTTCAAATCCGGTTCAATAGTAAAATATTTTTTTATATCACTAATATTTCCAAAAAAAAGAAAATCCGAAACAAAATAAGGGATAAACATTGTTCCACCAATTATTCCACCAGCAATGCCGATTACTCGTTCTTTTTGATTTAAATAATCTTTTTTAGGCTTAAAATTTTTTAAAAGTGACATAAAAAACTCAATAAATAATGGTCGGTAAATTCTTTGATCAGTTCTAGTTTTAAGAACATACTCCACTTTTAATTCTTCTGCTTTCTTAATTCCATTTATAGTTGAAATTGTTTGGTAATTGATATTTCCAAGTCCGGATTTTTCTGGAGGACAATTTTCAACAAAATAAACATTTAAATCTTTCAGTTCTTCTTTTATACTTTTATTATTATCATCTTTCCAAGTTGTTAAAATAATTACAATATTTTTATACATTTTTCTATAATATTTAATTGTTTCAATCGTAAAATTATCCTTTGCAGCTATAGGTCCTTGTATTACTATTGCAACATTTTTATAATCATTAAAAAAATTATTGTTGCAATGAATATACTCCGCATTTCTAGCCCTATAATTAAAAGTAATATAACAATTAAGATATTTTTCTTGATTAGCAGCATCATACAAAAATGCTTTTCTCGCAATTTTTTTAGATAATAAATTTAAAAATTTATATTTTACCATCGAACAAAAATTCCAAATAACTTTAAATATTTTTTTCATTTATAGTTCCTCTACCTATTTTTAATTAAATTGATTTTTTTTAATAATTTCTTTAAAATACTTTCCAAATTTATAATCATAATCCGTAGGATCAAAAGGTCGTAAACCAGACCAATGATAAAAGGTCAATTCTCCAAATTTTACAACACCATCTTCATCATATAAATCGACTCTTACATGAGGAAAATCTTTTGAAATTTTCTCGCAAATTCTAATCATTTCATCAAAATTATCAGGTTTTTGCGGAACATTTACATTATTATCATGACCTTGTCGAACATTAATCCAATTCCAATTTACATCGAAAAAATCAAATTTTGTATTAGTATCTCTTTCTGTAGCAACAAATAAGAATTTGACTTTTCCATTAAAGCAAAAAAATTTATAATCTCTTGGCGAGTGACCATCTTTAGTTTTTATTAATTCTTCTGCAAAAATCTTTTTATGTACATATTGATATGGCCATTCCCTCCCTTTAATAAAGGTTTTGGAAAATGATTTTTTTATTTTCTTTAATTGCTTTTTATCGAATTTATTTTTATCCTTGCAAACCACTACTCCTCCAGAATCGTGGTTTGTTTTTATGACAAATTCATTAGGTAGATTATCTAAATTCATTTCTTTTGGACTATCCCAAATAGCGTATTTTTTTATTAAATATTTTTTATCAAGTCCTTTATCTTCTAAGTACTCATCAACTCGCACTTTATCAACACAAATAGGCATCAAATCAGATTTATAATTTAATTTATACCAATTTATCCATTCGTTAAATGTTTGGGGATTGTCTAAATTCATTTCATAACCTAAACTAATTTTCCCAAGATTTATTAAATAATCTTTGTCCGATCCTTTAAAACTATAGGCTAATTTATACTTAATTTTATATTTTAGTTTATTAAAAAAACTTTTTAGCATAATTCGTCACCTCGATTAATTAGCTTTGTTGCACAATTTTTTTAGGGGTTTTCTTTGATTTATAAGAAAGCCTAAACATTAATAATATCGTATTTAATAAAATCATATGTGTTCCGCTACTCCAAGGAATATGTGCTATATCTAAAATCAAATCTGCCCCTAAAAGAATAACAATCAATCTTAATGTAAAATTCTTTTTATAATTCTTAATAGATTTTATAAGAATATAAATAATAAGCCAATACCATGTAAATAATCCAACTATTCCAAAATCAGCTGCTAATTCAGCAATATTATTGTGGCTATAAGGAAAGGAAGTAAATCTTATTCCATTTATTACAGGATGATCAGCAAAATATGTTGCAAACCCATCTATACCATATCCTAAAAATGGTTTATTACAAAACATTTCTAGTCCTAAATATACATAAAGCATCCTACCTTTAGTACTACCATCAAAATTAGTACTGCCATTTATTGTATCAAATAAAGAGGCAAATCTTTGAATTATCATTTCTTGAAAAAAAGGAATAAACATACTAATTGAAAAAAACAAAACTAATGACAGAGTAACCATTACTAATCCTTTAATTTTTTTATTTAATTGCTTTTGTGTTAAAATCATTAAAATGAAAGAAATAAATACTTGAAACAATGCTCCTCTAGATCCAGTACATAATAAAGTTATCAAAAATATTGCAATTAAAAGTTTCCCAAACTTAATTTTGTAAGTCAAATATAGATATATGCACATTGAACCAAAAAAAGCACATACTAAACCTACTCCATTTCTTTGTTGTCCAATTAACACTCCAAATACTTTATCATCTCCATATCCGGATATTGGTGTAGTTAATAATACAGCCACGCAAAGAACCACTGAAGCGTATAGAAGCGATTTTAGAACTGATAAAAATCTTGTTTGATTTTTAACAAAAACCAACATTAGTATCCCTACAACAAAACTTTTTACCAAATTTAAAAGTGTTCTAGATTCAGGAAGTTTAGCATATGCCCAAAATCTCGATAAGGCAGCGATTAACGTTAATAGTCCTAGCCATAAGCAATACATTATAATTGTTTTCCAACTATTAAATGAGAGAAATGTTTTATTTCTAAAAAAATCAATGAAAACATATAAAGCAATTATTAAATACAATGCTATTTGGATATATGTATTAGTATAAAATAAATATAATCCTGCAAAAAAAATAAAAAATATCCAATTCGGTTTTGTTTTATTAAAAAGTTTAAAATCAATTAGGTTGTCTATAACTTCCATTTATAATCTCCGACTTTTTCAATCAACTAGATTGCTCAGCAATTCATACCATTGTTGACATACTTTTTCTATTTTCACTTGTGACTGAATAGCCCGCGCATGATTCGAAATAATATCTAGTTTATCATTATTATTCACTAAATACTCCATTTTTTCAACAAGTTTATCTTGATCTCTCACATTAATTAAGAAACCATTTTTATTGTCAGTAATAAACATTTTTGCTCCCCCCGGAGGGCAATCTGTACAAATACATGGCATGCCTATAGTCAATGCTTCTAACATGGAATTCGATAATCCTTCGTAATCAGATACTAAAACAAAGCAAAATGATTTTTGCATAATATAATGAATCTCTTTTTTATGGCCTAATAAGAAGATAAATGTTTCTGCATTCAATTGATTTATCAATTTTTTTAACATATCATACTCCTCACCATCACCATAAATTTCTAGAAGATAATCTTGATGCTTTTGGTGAAATAACACAAAACTTTGAATTAGAAAAGGTAAATTCTTTTGTTTTGTAAGTCGGCAAGCAGTAATAAACGTCTTAGAGTTATTCCCATTCCATTTTGGTAAGTTGTTAGTGTCAATTGGATTTACAATTATAGAGCTTTTATTTAAAATCTTATCTTTATTATAATAGTTCATAGCACCAGGAGTTTGAAAAACTATATGCTTAGCTTTTCTATATACATATTTTCTTAATTTTGTTTTGATTAGCCCTTTAACTTCATTTTCAGGATTATTTCTCAACGAATAAATTATTTTAATTTTTTTATGCAAAGAGTACACTATTTCATTTTTCAAAAAAGAAATTGCTATATTAATATTGTTGTCTTTTAAATGTTTATATATTGCCTTATTTCTTTCAATAAGTTTAAACATAGTATTTTTACTTTTTGTATCAATATATACATATTTAATTTTTTCATCAAGAAAGTATTCTTTTTTATCGCTATAAACCGCAATAAATAACACGAAACAATCATGATTAACAAGATAATTAGAAATTATCGAAGCCACTCGTTCTGCGCCACCATCTGACAAACCATAAGCTATAAAAGCGATTTTTTTTTGATTTTTCAGTTTCATAAAATTACCCTCATTATTTACTAAAATTTAATTTTAAGCCCTTATTTTTTATATAACTCTAATGTTCTTTCAACTATATCATTCCAGTTATAAGTTTGATATATGTTTTTATGCGATTGAAGATTTGATAAAAGAGCTTTTTTTAGTTGCTTTTCCAAATCTTCAACATCACTTTTATTAAACACAAAGCAATCATCATTAATAATTTCGGTGTTTTCTAAAATATTTGAAACTAAACATATATTTCCATAACTCAACGCTTCTAATAAACTCATAGGCATTCCTTCAATATCAGAAGGTAGTACATATAAGTAAGCATTTGAATATAACTCTTGAAGTTCTTGTCCACTTACAAATCCAGTCATTATAATTGAAGGATCTTTTTCAACTCTATTTTTAATACTTTCGTAATATTTTTTAGAATTTGAATCACCGCCAGCAATAACCAATTTTTTATCCGTTGAATTTTTAACAAATTCCCAAGCTTTCAATAAATACTCTAAACCTTTTTCTGGTACTATTCTCGCCAAAAATAGCACATAATCGTTTTTTATTAACCCATATTTTTCTTTTATAATTTCAGGTTCATGAAATTTTGCTTCCGAAACACCATTTGGAATAAAATTGGTTTCACGTCCGTATTTTTGCTTAAAATATTGCTGATTATTTTGAGATAAAACAATAATTTCATTTGCATATTTTACCGCTTTCTTCTCGCCAACTTTAATAATTCTTGAGGCAAAGCCATTCCATTTTCCTCTTTGCCAATCAAGTCCGTGAATGGTAACGACTATCTTTGTTCCCTTTCTTTTTTTTCCTTTTGGAAGTAGGTTCAAAAAAACGCAAGGACCTTCCGCATGATAATGAACAATATCTATTTTCCCCTTCTTTATTAGTTTTCTTATTTTTAAAGTAGCAAAAAAAGAATATATTATTGCATCAAGAGATTTTTTATTTATAGTAAAAATTTCTTTTATTTTACATCCTTTATATTCTTCAAATTTTTTATATCCTTTTCTCTTACGATTTAGAATTGTCACTTGATGTCCAAGATTAGCAAACCGTGATGACAATTCTTCAACAACAATTTCAATTCCACCATCACGAGAAGGAACATATTTATGTCCAACCATCACTATATTCATTAACTTTTCACCCACTTTAACACAAATGATGAATTCTTATATATGATAACATGAATTAATTAAATTTAATATAAATTTTTTTTGTAAATTTTTTACTTACAAAGCAAACGTCAAAATAATCAGGATTGAAAAAAACAATCAAATCTCAAATAATATAGTCAGAAAATTTAAACATGAAAAGCAATAAATATTTAGAAAAATTAAAAAAGATGTTCCCGTCTTTTGTAAATTACCTCGAAAAATTTCGGAGAAATAAAGTAAAAAAAGAAACTATAATAATAAAAACAATGATTTTTTAATGTTTTTTGACCATTTTTGCATGTCAAGCAATTTTGTATTTTTTATATTGTAAATAGAGTAATATATTGTTAATATATAAATATATTAAAGGCGAGAGTAATATGAGCTATCCCGTTTTTAGGATTTAGCGCCTCAAAAATTTAGGAAAAGGGGAAAAAAGGTAAGGAGTTAATTACTAAAGTAAT
>CANQWY010000043.1 GCA_947627675.1 uncultured Bacilli bacterium
TCCCAAAAAATAATAGGACATTTTGTTTTGAAAACCTTTTAAAAAAAGCGGACATTTTGTTTTAAAAGTCACATAAAAAGCTAGGAAAAATTGACATTTTGCATTAATTATGTTATATTTTAATAGCTTAGGTTGGTGATATAATGGGTAAAAATAACGATAGATCAAATATATTCATAGGTAGATCTAAAAGTGATATGATAAAATATCTAAATGACATGGACGTAGATTATTTAAGAAATATGAAGCCTGGTACAAATAAAATTAATAGCGATGACCTTTATACTATAAAATTTAAACATACTGATGAAAATAATAATAGAAATGAAATGCTTAATAAATTAAGAAATAGAATTCATTCAATAAAAATTAATACTAAAAACATAAGAAAAGTAATACCTGGCTATGTTTTGATATCAGGTGCTATAATTGGTATAGTAGCTACTAGTTCTCATTTAGCTACAAGTAATATAAATAACAATAAAAGCGAAATAACAAATGAGATTAATGAATCTGATAATTTATCATATAGTCCTGAAACTATAAAAATAAAATGCATATATGAATTAAAAGCTGGTGATACATTATCAGAAATTGCCAATAAATATGACATTAAAATAAATCAAATCAATGGTATAGATAAAGATATTGATATTAATTCTATTATTAATGTTGGTGATAAAATAGAATTTACCTATTCTATACCTGAAGATAAAATTATATATGCGACAACAGAAGTTCCAAAAGATGAGTTATATACGGATAATTTAATGGTTATTGCAGACTTATATAATACTGACGTAAAAACTTTAGCAAGATTAAATGAGAAAAATGCAAATCCTAATTCTATCCGAGTTCCAAATTTCAAAAGTATTAATGAAATAGAAGAAGAATATTTATGGGATTTTGATGATGTTATAGAACAGTCAAAACAAAAATAAAGTAACCGTTATGTTACTTTTTTAATTTAGCTTATTTAAATAATCTTGAAATTCTTTAGGTGGCTCTTTTTCAAAATATAACTTTTCACCTGTTATAGGGTGTATAAATTCAATACTTTTTGAATGTAGCATCTGTCCAAAAGATGTTGCATTTTTATTATTGTACAAAGGATCATTTACAACAGGATGTTTAATATAAGCCATATGAACTCTTATTTGATGAGTTCTACCTGTTTCTAAAACACATTCAACTAGTGTTTTATTTTTAAATCTCTTTAATACCTTTACATGAGTAATAGCACTTTTACTATTAATATCTGTAACAGCCATCTTTTCTCTATTTTTTATGTCCCTTCCTATTGGTGCATCTATAGTAGCAGATGATGATTCTAATACCCCATCTACTATTGCCAGATAATGTCTCTTAACTTTTCTATCTTTTATTAACTTAGATAATTTTTCAAGAACTTCATCCGTTTTAGCAACTACCATTAAACCACTAGTATCTTTATCAAGTCTATGAACTATCCCTACTCTTATATTGTTTGTTTTCTCAATATTAAGATGATATAAAAGTCCATTTACCAATGTATGATGATAATTACCTGCAGCAGGATGAGTAACTATTCCACTTTTTTTATTAATTATCATTAAATAGTCATCTTCATAAACAATATCTAATGGGATATTTTCTTTTTCCACAGTAATTGTGAATTCAAGATTATCATTTATTTTTATTAAATCATTTTCCGCTACTTTATAACTTGCTGATACTTTTTGATCGTTTACTAGTATTTGAGCATTCTTTATCAATTTTTGAATTTTACTACGTGATATGTCTAGTTTTTTTGATAAGTATATATCTATTCTTTCTTCTTTTTGTTCTTCTACTATAATTTCTTGCATAACTTCACCTCAACTTCATCAATTATTAATAAAATAAAACCTACAACTATAAAAAGGTCCGCCATATTAAAAATTGGAAAATAATAACCAAAAATATTAACAGATATAAAATCTATTACATAGTTATTAAAGACCCTATCAACTAGATTTCCTAATACTCCTCCCATTATAAAAGAATATGAAATTAATGATAATATACTTTTATTTTTTTCTATTATTATATAATAAATTAACAATATTAAAAAGATAACACTTATTATTATTAAAAACAGTTGTTTACCTTCCAAAATAGAAAAAGCTCCTCCTATATTTCTGGTATATGTTATATATAAAAATTTGTTAATAACTGTAATAGTATCTAATAAATTTAAGTTTGTTTTTACTATAAATTTTGATAATTGATCTATTAATAAGACAATAAAAGATAATATTATTATTTTTTTATTTTTATTCTCCATAATTCTCTCCATTAAGAATATCTAAATTATTAATAATTATTTGTAAATCAGCTAGTCTTTTTTCAACTCTACCATCTATTTTAATAATCATACCTCTTTCAATATTAGGATAAATCTTATAAAGAGTTGGAAATAGAGTAAATTCTAATTTAGATGTCTCATCGCTGCCAGTTATAAAAGCCATATCTTCACCTTTTTTTGTTTTAATTGTCTTGATATTTTCAACAAAAATTAAAACTCTTACCTTCTTATTTTGATATTTATTTATTTTATTTAAAAATATTATATCATTATTTTGTTGTAAATATTTAGAAGTAGGATGATGAGTTAAATAAAAACCAAATAAATTTTTTTCCTCTTCTAAAATATATTCTGCTGAAAATTCATTTGATCTTTCTATAATAGGTCTCATCACAAGAGATGGATCCAAATCTTTTGTTAGAGTTGCATAATTATATAATTCATCTAAATTTTCTATTAGTGTTTTAATATTTAAGTTAAAACTTCTAAATGCCTGTGCATATATTAAAGATTCTATTGTTTTTTTATTAACACCATTAATTACAAGACAGCTAAAGCAATCATAAATATCATTAAATTTTTTATTATCTCTTGCTTTTATAATTTGAGTAACCGCTACATTACCTACTGAATTTATTATCGAAAAAGGACAATATATAGTATTATCTTTTACAACATATCTATTAGTACTAATATTTATATCTGGCTTTTCAATTTTTATGTTTCTTGACTTTATTTCTAAAATGTATTCACTCGTTTTTGAAGATGAACCTATAGTGTTGCTTAAAAGATTACTATAAAATATTTCCTTATAATATACCTTAAAATATGCTAATTTATATGCAATTAATGAATATGCAACAGAATGAGATCTATTAAAACCAAATAATGCAAAATTTAATATCATATTAAATATTTTTTTGCTAGTTTCCAAATCACGTTTTTTTTCTTTACATTTACTTAAAAATTTATCTTCTTCACTTTTAAGTAAATTCATTTTCTTTTTACTCATTGCCCGTCTTAAAATATCTGCTTCCCCTAATGAATAACCTGCATATGTACTCGCTACTTGCATTATTTGCTCTTGATAAATAATAATGCCATAAGTATTTTTCAAAATTTTTTCTAATGATGGATCAAGATAAGCAATTTCTTCTTCATTATGTTTTCTTCTAATATAAGTGTCAATATTTTGAGCAGGTCCAGGTCTAAAAAGGGCTATAGCAGCAAAAATATCTTCAAAAGAATTTGGTTTTAATCTTTTTAAAAAATTTCTCATACCACTAGTCTCAAATTGAAATATCCCAGTAGTATCTGCCTTTTCAAATATTTCTAATACTTTTTTATCTTCTAAGTCTATTTCATTAAAATTAATCTTTTTATTATATGTTTTTTCAATATCATCTAATATATGGGCTATAATACTTAAATTTTTAAGTCCTAAAAAGTCCATTTTTAAAAGCCCTAACTCTTCTAAATACTCCATTGAATAACTTGTTAAATATGTATCATCACTTATAGTTAGAGGAATTACTTCATCAAGTGGATATTCACACATTACAATACCAGCTGCATGAGAAGAAGTATGTCTAGGAAAACCTTCAAATTTTAAGGCAATCTTAAATAATCTAGTAAAGGTTGTATCACTATCAATTTTTGCTTTAAAATTCAAATTATTTTGATAAATATTTATTAGTTTTTCTTTGGACATTTGAGGTATTAATTTAGTTAAAGAATCTATTTTATATACCGGAACATTTAATATTCTAGCAACATCTCGTAATACCTGTTTACTACTCAATGTTCCAAATGTAACTATTCCAGCAACATTTTTTTTACCATATTTATTTTTTACATATTCAATTACTTCATCACGCCTATCATCAGGAAAATCTGTATCTATATCTGGCATTGTTTTTCTAGCTGGATTTAAAAATCTTTCAAATAATAAATCATATTTTAAAGGATCTATTTCTGTAATACCCAAAGTATAGGCAACTAAACTCCCAGCTGCTGAACCTCTTCCAGGTCCTACTAAAATATTATTTTTTTTAGCATATTTTATAAAATCATAAACAACTAAAAAATAATTACAAAAACCCATTTCATCAATAATTTTTAATTCATACGTTAATCTCTCTTTATATTTATTAGGTATATTTTCTCCAATTCTTTTTTTTAGCCCTAATTTTGAAAGCTCAAATAAATATTCACTTTCATCTATATTACTATCTTTAATGTATTTTGGCAAAAGTAACCTTGATTTTGGAAATTGTAGATTACATTTAGAAATTATTCTTTCTATATTAGTAAGACCTATATTATCTGTATATAAATTTATATCTTTTATATTCAACTCATGATTTTCTATATCATATTTAATATTATCTGTAATAGTTTTTCCATCTCTTATCATATATAAATATGATAAATAGTCTTCATCATTTACATTTAAATAAAGACATTCTCTAAAAAAAACTACATTTGGCGTAATTTGCAAAGCTATATTTTCTTCTTTAAGATTATCATAACCTAAGTAAATATCATTATATATTTCTTTAAACATACTAAAATTATCTTTATTAGAAACTTTAATAACACAAATTAATTCTTTATTATTACATTTAAGATCATCATAAGTTACCATTCTCTCATTTTGGATTGTAGAAAGTTTAATAAGGGATTTATAACCATCATAGTTTTTAGCATATAAGTATATTGATAATGTATCCAGTATTATATTTAAGCCTAATATCGGCTTAATACTTTTTTCTTGACATTTTTTATAAAAATACATAAATCCATACATATTAGTATCTGTCAAAAAACAGGCCTTGGAATTTTTTGATATTGCATATTCAATTATCTCATTAATACTTAACATGCTAGATAAAAGTGAGTAATAACTTTTTACATTCATCATTATATATCCCTCCTGTCATTATATATTTTAACACATATTAAATACTTTATAAAAAAAATAGATAACTTTTTTTAATTTAAATTATAAATATTCTTAATTATTATTTACTAATTAAAAAAGATTGAGACATAGTCACAATCTAAATATTATGCTTTTCTATTTCTATTTTACAAATATGATTATTTAAATCATATTCAGACGAATTAATATCTTTTTTAGTTATTTCATCTGCTAAAGTTTCATTTTTTACATAATCTTTATATAATTCAAACATTTTATCAATAGCCGTATCACCATTATAATAAACTTTTATATGATCAGTTATAACAAGATTACTTTCTTTTCTTAGATTTTGAATAGTACGCACAATTTCACGAGCTAATCCTTCCAAAATTAATTCATCTGTTAAAGTAGTATTTAGTACTACACATATTTTATTATTAGCACTAGCAACATAACCATCTTTTACTTCTATTGAAGTTATAGTATTTGCACTATCTAAAGTAAAATCCTCGTTACAAAGTTTAATTGTTAAAGGCTCATTTTTAACACTGAAAGCTTCTTTACTAGATATTTCTTTTAACGCATTTTGCAAATCCTTAATTTTTGGTCCTAATTCTTTTCCTAATACTTTAAAATTTGGCTTTAGAGAATATGTTAAATAATTAGTCATATCATTTTTATAAGTAATATTCTTTACATTTAATTCTTCCTTAATAATAGAATCCAAATCGCCAATTATATCTTTTATATTATCTTCTAGTATTATTTCACTAATTGGTTGACGAACCTTTATATTTGCACTTTCTCTTGCATCACGTCCCAAACTACAAATATCTCTTACTAAATCCATTTTTTCTTCAATTTTTTCATTTATTAAATTCTCATTAATATTTGGAAAATCTGCCATATGGACTGAATATTCATTTGTTAAATTTGTATATATTTCGTCTGAGATAAATGGTGTAATTGGTGCAGTTATTTTAGCTAAGGTGACTAATACTTCATAAGTGGTTTGATAGACGCTTTTCTTTGAATTTGATAATTCACTATCCCAAAAACGTCTTCTATTACTTCTAATATACCAATTTGATAGATCATCATTTAAAAATGGTACTATAGCTCTTACAACTTTATTTAAATCATATTCTTCATAACCTTCTGTTACTGTTTTTACTAATTTGTTAAGTTTTGATAATAACCATTTATCAATTAACTCTCTATCTTTTACTTCTATATTATAAGTACGAGGATCTATTTTATCTGCATTAGCATACATTTGAAAAAACGAATATGCATTTTTAAAAGTAGATATATATTTTGAATAAATCTCTTTCATCCCTTCTGTATCAAATCTTAAAGGTGTCCACACAGGAGATACATATGGTAAATAAAATCTTACAGTATCAGCTCCATATTCTTCTATAGTAGTAAATGGTTCTACAATATTTCCTTTAGATTTAGACATCTTTTTACCGAATTTATCAAGTAATAAATCATTTACTAAGACATTTTTATAAGGCGATTTACCAGTTACAAATACACCAATTACAAGCAATGTATAAAACCAACCTCTTGTTTGATCGATTCCTTCTGCTATAAAATCTGCTGGATATTGTTCTTCCCATAATTCTTTATTTTCAAATGGATAGTGATATTGAGCAAACGGCATTGAACCTGAATCAAACCAGCAATCAATTACATCTGTTACGCGACTCATACTCTTACCACAATCAGGACAAATAATATGAACATCATCAACATATGGTCTATGTAGGTCAATTGATTCATCTATATCTTCGATTGCTTTTTCGACTAACTCCTTACGAGAACCAATCATTTCCATATGACCACAACTACATCTCCATAAAGGAAGAGGAGTACCCCAGTATCTGTTTCTTGATATTGCCCAATCTTTCATATTTAAAAGCCAATTACCAAATCTTTTTTCTCCAACAAATGCTGGATGCCAATTAACTGTTTTATTAGCCTCAATTATTTTGTCTTTTAATTTAGTAGTTTCTAGATAAAAACTAGGTTTAGAGTAATAAATTAGAGGTGTATGGCATCTCCAACAATGTGGATATTGATGTGTTATTTTTTGTTTTTTAAATAATTTATCGTTCTCTTTTAAATATTTAATAACTTCAAGATCAGCATCAAATACAAACATTCCTTTCCAAATACCATCTTTATATTTACCATCTTCACCAACAGGATTTAGATAAGGTAATTTATATTTTTTACCAACCTCTGCATCATCTTCACCAAAAGCAGGAGCAATATGAACAATACCTGTACCATCTTCCATAGTAACATAATCAGCACATGTTACAAAAAAGGCTTTTTTATCTACTTCAAAATCAGGAATCAATTGCTCATATTCTATGTATTCTAGATCTTTACCAACATATTCTTCTAAAATTTCTACATCTTCCCCAAGAACTTTTTCTACTAAAGCTTTAGCAAGAATAAAAGTATTCTCTTTAGATTTAACCTTAACATATAGCTCATTTGGATTGACACAAAGAGCAACATTACTACTTAAAGTCCAAGGAGTAGTTGTCCAAACTAAAAAATAGGTATCTTCATTTTTCTTCTTAAATGGAACTATTACAGTATTAGCAGTACTTTCTTCATATCCTTGAGCAACTTCATGTGATGCAAGACCAGTACCACATCTTGGACAATATGGAAGTATTTTACTACCCTCATAAAACAAGTCTTCTTCAAAAAACTTTTGTAAAATCCACCACTCTGTTTCTATATAATTATTGCCATATGTAACATAAGGATTCTTCAAATCAATAAATTGACCCATCTCTTCAGTAAGTCTGGTAAAAGCTTCTTCATTTTTCCAAACAATATTACGACATTCATTATTAAATTTTTCTACTCCATAATCTTCAATATCTTTCTTTCCAGAAAAACCTAATTCTTTTTCAACTTGCAATTCAACTGGCAATCCATGAGTATCCCAACCTACTTTTCGTAAAACTTTATGTCCTCGCATAGTTTGATATTTGCAAAAAGAATCTTTCAAAAATTTAGCCATCATATGATGAAGTCCTGGAAAACCATTTGCAGTTGCGGGTCCATCATAAAAAACAAATTTTTCACAATCTTTCCTATTTTCTATAGTACTATTTAAAATATTATATACTCCACCCCATTTTTTACTTATATTCTTTTCTATTTCACTTACTTTACCAACTTGTAATTCTTTAAATTCCATAAAAACTCCTCCTATATAGAATATCTATCCAAATATAACATAACTGTAATATATTAAAAATAGCAATATAAATATTATTCCTTCTTTTTTAGTAATTTTATAATCATTATATGAAAAGATAAATAGTAGTATTGAAGATATTATCATTATTACTAAATCAATATAACTAAAAGTTATTTTTGAAATACCTCCAAGTACAGAAACAGGTAAACCTATAACCATTCCAATATTGAAAATATTACTTCCTACTACGTTACCTATTGCAATATCGTATTCACCTTTTTTAGTTGCAGTTATTGAAGTCACTAACTCCGGCAAGGAAGTACCTAATGCAATTATTGTAAGAGCAATCATTCTTTCACTTATTCCAATTGTTTTTGCTATATATGATGACATATCAACTACCAAATTACTTCCTAAAACAATTGATATAATACCTAATATTGTAAAAGCACTAGCTTTAAATAAAGACATTGCTATTTTTTCATCTTCATCTACTTTTTTATTTCTCATCATTGAAATCAAGTAATATATAAATACTAAGAAGAAAAGTAACAATATTATTCCGTCACTTCTTGTAAATTTATTAGCCATTTTCATATCAAATAAATTATCTGATAAAAGTACTGAAAATAATATTGTAATTAGCATAGTAATTGGTAATTCTTTTTTTACGGTATTATTTTTGACATTTAGTGAATGTACCATAGCTGAACAGCCTAATATTAATAAAATATTTAATATATTACTACCGATAACATTTCCTAATACAATATCACCATTTCCAGAGATTAGAGATTTTACACTAACTGCAAATTCAGGCGCTGATGTACCGAATGCAACAATGGTAAGACCAATTAACATTTTAGATACTTTAAAATTTGAAGCAACTGCACTAGCGCCGTCAACAAAGATATCAGCACCTTTAATTAGAATAATAAATCCTATAATTAATAATATAACTTGTAATAACATATAAATCTCCTTTCTAATAAAAAAATAAAAACTACTCATCTTAAGGACGACTAGTTCGTGGTACCACCTTATTTTGTACTCATTATACTTAACGTGTATTATCCGCCTTTATCTTATCCATAAAGGGCATCTGAAAGTGATTTGAAATATTTTACTAATTACTTTATTCCACCATATTAAAGCTCTCTATAAATTTTCAAATATTTCCGTCTTTCTCACTTGCTTTTTTAACAATTAAATTAAATATCACTTAGTTCTAATTCATCTAATTCATCAACTACTATTTTTTGTTGCTCTAATAATATTTTTAACTTCTTTTTAAATAACTGCATATTTTTTTCAATTAATTCTTTTCTATTTTCAGTTTTTTGGGCACTTAGAAGAGACTCATTTATTATTCTACTTGCATTTTCTTTTGCTTCTTCAATAATTATTTCAGCTTCTTTTTGAGCCATCTTTTTGATGTTTTCTGCGTTAATTTCAGCTTTAGTAAGCGAGCTTTTTAATTCAATTTCTATTTTTTCATAATACTTTAGCTTTTCTTTCAAATTTGCTATTTCTTTCTTTTGTTCTTCACAATTATCTATGACTTTCTCTGTATTTTTTATTACTTCACTTACAAAATTATTTACTTCTTTTTTGTTATAACCATTAGGCTCATAATTAAATTTTTCCAAGTGACCTCACCTCTTAATTACCAGTTGAAGTCATCATCCTCTTCTTCTTTTTTAGATTTTGTAGCTGTTGTATTTTTGTTATTCATTTCTCTATCTTCGGATATTTTTCCTTCAACATTTACATTATTTGGAGTACATAGGAAAATTCCACCGCCTAATTTTTGTAAATCTCCTCCTATTGCATATATAGTACCACTTAAAAAGTCTACTATTCTTTTTGCTTGATCTGGAGTTACTCTTTTTAGATTTACAACGACTGCATTTCGTGCTTTTAGGTAATCTGCTATTTGTTGCGACTCAGAATAGGCACGTGGTTCTAACAACATCATTTTACTTCCTGCAATCCCATTTTCTTCATGATATGTTTCACGTGTTGTTGAATAAAATCCTTCATCTACAGGCGTATCATCTTCTGCAGATACTTCTCCCCCAAATATATTTTTTAGTTTATCTAAAGCCATATGTTAATCCTCCATTATATTAATTTTTTAACTATAATACAGTATAACATATTTATTAAGAATATAAAAGTACAAATTTTGTTGTATTTTAATATTTTAATACCAATACGCCTTTCATGTTATTATAATTATTTTTTTTAATAAGTCAAATAATTTTTTATTTTTGTTTAATTTTTGGTCTTATAATCTTTTTATTCTTATTTACAAAATATTCATTTATCATTAAATATATTATGCTAATCATAATAATCAATATACTAGTAAACATTAAATTTTTAGAAAACAATTCTATATATGGAATAATAAAATTAAGACTAAATTCATCAACATTAGATATTACTATCTGTTTAAAAAATAATGCAATTAATAATCCAAATACACTTGATAATGTAGTTGGCACAAATATGTAAGGTATTAACTTTTCTTTGTTTAATAGACATTCAACTATCATGAGTATTATTATTAAACATAATAATATAATTTTAACATTTAAATTTAATAGATACCTAAGTAATTTTAACTTATATAATGATGTATTAGCAATATCTTTTCTTATTATAGCCTCTATTGTTATTATATTATTGTTATTAGATTTCATTATTTCTTTGATTTCTTCTTTAATTGGATCATCTATATCATTGATCTTATCAACATAATAATCAACCAATCTATCTAATTGTTGTTTACTATATATACTAGCTTTTTTATTATAAGGATCTTTTAAATAGGTAAATTCTTTATATATTATATGTGATGTTACTTCTACAAAGAAATCACTTTTATAGATTTTTTCAATTATTTCTTTAGAAATATTTGCCTTTTCTAAAGATAAATATAATATATTATAATTATCTCTTATTTCATTTTTATTTGATTTAATATCAATAAAATTTAAATAATTAACTTTTTTTGAAATATTATTAATAGTATTATACTTAGTGACAGAATTGATATTTAATATTATTATTAATATTAATAATAATAAAAAAATTATAAAAGATAATACTAAAGATATAAGCCTTTTCAATTCTTAATCACCTACCTATTTTTAGTATATCATTTATTTTATGCACATAAAATATTTTTTTAAAAAGTATTGTCAAGGTTAATTTATTTTGGTATAATCAACTTGTTAAATTTATTTGGCGCTGTAGCTCAGTTGGCTAGAGCAATCGGTTCATACCCGATAGGTCGTGAGTTCGAATCTCTCCGGCGCTACCAGATTGATATAAAACTCGAACCATTATGGTTCGAGTTTTTTTAATATATTACTATTTTTAAATAATAAAATTTCCTCTCTTTAAAATTAACTTTTTCCCCTTTGGTGTATCAGCAACAATTTCTAAATCTGGCGTGCCAATCATAAAATCAACATGGACATTTGAATTATTTATTCCAACTTTATCAAGTTCTTCTTGTGTTAAATTTTGATAATAATTAATTGTACTTGCGTTGCCTCTGCCGAGTGCCAAATGACAAGAAGCATTTTCATCGAATAGTGTATTATAAAATACTATTCCAGTATTAGATATTGGTGAATTATTGTTAACTAAAGCTACTTCTCCAAGTCGATTTGAGTTTTTATAATTTTCAATTAATTCTTTTAAAGTGTCATTACCAATTTTTGCCTTGTAATTAATAGCAACACCATCTTTAAATTCTATATAAAAATCATCAATAATATTATCATTAAATACCAATGGTCTACTATTAAAAACTATACCATTCGCAGTTCTATAGTCTGGAGTAGTAAAGATTTCATAACTAGGCATATTAACTATAATTGAATTACCATAATTATCTCTTTTATCTAAATTAATCCATTTATAATCTTTAGGAAACCCAATTTCAAAGTCAGTACCCAAATTATTTTTATAAGATAATTTATTTATTTTCATATTTTGAAGTTTTTCTTTATATTCGTTTATTTCACTAATATACTTATCCCATGATTTTAAGGGATTTTCACTATCAATCATACACATCTTCATTATATAATCATATAATTTTAAATATGCGTTGATGTCATCACTAAACAAGAATTCTGCCCACCTTTTATTTGGATACGCACATATTACCCAAGGAAAATTATATTTAAAATTCGCTCTATAGTAACTAAATGTAGGTGCAGCAACTTGATTCATCTTACTTATTTTTTTAGAATCAATATCGCTCATCAGATTAGGTATAAATGTATTAATGTGTAATATACTTCCGTGTTTTTTTGCAACTTCATCCCATAAACTTCTATCAATTAGTGAATTCAATTTAATTTCATCAACTTCTGTGTTAACTAAATATTGATGTATTTCATCGCTATCATTACAACACAATAATATATTTTTTATATTCATTTTCTTTGCTTCTTCAATAATTATTTTAACAAAATCATCATGTTCATGTGTCATATATTGAATTAATAAAGTATCCGTATTTTTAAAGCATAAACATTTATGAAGCAACAATTGCGCATATTTTCTATCTAATT
Source organism: uncultured Bacilli bacterium (assembly GCA_947627675.1). Lineage (GTDB taxonomy): Bacteria > Bacillota_I > Bacilli_A > RF39 > UBA660 > UBA2730. The sequence goes on from CANQWY010000043.1 coordinate 13,086, forward strand.
TTTCAACTTCTGACATACTTTAACCTCTAAAATATTCTATGTTTGCCTTACTATTATAACATACTATTTTAATTTTGTTAATTGTAATTAATGAAATTGTGACTTTTATGTGAATTTTAAGTAAAAATGTTACATAAGTTGACAGTCAATTTTAAATGAAAATGTTACATATAAAATTACACGT
>CANQWY010000044.1 GCA_947627675.1 uncultured Bacilli bacterium
TTTTTACTATTTATACCAATTTAGTCTTACAAATTCTACTTGAGCCTATTTTCTGAAATTTAACTTTTCATTTGAGTCATTTAAAAGAAATAACTGTTTATCTGTAAATAACAAAAAGAATAAATTTATTATATAAATCTATTCTTTTGTTATTATTTTTTTAATAGTATTTTAGATTCATGGTCATTTTCTAATGAATGAACATATTCATTTCCTTTTTTCTCTAATAACCTAAAATCATACTTTGAATTAGATGTATATGGAAGAGCATCAACTATTCTAAAATATTTTGGTATTTCGTTTTGTTTTAATTCAGAAACACATTTATCTTCTATGTCAGCTTTTATTAAATCAGTATTAGATTTAAATTCATCTTTTAAAACTATATATGACATTGGTACATGTTCTTCATCTTTATCTTCTACAGCTATTGTAACACACTCTTTAACTGCTGGATGTTCAGTAATCTTATCTTCTATTGTATAAGCAGATATTTTAAAACCTAGTCTTGTTATAACTCTTTCTTTTCTTCCTTCTACATATACAAAACCGTCTTTATCTATATATCCATAATCTCCTGTATTAATATATGTGCTATTATAATGAGTTTGTTTTATTTCATTAGTTTTTTCAGGGTTATTTTCATAATATAAAAATTGAGTTTCTGCTCTACACCAAATTTCTCCTACTTCACCATAAGGTAATTCACAATCATTTTCACTATCATAAATAATTATTGTTTCACCATATTTTGGTATTCCAACACTACCATGTCTATTACCTTTTAATGGATTTGCAGTTAAAGCTCCCCATCCCTCATTACAACCATATCCATTAATTAAAGGAGCATTAAACATTTCTTCAAATTCTTTAAGTTCTTGAACAGATACTTTATCTCCTCCTGTTACATAGCAATCTTTTTGTCTTGAAATTTCTTGTTGTTCTTTAGATAATGAAGAAAAATTATTTTTTAAATAACGATAATGGAAAGGTGCTCCAAATGACATTGTGAATTTATCAATATTTTTATATATTACATCAGGTTCAAAATCTGGTGCTAATTCAACTTTTGCTCCCATTGCTAATGAGAAAATTACAGCATTTCCAAGACCATAAGCAATCCATAAAGGTAATGCAACAAAAACAACTTTTCCAGGTTCTACTGGTAAATCAGAATGAGATAACCCTTTAGCACCTGATGTTGCAGAATAATCAGAATGCACAATTGTTTTAGCTTTTCCAGTTGTACCACTAGATTGAATCATAATTGATGGTCTATTTTTATCGAATTTAATATGTTCAATATTAGAATTTTCATTACCCATTTCAATTAAATCACAAATACTAATAAATCTTTCATCATTAGGTAGTGGAACTATTTTGTCTTTCATTGCAAATTTAATAGATTCTGGGAATGAATCAAAAGATGTAATTGCTATAACTTTTTGTAAATTAGTTTCATTGATTATTTCTTCAATAGTAGGAAGTAAAAAATCAGATGAAATCATATATTTACAATTAGAATTTTTTGCATAATCTAATATAGTATTCTTGCTTGATCTTAAATCAAATATTTTAAATATTGCTCCTATTGTATCCAATGCTATTAATGAAGCTATTCCCTCAGGATAATTAGCAATCCCCACTAAAACAGTATCCATGTATTTAATACCTATTTTTGTAAATGAATCTATTAATTTATCCACCTTTTGTTTTAACTGTCCATATGTCCATTCAATTCCTAAATAACCAATAGCAGGAGCTGTTAAATCACAATCTTTAAATATTAAGTCATATATTGTCTGATTTACATTCACGTCTTTAACTAATTCATCTCTATAATATTTAAGTTGTGGTATATCTATACTAGGATAGTATGTAGGTGGTCCCAATATTTCTCCATTTGATAAAGATTTTAAATATGCTTCTCTTTTCTTTTGTTCTTCCTCAGTTAAATTTGCAAATTTACTATTAAGCAAATTTAAATATTCATTTTTCATAATATAATTCCTCCCTGTTAAATATGTCTAAATAAATTATAACACACTTTAATTATTTTTAAGTTATATAATTTAAAAATATGTGAGTTATTTTATATATTAAATTTCATTTTGTCAAATTCAAAAATATGCTTTATGAATTTATATAGACTATTTTTAATACTTTATTTGTTATTTTAAGGTTCTTTTTAGCAATTTTAGATATTTTTAAATTATTTTTATACATTTTAATACTTTATAATTACTAATTAAAGTTTTTGATGAAAAATATATTTATGATAATTATACTTTCTATTTTCCTAAAATTACATATTATATAGCAGGAGGTATATATTTTTATGAATATTTTTAAAAATACTAATGAAAATATAGGTTGTCATCATCAATATCCTTGTTTTATATTGGGACCTACTGGCCCTACGGGATCTATTGGACCAACTGGACCATCTGGAATTGAAGGAGCTACCGGACCTACTGGACCTACGGGACCATCTGGAGGACCAATTGGACCTACCGGACCCATTGGAGTTACTGGGCCTACAGGAGCGACCTATACATAACCGAATTTCTTTAAAAATAAAATCGTAAATACATTTCCAAATTCCTTATATATTATATTGTAAACTTGAATTATTAAAAAACTACTGATTTAAGTATTCAGTAGTTAAATTATATAATTTTAGTTCAATTATTTAGTTATATGGTATTCTTTGTCAAAACTTTTTGTCTACCAATTAATTCATAATTATTCCAGCTTAAGCAGTTACTTCCTTGTGATTTATCCAATTCATCTAATCCTATTTTTTCACAAGTTTCAACTCTACAACTTCCATTGGTACAATTATCACAACATCTATTTTTTATTAATTTCTTCAAATATTCTCTTTCTTCAATAGATAATGAACCTGCTAAATTAATATAAAATTCCCTTGGACTTTCAACAATTTTTTCAATTATATCTTCTAAAGTAGATGTTTTTGTAATTTCTACATTATTAGTTTCTTGTTGAATTGTTTCTTCAATTTTTTTATATTTATCCAATGTTTCTTGATGCTCTGTTTTTATTTTTTTAGCTTCATTTTGGAAATCGAACATTATTTTATGATGAACAATTTTATCGTTAGATTGATTTGCAACTATTAAGGCTTCTTCAAAACTATTAAATAATTGATTTACAAAAACGGAATTGGTACATTGAGACCATATATTAAATTCTGGAATCGATGGCTCAAATTCATTGTAATAACTTGTATTTTGCTTATTATATAAAAATACAACTTCATATTTAATTTCAATAGTTCCATCACTAGAATATTTTTTTCTTTCCCCAATAACATAGCATTTTGATACAATATTAGCTACTACACCGTATTCTCGTTCTAATTCATGTAATCCATTACACCAACCTATTTGTTCTTCTATTGGCATAACAGCATATTTTATTGGGTATTTTAAATCTTTTTTATCTACCATAGTAAACCTCCTTCTTGTAGTAAATTATTATAACACATTTCCGTTAAGTTTTAGCAAAAAAATTAAATATATGAAATTCTATATAAATATCTGTTGCTGGAAATATACCAAAATAAGAAAAATTTAATTTTAAATCAATATTTTTACAAACAAAATATCCGACATTTTATCCTTATTGACTTTAAACAATGGCGTGATACAACATAGTAGAATATGAAATAATTGTATCTATTGATGCCAATTCTAAAACTCAAATTGTGCTTTTTTCATATTCAAACCAACCTCAATATTTTATATTTTGAGTATAATATTAATGCAAGTGAAAACTTGCGATTTTATGCTGAAGTTCTTGTCAGGGTAAAATATAGTATATTCATATTGCACTTGAAATTGTAATAGAAAATGTTAGCCGCTTACGGGTGGTGCGAGTTATAAATGATCCCGATTGAAAATGTTGGAAAACTCTGTTAATCTAATGGAGTTTTCTATTATTTTTATGTTATACTATAGTACAAACAGAATATATTTATCATATTAAAGACGAATTCTTTGATAAAATCAATGATAAAGCATTAATGATAAATCATGAAAATGGTCGTGCTAGGCCTACTTATTTCACTATTAAGGATAAAGACATATTATGGTTTATTCCTTTAAGCAGTAAAGTATCTTAGTATCAACCTATTATAGATTAAAAAATAAAAAAGTATGGTAGTTGCAAGTCAATAATGATACTGAAATTGCAAATCAGAAGTCTGTTATTTTACTTCAAAATGTATTTCAACATTAGAAAAATATATAGATAATCCACATACTAAAAATGGTGCACCAGTTAAAGTTCCAGATAATTCGCTATTAGCTTTAAAAAAGCAAGGAACTAATTAATACTGATGAAATTAAAAATATGATGTTAGATGAATTAAAAGCTAAAGTAAGTTAAATTTCTCTATCTTAATTGATAGAGTTTTTTTAATGCTTATTAATAATTTATATACTAATTTTTATTATTTAAAAAGTGTATACAATTGTTATACACCATTGAAAGTAAATGACTCTAAAATAAACAATTATATAACAATCATAGAAAATGTAAACATTTGTTATTTTGCTAATGCCTTATGAAATAAGGATAAACTAGCCACTGGCTAGTTGTTTGTAAACAGGGTTATCCTGCTTTATTATTATTTTTAATTATTGTACTTTTTTGGTCATAGTTTAGGCCAAAGTTATGACTATTATTTTTATATTTTTTCTTGTTTTTATGGCCGAGTTTATGATACAAATTTTAATACATCATTTTTCTATAATAGTATGAAAAATTATTTTATTACATAAGTTTAATTAAGAACTATCATAGTTCTTTTTTGATTAAAAGGGAGATAAAGAAATGAAGAAGAAAAAAGAAAAGAAAATTAATTATGTAATTACATCAAAATATAAAACTGATGAGTGTTATTCTACAGAAGATGAGTTAATAAGAATATTTAATGAGAAATATTTTAAAACAATTATGAAAATAGAAAAATCTTTGTTTGGTGGCTGTAATGTTTGAAATAGCGCGTTATAATTGTTTTGAGAAGTTATATTTACTCATAAAAATAAAGGAGATGTTATTTTTATGAGTAAATTAATTAAAACAACTAATCATATTATTAAGGAAATTATAAAGGTGGTGTTATATTTAAGGTTATCAGATGAAGATCGAGATAAATTATCTAAAGAGGAATTATCAGAAAGTATTAAAAATCAAGAAATAATGTTAAGAAATTATGCTCTTGAAAAAGGATGGCAAATCATTGGTGTCTATAATGATGAAGATTATTCAGGAGCCGATAGTACTCGGCCGCATTTTAATGAAATGATAAAAGAATGTGAAAAAGGGAATGTTGATATTGTACTATGTAAAACACAGGCTAGATTTGCTCGTGATATGGAACTTATTGAGAAATATATTCATAATTTATTTCACGAATGGAATGTTAGATTTATTACAGTTGTAGATAGAATTGATAATACTAAAAAAGAAACTAAAAAGACAAGTCAAATCTTAGGATTAACAGATGAATGGTATCTTGAAGATACTTCAAATAATATTCGAGAAACATTTAAGACAAAAAGAAGTGAAGGTCAGTTTACGGGAAGTTTTGTACCATATGGATATATGAGAGATCCGGAAAATAAAAATCATTTAATTCCAGATCCAGTAGTATCTGATGTTATTGGTAGAATATTCAGTGAATATGCTAAAGGATATGGGCTTCAAAAAATAGCTAAAGGATTAACGAATGATAGAATATTAAGCCCTTTAGAATATAAGTTAATGAATGGTAGTAAATTAAAATTACCTATAATTAAGGATTATATAGATTACAAATCAATAAATAGGGCTGGTACCTTTATTATTAAAGTAAGTTTTAGAAATCAGGAGAAACAAATACTTAAAGATTTAACTACTATTGAAGTTCTTACTGATTATATAAATTTTAATAATAAATTAGAATTAGAACTTACCAAAGTTAAAAATGATAAAATAAAAATTTATTATTCTACTAAAAGTTTTGATGAATTAAATATTTCAATTAAAGATAATAAACTTGTATTTAAAAATGTTGATTTTAAAAATATTGATAATTGGATACTTATTAATGTAGGTGATAAACTACCTAAAAATGTTTCTTGTATTGGTACTTATGTTAGCTGGTTAGATCGAACTAATGAAATATTTTATGAGTTTGAAGTAACATTAAAAGAAAATAGATTACATAATGAATATTTTTATAAAGTTTATCCTACCTCTAATAATGAAAATGTTAAACTAGATTATCAAATACAAATCAGAAATAAACATAAGTGGAATGAACAAACTATAAAAAAATTTTTAAAAGATGAAGTTTATATTGGTAATTTAGTTCAATTTAAAACTACAACAGTAAGTTATAAAAATCATACAATTATCTATAATGAAAAAGAAGACCAAATAAGAGTAGAAAATACCCATGAACCACTTGTTAATAAAGAGTTATGGTATGAAGTTCAAGAAAGATTAAATAATCGCAAAAAATGTTGTAAAAATGGTAGTGTTCATATTCTTGCAAATAAAGTATTTTGTGAAACCTGCAAAAAAGTATTTAATAAATGTGGAAAGAATGATGAAAATGGTATGGCTTATTTATGTTGTAAAGACAAAGCTACTAAATGGTCTAACTGCGATAATAAGAAATACATAAAAGAAACTGAATTACATAAAATAGTCCTAAATGAAATAAATAATATTTTAAATAAGTTTTATAAAGAAGATATACAACTAAAAATTAATAATAATATGGTAGAAAAAGAATTATTTCAAAAAGAAATTATTAACTTAAACAAAGAAAAATTAGCCATTGATAAGGAATTAAAAAGTAAAGATACATACTTTCAAAGTTTATATGAAGATATGAAAAAAGGCTTGTTAGATGAAAAAGAATATATGAATTTAAGAAAGAAATATAAAGAAGATTATTCTCGTTTGAAAGACAGAATAGAAAACATCCAAATAGAAATAAAAACTATTCAAATTAAACAAGAAAAACTTAAAGATAAAAAAGCTCTTTTCAAAAAATATAAACATATAGATAGTTTAAATGTTCATATAATTAATGATTTTATTGATAAAATATTTATTGGTAAGTTAGATAAAAAAATAAATAAACGTAATATTCATATAGTATGGAACTTTACTAATTAAAAATGTATATCAGAAGAAATACAGTTATGTAAGAACTGGATCTACAGGTCCTACTGGACCTACCGGACCTACGGGACCAACTGGTACTACTCCAACTTTAACTGCTGATGCCACTACTCTTGCCTCAGGATTGCCAGCTACCGCTTCTTTCACAGGAACTTCTCCTAATTATAAATTAGAACTAGGTATTCCAGCAGGGCCTGTCGGGCCTGCTCCTAATATTACAGCATCAGCACAATCGGTTTCAACAGAGCAAGGTGCTGATGTAAAAGTTACTGGTGTAAATGGCACATATAACTTAGAATTTAGTATTCCAGCGGGACCTAAAGGAGACATTCCCACTATAACAGCAACTGCTGAAACAACAGATCCAGATAGTGAAGCACAAGTGCAAGTGCAAGAAACCGAAGGAAATTATCAATTAAAGTTTTCTATTCCTCAAGGTCCTACAGGTCCAATAAATGGTTTAGCCGCTTATGGCGGAATATATAATAATTTAGAACAAACAATTGATATCAAAACTGGAGGTGTTCCGGTTAATGTAATATTGCAAACACAAATGCCTAATAAAAATGTAAAATTAACAGGCGAAAATATAACAGTTAATGAATATGGCGACTATATGATTACTTATTCTATCTGTTTAGTTGCTGATACTGCAGGAATAGTAAAATCTTATGTTCGAGATGATAATATTGAAATTACTCAAAGTAAAATTACTAACGATTTAACCCAAAAACAATTGATTACTTATAGTAATACTATTATTACAACTTTAAGTGCCTCAGAAGTTATTGATTTAGTTCTTGAATCAAATAATCAAGGTTATCTAACTGTTAAATATGCCAATCTTACTGTTTTAAAATTAAATACTGGAGAATTCTAGTATTTCTTCCTAAATCAAAAATATTTGATAAACTATTTTCATTATATCTTTATAAAAAACTACTATTTAAAAATAAAATAATTAAAAGAGACTATTTCGAAATAAAACAATTAATTTCTTAGCAGGCTCTTTTTTATTTTCTATAAGTAAGTATTACAATTATAGATTAAAAATTTTAGGTAAAAATATTATTAAGCCAATAACTACTGATACAATAGCAGATATTAAAACAGAAGCAGCGGCACTATCTTTAGCTATTTTTGCTATCTTATTTTTTTCGGGACTGCAAATATCTACTGTATTTTCAATAGCAGTATTCATATATTCTAAAGATATTACTAGACCAAATAAAAGTATGCAAATATACCATTCTAATATACTAATTTTATAAATTAATCCCATTATAATAACAATTATCATTATTACATAATGTATTTTCATATTTCTTTCATTTTTTAAGCAATAAAATAATCCTTCCAATGCATATTTAAAGCTACTAATCATATTTTTATTTTTCATTTTTCCTAATCAATCATAAGTAATTATTAATCTTTTAGATTGATTTTTCCTCCTTTTAAAATATTTTTATTAATAAGTTTAATATATAATATTAAATAAACAACTGATATAAGAAAGCCTGCTATTACATCACTTAAATAATGAACTCCTAAATATATTCTAGAAAACATAATAAGTGGTATTAATATTATCAGTGGTGTAATTAACATATATTTTATTTTTTTATTTTTACAATAATTGTATAATAAATATATTATTAAGCCATAAAATGCAGTTGAAACCATAGAATGTCCTGAAGGAAAACTAAAACCTTTTTCGATGATTAAAAAAAATTGATTAGGTCTTTTTCTTCCAACAATCCCCTTTAAAACTTGATTTATAATGGTGACTATTATAGGATTAGCACAAATATATAATCCTATTTTTTTATTTTTAATAATTACAAATAGAATTAAAGATGACAATAAAATTACTTTACCTCCTCCTAATATTGTAATAACCATCATTATTTTAGTTAAGGATTCATTTCTAATATTATTAACAATAAAATTGTAAAAATTAATATCAATCTTTAGAATATAATCTTTTAAAAAAACTATTATCATTCTCAATATTACTACTATTATAATAAATAATAATATCCAATTAAAGTTATTTATTATAATTTTACTTATTTTATTTAATTTAGATTTCAAAATATCACTTCTTTCTAATAATATAATACTATATTTATGATAATTATACTTTCTATTTTTTAAAAAAAACATATTATATAACAGGAGGTATATATTTATGAACATTTTTAATGGTAATAATGAAAATTTTGATTGCCATCGTAAAACTCCATGTTTTATATTAGGGCCAACGGGACCTACCGGACCTACAGGAATTGCTGGAATTGAGGGAGCTACCGGACCTACTGGGCCTACTGGACCATCTGGAGGACCAATTGGACCTACCGGACCTACAGGGGCAACTGGTGCGACTGGACCTACGGGACCTACTGGGCCTGCACCAACTATCACAGCATCAGCAGAAGCTGTTACTGCTGAACAACCAGCTGCTGTTGAAGTAACCGGTGGAAATGGCACTTATAATTTAGAATTCAGTATTCCTGCAGGACCTACAGGAGCTATGCCTAATATAACAGCTTCCGCATTAACAACTGCTTCTGGTACAGATGCCCAAGTACAAGTGCAAGGTGGTGGAGATAATTATCAACTAATATTTTCTATTCCTCAAGGCCCTACTGGACCAGCTAATGGATTAAATGCTTTTGGTGGATTATATTCATCAGGACAACAAAGCTTTACTTCCAGTACTTCTGCACCTACTCAAATTACAATTGGGCAAACAATGGCAGAAACAAATGTTACTATTGATACTAATGCAATAACAATTGATGAAGATGGTAGTTATGAAATAACATATAATGTAATTGCTGAATTGACTAATGAAGGAGAGCTTACAATTTCAGCTAGAAATGATGACCAAGATGTTAGTGGAACTACTCAAAAATTATCTTTAGCATCAGGTAAAGCCCAAACATTTGTAGGAAGAACAATAGTAACTCTAGAAAATGGTGATAGTATAAGTCTTGCACTAAGTGCTTCAACAGATCAAGCTACTGGTAATGTTAATTATGCATCATTAATAGTAAAAAAATTAGATTAATTATTAAAAATTTTGTTATCATAATTGTATTATTTAAGATAGCTTCAAATAATATTTTCATAAAAAGCAGAAAACACTTCCATAGGAGGTGTTTTTTAATAAAATTATTTTTACATTTTTATATCTTTGATTTTGTTAAAGCAAAAGTTATCATTGATATTCCTAAAGATAAGATTATAAAGCCTATAATGTATATATAAACTGATGTAGTTGCAAAAGTGTTAGGAACTTTTGTATTTTCTATTTTTTGATTTGTAGTACTACTCTTTTCAGTGCTATTATTTTGGTTTATACTACTACCACTTTGATTATTATTATTTTGGTTTGTGCTGCCACTATTTTGGTTATTGTTATTTTGGTTTGTATTGCCACCAGTCTGATTATTGTTATTTTGGTTTGTGCCGCCACCAGTTTGGTTATTATTATTTTGATTTGTACTGCCACCAGTTTGATTATTAGCAATTATTTTTATATTAGCTTTATAAACTGTTGTATTTAAATCCGAATCAGTTACATAATATGTAATATCATAACTTCCAACATTATTAATATCAATATTAGTTTCAATTATTGTGTTATCTTTATTACAATTAATAACACCATCCTCATTATCAATTACTTTTATTAATGAATACAAATCAACATCAGTACCTTTTTTATATTCCGTAGTATTTGTAAATGTAATAAATGGTTTACCACCTTGTTTTACTTTAGTAATTAATTCTTCATAAGGAATTTGATCATTAATATTTAATGTATTATAAGCATTAATTATTTTTGCCTTTTCTTTAAAATTAATTAATTTATTATTTAATTCTTCATCTGTTACTCTACTTTTATATTCCTCTATTATACCTATAATATACTCTTTCAAAGTATTATAAGATAAATTTTCTGCTTCTTTTTCATTCATTCCATCCATAATTATACCATTTTCAATAACCGTATATCTAGTAGTTTCGCCAGTAGGTATATATTCTACTACTTCTTTTTTTGATAAAGTATTTTCCCATTTCACCTTATTTTTATAATTAGAATGGGTAATTTCTATAGTATAACCAGGCTCTATATCAATTTCATAAGATTTTTTATTAAAATTAAAGTATAATCCATTATCAACAAAATTACCTTTATTATCATAACCTTTTATTTCTTCAGAAACTAATTTTCCAGTCTTATCATAAATTTTAACTGCTGCATTTTTAATATTTGTAAATCCTGCTTGACCAAATTCAATTTTGGCTTTCCTATATCTATCAGAAAAAGTCAATTTATAACCATAAGTATTATAATATCCTTGTAGATAAAATGATAAATAATTATTATAATCAGTATTTTCTAATTTTTTATATTTATAAGTATATTTATTATTAGTATTTTCTATTATAGATACGATTGCACTACTTTGATCATATTCATTAAGTATTGGCATTTGTAAATAGTATGAACCTGCTGCTAAATCATTTATATTTACCTTATTTGATTTTATTTCTACTGTTTTTACTACTTTATCAGCATCTTTAATCACAATATTTTTACCTTTTAATTTTTCTATATTATCAATATCAATGCTTAATTCCAAATTACCTTTAACATCATATTTTTGATATATAGTATTATCAACTAACCCATATTTTAATTCTAAATTTTCTGCTTTCATTATTTTATTTAATGTCTCATTTGTTGTCATATCTTTTAAAATGTTAAGTGTCTTATAGTTTTTACTATATATTTCCTCTTTCACGTTATCTGATACTGTATAACCCCAAGCTTCTAAATAAGGTATTATATTAACTTTATAAATGTCTGCAATTGCTAAAGAGTAATTATCTTGATTTTTATTTTTATCTTTGATTAATCCATTGTTTAATTGTTTTCGATACCATTGAAACATCTTTTTATATGTTTTAGCACCTTCAAAATGATCTAATAAATTAACTATTAAATAAAGTTTTACAGTTACACCTCTAGTTGCTTCAATATCATTTACTTTAGTTCCTTCTAATCTATCTTTATTTTTATCATCTTCTATATTTTTTAAAGTTCCTAACCAATCACCTGAATAGTAATAAATAGATTTATCAGTTTGAATATAGTGACCTAATATATTGTTAGAAACTTCTCCTAATCCCATTTCACCTTTTCCAAAACTACCCTGATATCCATGAGCAATTTCATGAAGGCCTCCCCAGTTCATTTGAAAAAATGCTGATACTGAAGAACTATTTGTTCCTACGTGATTCCCACTATAATATGCTGCTCCTGCACCATGTATATTAGCTTTTACCAAATATTTTGTCCTAACATTTTGATCTGTTAATTCTTCTGGATTTAAATATAACCCCATATATTCATCCATCTTATCAACAACTTTTTGATAATATTCAAAAAAATCATCAAGAGTCTTAAAGCCATTATTATAATGCTTATGATTTACCATTTTATCAATATCTTCATATGGAACAACGATAGATAAAACTTCATTTTCTACAACAGAATACGAATTTTTGCTTTTTTTCCAATTGCTAAAATATTCCTCTTCATCATCTTTATAATGATAGTAATCAAGTTTATCTACTGAATTATCATATTCTAATTCTACTTTAAAAGTCTGCTCTAAATTTGTTTTTTCTTTTGATAACACTACTGTTCTAAAATAAGGAACGGAATCTTCATAAATAGTGGTAGAATCTGATTTTAATATTTTATTCTGTAAAACAACCCAGTTACCATCTTTATCTAATTTTATCTGAGAACCCTCTTTATAAGAATCATTTGCAAGAAAATCTACTCCTATTGTGATATCTTTATCTGCCTCTATTACTCTTGCTTTAACAGTACTCTCTTTTGGCATATATATACCTAAAATTTGACGATCACCATAATTACAGCTCAAATTTAAAAGTAAACGCAACTTTTTAAGGTTAAATGCAACTTAAAGTATGATGGCAAGTTAGTAACAAATA
>CANQWY010000045.1 GCA_947627675.1 uncultured Bacilli bacterium
AGAGGAGCAGAAGATGCAAGTTATAGACTATATATCGAGAATATAGAAGATGTTAATATAAGTTATAGTTATACAAAGAATGGAATAACAACAACAGGTACATTAGCAAATAAAACAATAGATGAAGCCAATTTAAAGGTAGGAGAAAGTGTACAAATAACAATAACATTTACAGGGGGTGGAAATTATAAAGGAAAACTAAAAGTAGAAACAAAAGACTATTACAATAATGAACCAAATGCACCAGAGTTAGTAGGAGACATGATCCCGGTAGTTTGGAATGGAAGTAGTTGGGCAAAAGCAGACAAAGAAAATACAAATGATAGCTGGTATAACTATGATAAACAAATATGGGCCAATGCTGTAACGATAAAAGATGCAAATAAAAGAGCAGAATATAAAAGTGCAGCAGTAGGAACAACAATAGATTTAAGTTATGCAAATTTAATGTTAGTATGGATCCCAAGATATAGTTATACACTAAGAGATAAATATGGCTATCAAATAGAAGGAGCATCAACACCAAGCCAAGCAACCCCTGGAGCATTTGATATCAAATTTGTAAAAACAAGTACAATCGAAACGGGGACAGGAAAATACACAGGAACAACGCCAACAGGCTATTTTACACCATCGTCATTTTGTTGGGGCAACAGTTGTGATGTAGAGTCAACGAGGAGTAACTCAGAAAATACAGAGTTATCCGGGATCTGGATAAGTAAATTTGAAATAACAGGAACAATCTCTGATATTCAATCAAAACCAAATGCAAAAAGCTTAGTAAATCAAAGTCAGTCATCGTTTTTTACTAATATAAATAATCAAATAAATGGGGCTAATGGTTTGAACAATTATGGTTTAAGTGGAAATTATGATACCCATATGATAAAGAACACGGAATGGGGAGCAATGGCATACTTAAGTCAAAGTAAATATGGAAAATATGGGAATTCAAATTATACAGGAGTAAATAAAGAAATATATATAAATAATTATTGGAATAATGGAGCATTAACAGGCTGTAGTAAAGGAGCTTCAGGTACAGGAGGAAATAGTTCTGGTGCATCTATATGTCAATATCAGTATTATGAAGAAACAGCTGGAACCGGAGCCAGTACCACTGGAACCATATATGGAATATATGATACCTCAGGCGGAGCATGGGACAAGGTAATGGGCAATTTCAATGGCATTATAGGTCTATCAAGATTCAGTGCTATGCCAGAAGCAAAATACTATAATAAATATACAGATACAACGACTAGTATAAAAGGCGATGCAATATATGCTGATGGAACTGCAGGCTTTTATGGAGATCATCAAGGATTTATAAATTCTTCCTACCCTTGGTTCTATCGTGGCGGTGCGTATTTATATGGTGTTGAAACAGGAGTATTCTACTTCGATTATTTCGATGGTGATTCTAGCGTCGCCTATGGTTCGCGTATTGCCATTTCTACATGGTAAGTTTTATTTGATATAAAAAATAGAGATATTAAGGATTATAAAATTAGAAAAAGGTACATATTGTTTCAAGACTAAAAATAAAATAATGTTCGTCTATGGTAAAGGTTAAGATTAAATTAAAGAGAGAGTTAGCTCTTTTTAATTTTTAGAGATAATGATAGAAAAAATAAAGTACTTGAAAATAAAAAATAGATGATGTAGAATTTAAGTATAAAATAGAAGGAGAAAGAAAATGGAAAAAAGAAAAGATATATTGTTAGTAATACCCCTAATACTAACAATAGTTCTAATGGGGGGGGGTTACTTACGCCAAATATAGTAAGAGTATAGAAACAAGAAAAGAAATAACAATAAAAACAGGGACAAGGTATATAGGAATATATGGAGCAAATAAAGAAAATATAGAATTAAATAAGGAATATACATTTACAATAGAAAATAGAGGAATAGAAGATGCAAGTTATAGATTATATATCGAGAATATAACAGATGTTAATATAAGCTATAGTTATACAAAGAACGGAACAACAACAACCGGGACGTTAGCAAATAAAACAATAGATGAAGCCAATTTAAAAGTAGGAGAAAAAGTACAAATAACAATAACATTTACAGGAAGTGGAAGTTATAAAGGCAAACTAAAAGTAGAAACAAAAGACTATTATAACAATGAACCAAATG
The DNA here is from genome assembly GCA_947627675.1 of uncultured Bacilli bacterium. GTDB lineage: Bacteria > Bacillota_I > Bacilli_A > RF39 > UBA660 > UBA2730. Next base: position 2,149 of record CANQWY010000045.1, read on the forward strand.
CTCCAGAGTTAGTAGGAGATATGATCCCAGTAACATATAATGGAACAAACTGGGTAAAAGCAGACAAAGAAAATGCAAATAATAATTGGTATAACTATGATAAACAAATGTGGGCAAATGCTGTAACGATAAAAGATCCATCTAAGAGAACAGAATATAAAAATGCAACAGTAGGAACAACAATAGATTTAAGTTATGTAAACTTAATGTTAGTATGGATCCCAAGATACTCATATACATTAAGACAATTATATGGATATCAAATAGAAGGAGCATCAACCCCAAGCATTAATACCCCCGGAGCATTTGATATCAAATTTGTAAGAACAAGCACAACAGAAATGGGAAGTGGAAAATATAGTGGAGAAGAACTAACAGGCTATTTTACACCATCATCATTTTGTTGGGGCAACAGTTGTGATGATGAGAAAACAAGAAGTAATACAGAAAATAAAGAATTACCGGGAATCTGGATAAGTAAGTTTGAGCTAACTGGAGTAATAAGTGCAATAACATCATTACCTAATCAAACAAGCATAATAAAACAAAGCCATTCCTCGTTTTTTAATAATATAAAGAGTCAAATAAATGGGGATAATGGTTCAACAAACTATGGTTTAAGTGGAGAAAATTATGATACTCACATGATAAAGAATACGGAATGGGGAGCAATAGTATATTTAAGTCAAAGTAAATATGGAAAATATGGTAATTCAAAATATACAAATGCTAATAAAGAGATTTATATAAATAATAATGTTAATTATATAACAGGCTGTAGTGGAGGAAGTCCAAGTGCTAGTCAAAGTTCTAGTTGTCAATATACTTATAATATAGAAACAAATGGAACCGGAGCCTCAACTACGGGAAACATCTATGGAATATATGATACATCAGGAGGGGCCTGGGAAAGAGTAATGGGGAACTTTAATAATGGACTAAAAGACTCTGGATTTAGTCAAATGCCAGAAAGAGGATATTATAATTTATATACAAGTAGTACAGGAATTAAAGGAGATGCGACAAATGCCGATGGAACAGCAGGATTTTATGGAGATGATAAAGTATTTGCACCTTCTTCCTTCCCTTGGTTTGATCGTGGCGGTCACTATAACGAAGGTGCTCTCGCAGGCATTTTCACTTTTAGTTCCGACACAGGTGCTGCAGCTAATACTAGACATAGTTCGCGCCTCGCTATTTCTACATGGTAAAAAAATCAATTATAATTTATTAGAATATTTTAAAATTGTTTTAAAATATTCTTTAATTTTATTTAAATATATCGTATTATTTATATAGGTGATCTATATGAAAAATCTTACAATTTTACCTGCAGATAGCTATATTGTTGTAAACAAGACAATTTTAAGTAATATAGATAGAGATATAATTAGTATGTTATATCAACCTATAATAGGACACACTGCAGTAAGTTTATATTTAACATTAATAAACGATTTAGATAAACTAATGGTTATGAGTGGCGAATACACTCATCACCATCTAATGTCAACTATGCAGCTAAGACTTGATTCGATTGTAAATGCTAGAGAAAGGTTGGAAGCAGTAGGATTAATAAAATCATACGTTAAAGTAGATAGCGTTAATCATTATGTTTATTTAATATATTCTCCACTTTCTGCAAATGAATTTTTTTCTCACCCTATTTTAAATATTGTTTTATATAATAATTTAGGAAAAGCTGAGTATGAGAAATTACTAAACTTTTATAAAATACCTCGTCTTAGCTTGAAAGATTATCAAGATGTTACTAAAAGTTTTTCAGATGTTTTTAATATTGTCCCTGGTAGAAATGAAATGATATTACCTGATATAGCCTCAAAAACTTCTAATAATATTATTTTAGACAATAACATTGATTTTGATTTATTAATTGCCAGTATTCCTCAAAATATGTATAATGAAAGATGTTTTACTAAGGATGTAAAAGAATTAATTAATTTATTATCTATTACTTATAATATAGATGATTTTACAATGCAAGGATTAGTAAGAGATAGCTTAAATGAAAAAGGGTTAATAGATAAAAATACTTTAAGAAAAGATTGTAGAAATTATTATCAGTACGAGAATGACGGAGATTTGCCAACAATAGTATATAGAACTCAACCTGCTTATTTAAAAAAACCTGCAGGAGATAACTCTAAATGGGCTAAAATGGTATATACTTTTGAAAATACTAGTCCATATAAATTCTTGAAAGCTCAATATAAAGGAGCAAATCCAACGACTAGAGATTTAAAGTTAGTAGAATCTCTTTTAGTAGATCAGCATTTAAATCCTGGTGTTGTTAATGTATTAATATCATATGTTTTAAAAGTAAATAACCAAAAACTTAGTAAAAGTTATATTGAAACTATTGTTGGGCAGTGGAAAAGGTTAAAGGTTGAGACAGTTGAAGATGCTATGCATCTTACAGAAAAGGAGCATAAAAAAATAAAGAAAATTATTAATAAAGGAAAAGAAGAGTCTAATAATAAGTATTATAGACAAATAAATAAAGAAGAAAAATTACCTGCTTGGTTTGATAAGGAACTTGAAAAGGAAGAAATTTCAATTGAAGAACAGAAAGAACTAGATAATATTTTAAATAATCTATAGGTGTTTATATATCATTTTTATTTTAATTATATCAATATAATAAATATTTAATTTATTGATAAAAAAATATATATGTGAGATAATTTTTTCTAGTGGGAGGTGTTAATTTGAACGATGAAAATTATTCTACTATAATACGTGAAAAGAATGATATAGTAGATATAATTGGTGAAAGAATACCTCTAGTAAAAAAGGGAAAAAATTTTTTTGGTGTTTGTCCGTTTCATGATGATACATCTCCATCATTATGTGTCTCAAGAGAAAAACAAATATATACATGCTTTTCATGTCATGCGACTGGAAATGTTTTTTCTTTTATTATGGATTATGAACATTTAACTTTTGGTGAAGCTCTTCACTATTTAGGTGAAAAAGTAGGTATTAGTATAAATGGTCTGCATTTAAAACAGAAAAACTCTAAATATCAAAAATATTATGATATATATGATTTTACCGTAAAATATTTTCAAAATAATTTAAAATCAGAAATAGGTGCTAGGGCTAGAAATTATTTAAAAGAGAGAAAAATTGATGATAAAATAATAAAAGAGTTTCAAATAGGCCTTTCATTAAAAAATAAAGATGATTTAACTAAAATTTTAACATTGAAACAGTATGATTTAGTAGATTTAAATAAAATAGGCTTAGCAAGTGATGGACATGATATTTATTCGGATAGAATAATGTTTCCGTTATATGACATAAGTGGAAAAGTAGTAGGTTTCTCTGGACGAGTATATAATGGTGATAAAGATAATAAATATGTAAATACAAAAGAAACTCCTATTTTTAAAAAAGGCGAATGTTTATATCATTATCATATAGCAAAAGAAGAAGCTAGAGTTAAAAAAAATATCATCTTAATGGAAGGATTTATGGATGTAATAAGAGCTAGTACTATTGGAATAAAAAATACAATAGCACTTATGGGTACAGCACTTACTAATGAACAGATAAAATTAATAAAAAGATTATCAAATAATATTATTTTATGTTTAGATGGCGATGAACCAGGTAGAAAAGCTGCTTATAATATTGGCAATATATTTTTAAAAGAAAATATAGAAGTTAAAGTAATAACTCTTCCTAATGATGATGATCCTGATAGCTTTATTTTAAAAGAAGGAAAGGATAGTTTTTTATCATATATAGAAAATGCCCTTAACTATAATGATTACAAAATAAAAGTAATGCGTGAGAATGTAAATTTTAACAGTATAGAGGAAACTTCTAATTATATAAATAATGTAATTGATGAAATTAGTACTATCGATGATGAAATTAGAATAGAAATTATTTTAAAAAAGCTTGCAAAAGATTTCAATATAGGTTATAATACCTTGGAAAAAAAGTTTTTGAATAAAAGAGGAGAACATAATAAAACAAAAGCTCAAAACATCATCAAAGATCAGCAAAAAAGTCATAAAAATAAGTATCAAAAAGCAATAGAACAAATAATTTATTTTATGTTAACTAACGAGTGGGTAATTAGTGAAGTAGATAGAGCGAATTTATTAATAACAGATGAGAATATGAGATTATTAGTTAGAGAAATTTGCTATTATTATCATACTTATGGTAAAGTGAATATTGCTGATATGATTACTTATTTAAATGATAAAGAAAAGCTATTAATTAAATTAAATGAAATATTATATAGTTCTTATTCGGATCAAGTTGATAAAGAGACTTTATATTTATATTTTAACGTTATTAAAGATGATAATGTTAATAAACAAATAAAAGTGTTAGAAAATAGATTGAAAAATGAATTAGATCCGATAAAACAGGCTAAAATAGGTAATGAGATTAGAGCTTTACGAATAGGAGATAATAGAAATGGTTGAAGAAATAACTACATTTGAAGAAAGAAAAAAGGATTTAATAACATTAGGAAAAAAACAAGGATTTATAACTTATGAACAATTAGCTGATAAATTAAAAGGTTTAGAAATTGATAGTGATACATTAGATGATTTGTATAACAGCTTTATGGAAAATAATATTGAAATTGTATCAGAAGATGGTAGTGATGATGATACTTCTGATGATATTACAGGTGATACCCAAGTAGAAGAGTTGACTTTATCAAAAGATGCTAAGATAAATGATCCTGTTAGAATGTATTTAAAAGAAATTGGTAGAATAAATTTGCTTACAAGTGATGAAGAATTTGAATATGCTAAACGAGCAGTTGATGGTGATGAAGAGGCAAAGAAAACATTAGCAGAGTCTAATCTTAGATTAGTTGTATCTATTGCTAAACGTTATGTTGGTCGTGGAATGTTATTTCTTGACCTAATTCAAGAAGGAAATATCGGACTTATGAAAGCAGTTGATAAATTTGATCCAACTAAGGGATATAAGTTTTCAACTTATGCAACATGGTGGATAAGACAAGCTATTACTAGAGCAATTGCAGATCAAGCTCGTACTATAAGAGTGCCAGTACATATGGTTGAAACTATAAATAAATTAGCACGTGTCCAAAGACAATTGACTCAGGAATTAAATAGAGAACCAACAGATGAAGAAATAGCAAAAAAACTTGGTATGACAATAGATAAAGTTCGAGAAGTATATAAGATTAGCCAGGATCCTGTATCTTTAGAAACTCCTATTGGTGAAGAAGATGATTCTCATTTAGGAGATTTTATAAAGGATGAAAGGACAATGGGACCAGAAGAATTTACAACTCAAGAAATGTTAAAAGAAGAATTAGACGGTGTTTTATTAACCTTAACTGAACGTGAAGAAAAAGTATTACGCTTAAGATTTGGACTTGATGATGGTCAATGTCGAACTTTAGAGGAAGTTGGGCAAATATTTGGAGTAACACGTGAAAGAATTAGGCAAATAGAAGCTAAAGCTTTAAGAAAATTGCGTCACCCATCACGTTCTAGAAAGTTAAAGGATTTTTTAACAGACTAATGAATATAGGTAGTAAATTAAAAAAAGTAGGAGATTTGGTTGATAATCATGCATCAGTACTAGATATTGGATGTGATCATGCACATCTAGATATTTATTTAGCACAAAAAAATAAAACATTGAAAAAAATAATTGCAAGTGATAATAAAAAAGGACCACTTGATATTGCTAAAAAGAATGTTTCTATGTATCAGCTGCAAGATAGAATTAAATTAAAACTAGGTGAAGGTTTAGATGTTTATGAAGAAGATATCGATACTGTAATTATTTCTGGTATGGGTGGCAGAAATATGATAGGTATTTTTAAAAATCATTTTGAATACTTTAAAACTATTAATACTATTATAATTTCGCCTAATAATTATCAGCAAGATATAAAAAAATTTTTAGTGAAGAATGGATATCTTATTAGTGATGAATATTTGGTTAAAGAAGGAAAATTTATTTATCAGGTTATAAAGTTTATAAAAGGAAGAATTAAATATAGTAAGAAGGAATATTTTTTAGGACCAAAACTTTTAGAAAAAAAAGGAAGATTATTTGAAGAGTATTATCAAAAAGAATTAAAAGCTAGAGAAATACTATTAGAAATGTTACCTAAGAAATATTATTATAAGAAGTGGATTATGAAAAAAGAGATAAAGATTTTAAGAGAAGCTTTAGAAAATAGTGATTAAATTCACTATTTTTTAGTTGAATAAAAATAAAATAAGTGATAATATTTAAATATAAAATAGAAGGAGAAAGAAAATGAAAAAAGAAAAAAAGATATTGTTGGTAATACCCCTAATACTAACAATAGTTCTAATGGGGGGGGGTTACTTACGCCAAATATAGTAAAAGTATAGAAACAAAAAAAGAAATAACAATAAAAACAGGGACAAGATACATAGGAATATATGGAGAAAACAAAGAAAATATAGAATTAGGAAAAGCATATTCATTTACTATAGAAAATAGAGGAGTAGAAGATGCTGGATATTATTTATATTTAGATGATATAAATAAAAGTGATTTATCAAAGATAACATATACATATCAAAAAAACGGAGTAACAACAAATGGTAATTTAGGAACAGTTACAACCAATAGACAAATAGATTATGGAAATTTAAAAGTAGGAGAAAAAGTAGCAGTAACTTTAACATTAGCTGGAAGTGAAAGTTATAAAGGAAAAGTAAGAATAAAAACAACAGATTATATAAAACCAACGGCTCCAGTAATAACAGGTGGCGGAGAAGATTATGTACTATCAAGAACAATAACAGTTTCAAATGAATCAATAACACCAACAGGAGTTTCAAAGTATCAATACTACTTATCAGATAGTAATAATTCATTAATAGGTGGAGACTGGTTAGATGTTACAACAAATAAAAGTCAAACATTTACAACCAGAAGCACAAAATACGTTTATTTTAGAGCAGTAGACAAAAATAATGTTATTGGAACTCAATCTAATTCACAACAAGTAAATATAGGAAAAGAATATAGTATAGCTAATAAAATAGAAGATAGTTCATTTGAAAATGATACTACTAAATTTACTGGTATGGAAAAAGTTACAGATATAAAACATTCTGGTAAGTATAGTATAAAAAATAATCCGTTGAAAGATAACACAGTTAAATATACATCAACATTTGATTTGGTGCAAGAGCATATTTATTATGCAATAGAATTTGTATATGCTTCAAATCAACTAGTTAACCCAGGTCAATTTGACATGTATCCACTAGGTGGAGTACCATCTGGCAAACCAGAATACGGAAATATAAATTTTGATTCTTTAAAAATACAAGAATGGAATAAACTAAGTTTTTATTTCAAAGCAAAAGACTCATATAGTTATTGGTTTAGACCATTTTATACATATGCTCAAGATATAATATATTTTGATGACATAATGCTTATTGATTTAACAGAAGCATTCGAAAATGGAAATGAACCAACAAAAGAATATTTAGATAAATACTTAAATTATTTTGATGGAACATATACATTTATTTATAAGTAGGTAATATATAATATTGTCACAATTTGTTCTATTTTGTATAATTATATTATGAGATAATAAATATCTTAATAGGAGAGAAATATGTGTGGAATAATAGGATATATTGGTAAAAATAATCCCAATGATATATTAATTAATGGGTTATATAATTTGGAATATAGAGGTTATGATTCCTCAGGTATTGCTATATGTGACAACAAAAATATTGAGATAATTAAAAGTATAGGAAGAGTATCTAATTTAGAAGAAAAAATAAAAAAAGAAAGTAGATTAAATGCTAGTTATGGTATAGCACATACTAGATGGGCTACAAACGGAGAAGCTAGTTTAAAAAATGCTCATCCTCATAAAGTAGGAAGAGTAACAATAGTTCATAATGGTATTATAGAAAACGCTGATATATTAAAAGAAAATTTAATCAAAAAAGGATACACTTTTAATAGTGAAACAGATAGTGAAGTAGTAGCTGCTCTTTTAGATTCTTATTTAAAAGAACTAGATGTTTTGGTAGCAATTAATAAATTAACTAAGAGTTTGGTAGGTAGTTATGCTATAGGAATAATAATAGATAATTATAATGGCATATATGCAATAAGGAAAGATAGTCCTCTAATATTAGGAATAGGCCTAAATGAATATTTTTTAGCAAGTGATATAACCGCAATTATAAAATATACTAATAAATATATATTGCTTGATGAAGGTGAAATAGCTTTTTTAACATACAATGATTATAAAATATATAAAAATAAAAAGATAATAACAAAAGAAATTTTAATAGCAGATAATATAGATACTGTTAATGAAAAAAAAGATTATTCACATTATATGTTAAAAGAGATTATGGAGGAGCCAATAGTACTACAAAAACTGATAAAAAAATATAGTAATTCAATTAATCAAGAAAAGTTAAATCTTTCTGATTATAAAGAAATAGATATAGTTGCTTGCGGTTCTGCAATGTATGCTGGATTTATTGGACAAAATTTATTTGAAGAATATGCGAATATAAAAACTAATGTTTATCCTGCTAGCGAATATAGATATAAAAATAAAATATATAATGATAATACATTAGTAATTTTGATATCTCAATCTGGTGAGACTGCTGATACTATTGCTGCTATGAGAGAGGTTAAAAGACTAGGATTACCTACTTTAGCAATTGTAAATAATAAAGATTCAACTATTGCTCGTGAGGCAGATATAAAGATATTAACAGAAGCTGGAGTAGAAGTTGCTGTTGCAACAACTAAAGCTTATATATTACAAGTGTCAGTTTTGGCATTAATGGCTTATATAACTGCTTGTAAAAAAAACTTATTAAAAGAAAGTATTAATTATAATGATTTTGAAAAAGTACCTATTTTGTTAAAAGAAGTTATTGAAAATAATAATCAATACAAAAATATTGCAGAAGAACTTTATAAAGATGAAAGGTGTTTTTATATAGGAAGAGGTATTGATTATGCAATGTGTATGGAAGCAAGTTTGAAGTTGAAAGAAGTGTCTTATATTCATAGTGAAGCATATCAAGCTGGAGAGTTAAAACATGGTTCTATTTCTTTAATTGAAAAAAATACTAAGATTATTTCAATAATTACAGATAAAAAGTTAAAAGAGAAAACTATCTCTAATATAAAAGAGGTTGAAGCTCGTGGCGCTAAGGTAATTATAGTTACAACGAAAGATTTAGATGAATTTGAAGATCATTTGAAAATAGTAGTGCCAACGACAAATAAATTTATGAATAGTATACTTGTTATTGCCACCTTACAATTACTAGCTTATTATGTTGCTTTAAAAAGAAATTGTGATATTGATAAGCCTAGAAATTTAGCTAAATCAGTTACTGTTGAATAGAAATATGTTTTTCTTTTTTAGGAGGTGTAAGAAATGAAGTTTAGTTTTTGTAGGAAAAAACAGTATGAAGACTATAATAATTGTAATATAGGTTCATTATTTAAAGTAAAAATAAATGATAATTTAGTTCCACAAGGTATCTGTTATGTATCGCCTTATACTTTCATTTCTTGCTATACTACTAATAATGAAAAATCAAAAGTATTAATATTTAATGGGAAAGGAGATTTATTTAGAACAGTAGATCTTGATAATAAATCTCATGTAGGTGCTATAAGCTATGATAAAAAACATAACTTATTGTTTATTTGTGATGTAAATGGATATGTTGCCAGCTATAAATATAATGAATTTGTAAAAGGAAATATAAAAAGTAAAAAATTATATATGGTTGCTAAAGACACTGTTGGTGGTGGTAATTTAATTGAGGATGGTAAAGTAGTATGTTCATATCTGACCTGTTTTAATGCCAAATTATATGTAGGCAGTTTTAATAAAAAAAGTAAGGGATTAGTAAAAGTTTTTGATATTATTAGAGATAATGGTTATATTAAATTAAAATATGCAAATGAATTTATAGTACCTAAAAAGATACAAGGCTTGACATTTTATGAAAATAAAGATGATGTTTATATATTTTTTAGTCAATCATATACTAGAGTTAAAAATAGTAAATTATTAGTAAGCAAATATAACTTTAATGAATCTGATTATAGTAGATTAAATAAAGGGCTTATATTACCTCCAATGCTTGAACAAATAACGCTAAATAATAAGTTTAATATTTTATTACTATTTGAAAGCTTTGCTAAAAAGTATAATTATAATGCAAAAGTTGTTATTGATGATATAGTAATTATTGATACTGAAAAGGTTATAAATTATACTAAAACATAAAAATTACTCAAATGAAAAGTTAAATTTCAGAAAATAGGCTCAAGTAGAATTTGTAAGACTAAATTGGTATAAATAGTAAAAA
>CANQWY010000046.1 GCA_947627675.1 uncultured Bacilli bacterium
TTGAATGAAGTAATAATGTAGCGACTTGCAAGTAGAAAGTAAAGAAAAACGGGTTAAAAATTCCCGTTAATGTTTAGTTTTTTTTAAGACATTTTCAAAAATTATTGACACTCGAACTATAAAATTCCGAGTTTACTATCAATCTGGTGCGATTGACGTAGTAATCTACAACTTTCGCAAAATTAACGAATTTGATATTATATAGAATACCAATCTCTAATAGTATTTTAGCACAAATAGTTGTAAGTGTCTTAATTTTTACGATAATTTATGATAAAATATAGTTTAAAGGAGGAATTGGTATGTTTTTATATGATAAAAAAGAAAAGTCTTTAGATGTTTATGATTTTACAGCTAACAAGGATGATTTAATAGATTATAGAATGACACAAATGGAACAAATTCCAGAATCAGAAAGAATTTTTGTCGCTGAAACTCATATTGACCCATATGGGGATTTATTACTTTTTGAAAAATACACGGGCAAAACTTTTAATTATGAAGTTCTTTCTGCAAGTTATGCAGATAATTATTCTGAAGAAAGAAAAAAAAGCGATGTTTATAGACGCTATCATGTTTTGAAAAGTGATAATAGAAGTAAGAGAAATAATGAGATGCTATTAGATTACTATGTATTTGGGCATTTAGCTGATAGAAGTGTGGTTCAAATTCAATACCCGGAAATTATTAAATATTATCTTTTAAAAAGAACAAGCTATGACTTTGTAGGTTCAGATGAATATGGAAAAAATTACAAAATGGAAGATATCATTCAATTACCAGAGTCTTTATATTTATTACAACTTTTAGAACAAGATAAATTTACATCATTTGATGGAAAAGATATTTCTGAACAACTAGAATTATACACTTTAGCCAAAGTTAATGAAATAAGTATGGAAGAACTTCAAAAAATGGATGCCTGTAATATTACTCAAGATGCATATTTAAAAACTATCAAAAAGGCAGAAAATGATTCGCACGTTTTGAAATTAATAAAAAAATAATCTAATTGGAGTCTGTAAATAAAATTGTGTAAAGTTTAAAATCCTTCTATGGTAATATAGAAATATAAAACCAAGGAAGGTTTTTTGTATGAAAAAAATTAAAAATAATAAAGTTGTTAAATATATATTATAAAATTATGATATTAAAAATGCAAATGATATTGCTGATGCTTTAAAAGATATGTTTAAAGACACTATTCAAACTATGATGAATGCTGAATTCGAATCATCTATGGGATATGAAAAAAGTGATAATAAAATAGAAAAGAATAACTATAGAAATAGCTATTCATCCAAAAATGTAAAAAGTAAATTGGGGGAATTTGAACTTACTGTTCAAAGAAACAGAAATAGTGAATTTGATCCACAGATTGTTCCCAAAAACAAAAGGGACATATCTGGAATAGAAGAAAAAGTAATAAGTCTGTATAGTAAAAGTTTATCTATTAGAGAAATTAGAGATTCTATTGAAGACATTTATGGTGTAGAGCTATCAGCTACTATGATTAGTAATATTACTGATGCTGTTGTAGAAGAGGTTGAAGAATGGCAAAAAAGGCCATTAAAAGAAGTATATCCTATCATTTTTATAGATGCAGTACATTTCAATGTTAAACAAGAAAATGTTATTGTTAAAAAAGCTGCTTATGTTATTTTAGGTGTTACAACTGAAGGCTTTAAGGAAGTTCTTGGAATATGGATTGGAGAAAATGAATCTGCTAAATATTGGTTAGAGACTTTAAATGAATTAAAAAATCGAGGTGTTAAAGATATATTAATAATCTGTTCTGATGGATTAAAAGGAATAAATGAAGCAATTAAGGATGTATATTCAAATGCTATTCAGCAAAGGTGTATTGTTCATTTAATCAGAAACTCTGTTAAGTTTGTGTCTTATAAACATTTAAAAGAGTTTTGTAATGATTTAAGAACTATATATAAATCAAATACTGAGAAGGAGACACGAGAAAATCTAGAGAAAGTAAAACAAAAATGGAGTTCTATATATCCAACTAGCTTAAAAGTTTGGGAAGATAATTGGGAAGCAATTTGTACCTTATTTAATTATTCTAAAGAATTAAGAAGAATTATGTATACAACAAATGCCATAGAAAGCCTAAATCGATCATATCATAAATATACAAAAACAAAAGGTTTTTTCCCAACTGATAGTTCTCTTATGAAATGTCTTTATTTAGCCACTAAAAATGTAGAGAAAAATGGAGAATTAGATATCCAAATTGAGATATGATTTATAATGAATTGAATATTTTATATCCTAATCGTTTAAATTGATATTTGAAAATTGAACTAATTGTGATAATATTAGATTATCAAAAAAGAGACTGACATAGTCAATCTCTAATATCTTTTATTACCATAGATAGGTAACTTTGCACAAAGTTTTTACACTCTCGTATTTGCTTATATTTTTATCATAATAATATTTTTTATGATAATTTTAAGTTGGATTTTTATTAACTAACACATAATTTTGCTTTGCTTCATACCTTGCTTAATTATGTTTTGCAAAAAGAGTTTCAAAAGAAATTTTCCCTTTTTTACGCCATTATTAGCTAGCCAATAGCGTAGTGTGTTAGCATTTTGGGAAAATGCTTTTTAAAGTCAAGTATCTTAAAATCACTTAATTTTTTATATGTACAAAAAAAACTAACATTTCTGTCAGTTACTATTATCTCGAAATTATGGTTCGAGTTTCATACTTTAATGGTGCGAATGCACAGTAATTCACAATTTTCTGTCTAATTAATCTCTATAATTATTGGTCTATGATCAGACCCTTCCTTCATCATATCCTTTTGTTTTATAATTTTATATTCAAAATGGTTTTTCTTGTTTTTTTCTATAAATGCAAAGTCTACATTAACTTGTTCTTTTGTTCCATATCCATGCCAGGAATTATCAGTTATATTAAAAATTTTATTCCTAGATAGAGTTTGATAATTACTATGTTCTTTTAAAATACTATATACTTCTGACATATGTGATACCATATTCATATCACCAATTATTAGTTTATAATCTACCTTTATATTATCTAAATAGCTTAAAGATTTTCGTACTCCTTTGATCTTACCTTCAGTAGAAATATAATCTGTATGTATGTTTCCAATTAAATATTTTTTATTTTCATATGTAAATTTAACAAATACTGTCGTTCTATAGTCACTCATACCATAATCTATTTTTTGTAATTCAATGTTTTGATATTCTACATCCTTTCCGTGTGGTAAACAATGCACCCAATCCACATCAATATCCTTTTTTGTGGATACAATATTATACTGATTCAAAGATTCTGTTTTCATTGGAAATTTTTCTAATATATTATAATTATTACTGTTTAATATATTTTCTAATAAATTGATATTATTTTCATTAACTTCTTGAAAACAACAAACTTTTATATCATTATCCTTTAACAATTCATTAAGAATTTTTTCTATATTTTTTTGCCTTTTATCCCAGTCTAAAATAGGCTTTGATGTATTTTTAACCCCATATAAATTGTAACTTAATATTTTCATAGTTTCACCTTCTATAATATAATTATAAGATAAATTTTGTTCTTTGACAAAATAATTAACCCCCTAGGTATTTTGACAAGTGTATCAAAATAACCTAAGGGGTAATCTTTTATATTAATATTCGAAAAAGTTCGAATAGAAACGTCAATGGTGGAGATGAGGAGAATTGAACTCCTGTCCAAAAATATATATACATAAACTTCTACAAGCATAGTTAACTAATAAATATTCATATACAAAAAAGATAATTAACGATCCACTTTTGCATACTAGCCATTTTAATTTCTTTCTATCAATTTAGCAAAAAGATAGATATAACTTACTATAATTAAACCTTAAACTACTTCGTAAGTAAAAATAGTAAAAGATTGCATTTCCTTATTATTAGGCAAAGGCAACAGCTTGATGTGAACCAAACATGTTTGCAAATGCAGTTTTAATTTTGTTTGCATTTATTTTTTTGTGTCTGTAACGTAGACATTCGACTTGCCGTTTATGCTTCAATATTCCTGTCGAAACCATTACATCCCCATGGACTAGATTATATCATACTTATTAAAATTTGCAAATATCTAATATTTAAATAATTTTTAATATCTATATTTAAACTCTTTACATGCCTGTCTTTGTAAATCTTTCTCTTTAATTGTCTCTCTCTTATCATAATTTTTTTTACCACGGCATACACCAAGTTCAATTTTAACTTTATCCCTAACAAAATAAAGTTTCAAAGGAATTAAAGTAAGCCCCTTTAATTTAACTTCATCATTTAGTTTTTTTATTTCATTTTTATGTAGTAAAAGCTTTCTAGTCCTAGTTTCTTTCGTATTAAATATATTTCCTTCTTTATATGGGGCAACAAACATATTTAAAATAAAAGCCTCACCATTTCTTATTATTCCATAACTATCTTTCAGATTACATTTACCTTCTCTAATTGATTTAACTTCTGTACCTTTTAATACTATTCCGCATTCATACTTATCTAATATAAAATAATTATGACTAGCAATTCTATTTAATATTTCCATATCAATCACCTGTTATATATAAATAATAAAAATATATTATATCTTTTTTATAATCTCAAAGTCAATTATTTTCTCCGTTTTGCTTGCTCTTACAACTCTAACTAGAACCCGATCACCAATAGTATATTTTATATGACTTCGTTCTCCTGTTAAAGTCATTCTATCCTCATCGTATATAAAGAAGTCTTTCATATCTTTTATAGGAACCAATCCTTCTATTAAATTATCTAGTTCTATAAACATTCCAAAACTCAATACAGATGAAATCATTCCTACATATTCTTCACCTATGTGTTTTTCCATATATTCAGCCATTTTCATATCTTCGACTTCTCTTTCACAATCGACACTTGCTCTTTCTCTATCAGATGAATGATCACTAACATAAATTAATTTTTCTTCCCAATGCTTAATAGTATTATCATCTAAATGGTGATCAAACAAATATGTTCTAAGAAGTCTGTGAACAGTGGTATCTGGATAACGTCTAATTGGAGATGTAAAATGGGTATAACATTTACTAGCAAGTCCAAAATGACCTAAATTTTCTGGTTTATAAACTGCTTTTTGCATGCTACGTAAAAGAAGTGAAGAAAGTACTTTAAATTCTGGTTTATCATCTAACATCTTTATTATCTTTTGAATAGATTTAGGATTATTTTCCTTTAAATTACCAGTTATTTGATAACCTAATGTCTGAACATAATTTAGAAAACTTCTTATTTTCTCTTCTTTAGGAATCTCATGAACTCGATATATAAATGGTAAATTCATAAAATATATATGTGTTGCAATACATTCATTTGCTGCTATCATAAAGTCTTCAATTAAATTTTCCCCTGTTCCTCTATTTCTTAAAATTACTTCTGTTGGTACACAATTTTCATCAACTAAAATTTTTGCCTCATCTACTTCAAAATCTATATATCCACGACTTTCTTTTGATTTTCGTAGAATATTGGCTAATTCACTCATACATCTAAGATCATCAACAAATTCATTATAATCATCAGGTATTATATTATCTTCTAAAATACTATTAACATTTTTATAAGTCATTTGCTTTCTAGATCTAATTATACTCTCAAAAATATCATAATTTATTTGTTTTCCTTTGCCATCAAATTCCATTACACAACTAATAGTTAATCTATCTACCCCTGGATTTAATGAACAAATACCATTAGATAATTCATGAGGAAGCATAGGAATAACCCTATCTACTAAATATACTGAAGTTCCTCTTTCCATAGCTTCTTTATCAAGCGGGCTATTTTCCTTAACATAATAACTTACATCTGCAATATGTACACCTAATTTATAATTTCCATTATTTAATCTTTCAATTGATATAGCATCATCAATATCTTTTGTATCATCACCATCTATTGTAAATATAGTTAAATTTCTTAAATCTCTTCTTCCTTTGATATCATTTTCCAAAACAGATGAAGGAATACTTTTAACTTCTTGTTTAACATCATCAGGAAATTCTACCTGAATATTATATTTTTTTACAATAGATAAAATATCTACTCCTGGGTCATTTTTATGTCCTATTATTTCAACAACTTCACCTTTATATCTACCATGATTATCTATTTTTTTTCCAAGTTTGACAACAACTTTATGTCCATCAACTGCATTCATTGATTTATCTTTATCCACTTCAATTCTTAATTTAATTTTTGAATCATCCAAAGTAATATATCCAATATCTTTAGAAAAATTAATCTCTCCAATAAATGTCTCTTTTTCTCTTTTAATAATTTTAATAACTCTACCTTCAAGTCTTGGCATATTTTTCTTACTGATAATTTCAACCAAAACTATATCATCATGAATAGCACCATTCATATTGTCATGATTAATATATACATCTTGATCATTATCATCTATATCAACGAAACCAAAGCCTTTTTTATTAGCACGCATTATACCTCTTTTTAAATGACTATCTTTTAACATCATATATCTATCTTTATTAGTATGATATATAATAGCATCTTTTTCTAGAGAATCTAAAATTTCTTGCATTTGAGATACTTCTTCTACATCGATCAAATTCAAAGCACTTTCAAGTTCATATATATCTAGTGCAACATCACTATTTTCAAGTACACTAATGATTTTATCTTTCATTAATTATCACCTTCTATTACATTATAACAGATATAAACATAAAAACAAAGAAAAAAGACATATATAAAAGGAGAACTCTATGAGTTTTTAAAACTTATTTATTTTTTAATTAAACAAGATTTTTTTATCTTCTATAATTAAAAATCTTTTCAATTAATTTCTAAGTAATAGATTTTATTAAGTTTAATATTAATTTTTAATATAACCAATTTTTTTCTCAAAATTTTCCAATATTCTATTTTCCTACTTTTTAAATACTATACTTAGTTTCATAATAGATCATTTTATCAGTCTAATCTTATAATTCCAGAAAAATGTTCAATATAATAAATATATTATATACCATCTATATTATATAATTATTTACTATTTATAAGGACAATATAGTATTTCATATATTTAATATGGATATTAAACTTTGTATTATACTTTGAAATAAGATTTTATTTAGTAATTTTTAATATTATTTTAATTAATCTTCTTTATTTTTTAATAGAACTTCTTATATATCAAACAAATTGTCATTAAAACCATATATTTTAGATAAACTTTAATTTAATGACTATATAATTTTTCATTATTTAAACATTTCTTAATTTTAGTATACTTTTAAATTGTTTATAGATAGAAAAAAATTTTAAACTGTTCTTAGTAACAAGCTAATATTTTCATTTTCTAATATATAAATTATATAAAAGAATAATTAAAAAAATAAAGGATAACTGCATAGGTGTAATCTAAAAGATTATGCAGTTATCCCAGTATAATAATACAATATAACCTAAAATAATAATTTATTCGAAAGATGCAATTAAACATATTATAAAAAATACAAGTCCTAAAACTAAAGTAATACGGCTAATTATAAGTTCACTGCCTCTTTCTTTTCTTTTAGTAAATAACGAAGAACTTCCACCAGAAATAATTTGAGAAGTACCTTCAGCTTTTCCACTTTGTAATAAAACTATAATAATAAGTAAAATTGATATAATTAATAAAACTGTTCTCAAAATATCCACTCCAATCACTAAAACTAGCAATATTTTAACATATATATAAATAAAAATCAAATAATTGGACTAAAATATTTATTATTTATTTTTTTGTATATTTTCTTCTATTCTAATTAACTGATTGTATTTACACATTCTATCTGTTCTTGACATAGAGCCTGTTTTTATCTGGCCTAAGTCTAACCCAACCGCTAAATCAGCAATCGTTGTATCTTCAGTTTCGCCACTTCTGTGAGAAATAATTGTTCTATACCCATTATTTTTAGCAAGCTCTATTGTTTCTAGTGTTTCTGTTATGGTTCCAATCTGATTTACTTTTAATAAAATAGCATTGCCTGCTTTTAAACTTATACCTTTTTGAAGGCATTCCTTATTAGTTACAAATAAATCATCACCAACTAATTGAATTTTATCACCTAATTCTTTAGTTATTTTTGAAAAACCAGACCAATCATTTTCATCAACTGCATCTTCAATTGAAATAATAGGATAGGTATTAATTAGTTCTTTATAATAATCTATTAATTCATCAAGAGTTAGTATTTTCCCTTCTCCTTTTAAATTATATTTACCATCTTCATAAAACTCACTAGCCGCAACATCAATTGCATAACAAACATCTTTTCCGGGAGTATAACCCGCTCTTTTTACTGCTTCATCTATTAATGCGAATCCTTCTTTATTATTTTTTAAGTTTGGAGCAAAACCTCCCTCATCTCCTACTCCAGTAGAATAACCTTTTTCGTTTAGAACTTTTTTTAAGCTATGAAAAACTTCTGCACCTACTCTTATTCTATCATGAACATTATCTCTTTGAGGAATTATCATATATTCTTGAAAATCAAGACTATTATCAGCATGTGCACCACCATTAATTATATTCATCATTAAAACAGGTAAATTTCTACCCTTGCCAATATATTCATACAAATATAAGCCTTTACTGATACTTGCAGCTTTCAAAACAGCCATACTAATACCTAATATAGCATTGGCTCCATATTTCCTTTTTGTTTTAGTTCCATCTGCTTCTATCATTTTATAATCTATTTCTTTTTGATTATATGCATCCATTCCAATTACTAATTCTTTTAGTGGACCATTAACATTATTAACTGCCTTTAATACTCCCTTACCTAAAAACCTACTATCATTATCCCTTAATTCTAATGCTTCTCTTTCACCAGTTGAAGCTCCACTAGGAACACTAGCGCGACCCATACTACCATCTTCTAAAAAAACATCAACTTCAACAGTTGGATTACCTCTCGAATCCAATATTTCTCTTCCTACTACATTTGTAATTTTCATATTATTTTCCTTTCTATTAATGAGTTATGATAACATTATATGTCGTCTAACTCTCTAACTAATTGTTTAAATTCTTTACCTCTAAGTTCACATTCTTTATACTGATCCCATGATGCTGATGCTGGTGATAACAATACAACATCCCCACTTTGGGCAATTTCAATAATTTTTTTAAAACTATCTTTTAAATATTCATAAATATATGTATCAATACCCAGTTTTGTTCCAAATAATAAAACTCTTTCTCTACACTCACCAATACCAATTATTGCTTTAACATTTTTCATATATGGAGTAAGATCATCAAATTGCTGATTTCTCTCTAGTCCTCCTAATATAATAATTGTAGGTTCATTAAAAGAAGATAAAGCAATTTGACTACATTTTATATTGGTCGCTTCGGTATCATTATAATATTTAACTCCTCTTATTGTATCCACATATTCAAGTCTATGCTCGACTCCTTTAAAATTAATAATAACTTTTTTTATTATTTCATTAGAAACATCTAATTCTTTACAAATCATAATTGCTGCCAAACAGTTTTCAATATTATGAATACCAGGAATTTTTATATCACATATGTCAATAACTTTTTCACCATAGTAATATATTGAATCATTAACAAAATAACCACCATTGATCTCTCTTTTACTAGAGAAATACTTAATATTACTAGAAATATTTTTTAATTCATCTTTAACTTCTTTATCTTCAAAATTTAAAATAGCAATATCATCTTCTGTTTGATTTTTAAACATTTTTGTTTTTACATTTTTATAATTATCATAAGTTTTGAAAAAATCAATATGAGCAGGACTAAAATTGGTAATTAAAGCAATATTAGGTTTAAAGTTTATTAAATTTTCTCCTTGCTGACAGCTAACTTCCATAACTATTATGTCATCTGTTTTTAATTCATCCAATATACTACATAATGGATAACCTATATTTCCGGCCAAATGTACTCTATCATTATAAGCTTCTTTTAATATATTATAAGTAAGTGTTGTTGTAGTTGTTTTGCCATTGGTACCAGTAATTCCGATTAAAAAAACATCATCAGGAAGCAATCTATATGCAACTTCAACTTCATTTATTACTTCAATTCCTAATTCTTTAGCTTTTTTCACATATTTATGATCTATTATAATACCAGGATTTTTTACTAAATAATCAAAGCTTTCATCTAACAAATCATCAGGATGAGATCCAAAAATAAATTTTACGCCTAATTCTTTTAATTCGTTAATCTGTTCACTATCATGCTTTTCTTCACCTTTTAAATCATTTAAAATTACTTCGTTTCCTCTTTTAATAAGTAATTTTGCACAACTATAACCGCTTCTGGCCATTCCAAGTATAAGAATTTTATTATTTGTAAACATACTATCACCTAATATAATTATACTACAATTATAATATTTTCAAAACAATAATATTTTGATATAATGATTATTAGTAGACAAGGAGGTTTTATGCGCATAATTACTTTGAAAGAAAATGAATTTGATATTTTTTCCATTAGTCATAAATATAGTAGCTACTATCAAACATCTTCGTATGGAAATGCTATGAAAGATAATGGATTTAATATTCATTATTTAGGATTTAAAGATGAAAATAATAAATTAATAGGAGCAACTCTAATTATTTACAAAGAAGTATTTATGTCAAAAAAAATAGCATATGCTCCTAGAGGAATATTATTTGACTATTCTAATAAATTTCTTATTCAAGAAATGGCAAAGAAACTAAAAGAAGTATTAGGAAAACAAGGCTTTATTATCTTTAGAATGGATCCTTATATACCAGCAACTATAAGAAATATAAATGGAAAAGTTATTAATATGAATACTGAAATAAATAATATAATGAAAAATATCAAACAAGCCGGATTTAAGTACAAAGGTCAAAATAAATATTTTGAAAATGAGCTTCCTAGATTTGAAGCTATCTGTACATTAGGGGCTGATTCTAGAGAAATTTTTAAGAAATTAAGTAAAAGAACAAGAAGGAAAATAAATAGAGCTTCTGGATGTGGAATTACTATATATAAAGATTTAGACAAAAAAACTGATAAATTATACGAATTTATTAAAGATAAAAATACTTTAACCGAAAAATATATTAACAATTTAACTAAAAATTATAAAAGCAGTAATCTATATTATGCTATTTTAAATACAGATTCGTTCGTAATTGAATCAAAAAAAAGATATGAAAAAGAACTTGAAAAAAATGATATACTATCAAATAAAATCCAAAATAATAGAGCTAATTTCAATACTATTAAATCTAACTATTTAAATGCAAAAATGGAATCTGATAAATTAATAAATATATATAAAAAAGATTTGGTATTGGCAACTGAATTATTAAAAAAATATCCAAAAGGATTAATAATTGGTGCTGCTTTAACAATTGAATATAATAATACTTCTAATATAATAATAGATGGCTTTGATAAAAATTATTCTCATTTAAATTCTAATTATTTATTAAGATGGTATATTATTAATGACTGTAATAATAGAAAATTGAAGTACGTAAATTTTAATGCTATAGTAGGAGAGTTTAAAAAAGATAACCCATATAAACAACTTAATGAGATGAAATTAGGATTTAAGACTATTCCTACAGAATATATCGGAGAATTTGATTTAGTACTAAATAAATTCAATTATACAATTTATAAAAGCTTTAGTAAAGAAAAAAATTATAAACTTAAAAAGGAGATAAAATGAAATGCACCCCTTAGAGTAGACATCATAAAAAAGGAGTTTAAAAAAAATATGATAGAATAGCATCTCGAAAGGAGGTGCTTTTCTTATGGCAACAAAAGGTCAAAAATTTCGTAAATA
>CANQWY010000047.1 GCA_947627675.1 uncultured Bacilli bacterium
ACTATAAAAGTTTCAGAAGAAGCAAAATTAGCAAGTGGTATATCTAAATACCAATATTATCTAACAAAAGATAAAGAACAACTAACAGGAGGAACTTGGAAAGATATAGAAAGTGCTGATAAAAGCATAAAAATTTCAGAAAAAGGAACACAATATGTATATTTTAGAGCAATAGGAGCAAATGGTTTAGCAGGAGATGTATCAAATAAAGAAGAAGTAAACATAGGAAAAACATATAATATAACGAATAAAATAGAAGATAGTTCATTTGAAAGTGGTACAACTAAAAATTGGAGTGGTTCAGCTTTAAAAGGAGTAAGTAACGAATTTAGTCATTCTGGAAGTTATTCTGTTAAATTTTTAGTTTCTGATAATAATAGTGGTGGTAGAGATATTTTACAAAATCAGGTATTAACAGATGAACATATTTATTATGCAGTTGAATATGTTTATTTTCCTGATACAACTGATTTTAATGGAGGAGAATTTGATTTATTTAGTAGAGAACAGGAAGGCCAACTGCCAGAATACGGGAATGTAGCATTAAAAAATTCGGAAGTTGGTAATTGGAATAAAAAGAGTTTTAGATTTTTGTCTAATTTCTCAGCGGAATATAATTTTCGTTTATGTTATTCAAGGAGTCCTATTACAATATATTTTGATGACATAATGTTTATTGATTTAACAGAAGTATTTGGAAGTGGAAATGAACCAACAAAAGAATACTTAGATAAATACTTAAAATATTTTGATGGTGAATCGACTATTATATATAAAGATGTAACAGGATAATAAAGAATGGTGATTAAAGTCACTGTTTTTTCTTTATATAATAAAAGAGAAAAAAATAAAACATCAAAACAAGTATTATTATCAGTACTTGGAGTAGCAATTTTGATTGTTGCTGTTGTAGGTATTTCATTCGCTGCTTTTACTTATAGTAGTGAAGGTCAAAAGGAAAATACTATTTCTACTGGTACTGTTACTATGTCTTATACAGAGGATACTAACGGTATAGAAATACAAAATGCAATACCAATGACTGAAGATGATGGAAAGAAATTAAATGGTACAAATAATGTCTTTGATTTTACTGTTTCTGCTACTATCAAAGGTAAAACAACTATAAATTATGGTGTATTTGCCGTAAAGAAAACTGAAGATTGTACAATTCCAGATAGCAATATTAGATTGTATCTTGAAGAAAGTAATGATAAAAGTACTGGCTATGAACAAGTTGCGGCTCCTGCTGCTTTTACTGCAAATGCAGAAGATAATGAATTTGGAGCACCAACAGGAACGATGAAACTTGCTAGTGGTTCTTTTACAAATAGTAACACTAATGGAGAACAGGTTGTATTAACTAAATATTATCGCTTAAGAATGTGGGTTGATGAAGCATATCAACTTAGTGGTAATTCTCAAACATATAAAGTTACTGTTAACGTCTATGGTAAAGGTCAAGATTAAGATAAGATTAGTCTCTTTTTCGACTAATTATTTTATCTAACTATTAAATAAAAAATAAAAATGTGATAAGCTATATTACAGTAGCAGAATATTTTAAGATAAAAGGTAAAAAATTTAAATATTATGGAAGTATTGATATATTGAATATTGGAAATAAACTAAAAAAAAACTCATAAATTTTGATAATTAGTTAATTAAAATTGAGATTAATATTACTATTCAAGAAAATATTAAAAGTAAAGATTAATTTAAAAAGTAGTATAAAAAATTGAAGTTGACTACCAGTTTATTGATATATTATAATTCCTTTATAAAATATGGTGGTTAGATAATATGGAAAAGTATAGTAAAATTAATAATAAAGGTTTTACATTGATTGAAGTTATTGCAGCAGTTGTAATATTGATAATTTTAGCTTTTACAGCAATTACGGGTGTTTCTCGATATGTTAGTAATTCACATGAGGAATATTGTACGTCCCAAGCTGATATGCTAGAAATAGCAGGACGTGACTATTTTAATGATAATAATACATTGCTTCCATTAACAATGGGCGGAAGAAATTGTGTTAGCCTCCAAACATTGATTAATAATAAATATATAGAGACAATGAAAGACTACAGTGATAGTGTTTGTAATGTAAATAATAGTAAAGTATGTACGATGAAACATATAGCAAGTGGCTATATATATTCAACATACTTAGATTGTAATAGATGTAACAATTATAATAAAAGCAGCCAAGATGATTTAAATGAAAGTAATGTAAGCACACCAACAATTTCTTATATTGCAGATACAACTCCAGCTGGAAGCTGTACCAATGCAGTAAATAAAGATATAACAGTAACAATAAAATTTAGTGATAGTAAACATAAAATAGTAAGTTATTCATATACAGTTTACCAAAAAACAAATTCAGGTGATGTGGCAGTAGAAACAATAGATTATAGAGAATACAAAAATAAAGATATAAAAGTAAAACTAAATAGAAAGGGAACTTACTATATAGTAGCAACAGCATATAATTCAATAGGGAAAAAAGGAGAAGAGAAAAGTTGCGACTATGTACTTAGATATAATTTAAATTGTAGCAGTCAAATTGAAATAAGTGCTAAGAAAAAAGAAACAGGAGCCAATCTTTCTAGACAAACATGGATGAAAGGGACATTACAAATTACTGTTAAAAAAAGTGGTGATGTTGAAAGTTATGATGTGTACATAAGTAAAAGTAATGGAACTTCTGGAGCCTCATTTGGAGCATATCAAAAAGTAATATCACTGGCAACTGCTCAAAGTAGAACTATAACCTATAGTAGTAGTGAGACAGGAAAATATAGAGTAAAAGTAGTTGCTTATAATGATCAAGGTGATACATGTACAAAAGGAGGAGATTCAACATTTGAATATTGGCAAGATAATACAGATCCTACTTGTACAACTGTGGGAGCACCAGGTCGCTGGGTGAATTACAATGTTACATTAACAGGAAGATGTTCAGATCCTCATAGTGGATGTGATAATTCTAAACCTGCTTCTAATTATCTTTCCTATGAGTATGATGGCTATGCTAGTGCTGGGCGAGTATATGATAATGTAGGTAATGTTGGTTATTGTAATGATGTGTGGATTGGAATTGATAAAACACCTCCAACATGTGAAATAGAGCTTGATGGAGATGAAGGAAATAATGATTACTATATAAGTGATGTTACTGCAAATCTAAGTTTTGAAGATCCAGGTGAAATAACAAGTGAAGCAGAAAACTATGGAATTTCAACTTCAAGT
The DNA here is from genome assembly GCA_947627675.1 of uncultured Bacilli bacterium. GTDB lineage: Bacteria > Bacillota_I > Bacilli_A > RF39 > UBA660 > UBA2730. The sequence goes on from CANQWY010000047.1 coordinate 3,259, forward strand.
TCACCAACTTATAACGGCAGTCAAACTTATACTCATAGTTCTAATACAAATAATTATGTTAATGTCTATGGATATATTAAAGATAATGCCGGTAATACTGGAAAATGTAGTGAAAAGTTTAAGTTAGATAAAACACCTCCAACATATAGAAAAAATTCTGTTCAAGGGACAAGAGTTGGTAGTGGTTATGCCGATGGCTCAATCTTATCAATTACTTGTAGTGACGTTGGAAGTGGAATTGTAAGTCCCAATAATCCTAGACTTGGTACGGACCAAATTGAGTTTTATGGTTCTGAAGCAACATTAAATGGGTATTGTGAAGATAAGGCTGGTAATGTCTCAGATGAATATGACATAACATATAATTATTGTCCAAATACATTATGTGGCTATAACAAATGTGCAACTGAGAAATGTGGTAAAAAGTATTATCCATGCTGGCATTGGGATGAAACTAAACAAGAAAGTGTATTTGGAATAGATAGAGATAATTGTTATGAATATAATGAGTGTACTAATAAGGATTGTGGTAGTAAATATTGTTGGCACCAGAGTACTTGTCAATATGGTGAAGAAGAAACTCCATCAAAAAATAAAGATACAACTCCACCAGATTGTCCTAGTGTTTCTTCAGATTATTCGCCTAATTCAAAAGGTTGGACTAATAAAAATGTGAAATTAACATTTTCTTTTGCAAAAGGAACTACAAAATATACATTCTATACTAAAGAGCAAAGCAGCTCATCTTGGAATAATAATGGTACTAAAACTGTATCTACTAAAAAGCAAACAATATCTCAAGAAGGAATTATAAGCACAAAGGTTGATGTATATGATGCTAGTGGAAATAAAAAGACTTGTACTTTTACAGATAAATATAAAATTGATAAGACAGCTCCTTACACTCCCTACATTGATAAAAATGACACAAAAAATATTGATGGTGAGACAGTAAAAGTAAACTATTATGGGGATTGTGATAAAGCTTGTGCTAGCGCAAACCCTGGTAATAAGAATAGTGCTTCATTGCAAAGTAGTGGTAAAACCTGTTTTACTGACTTAAAATGTAGTGTTGGTGCAAAATCAAAAGTGGCTGCAGAATGCGTTTATAGTAAAGATTATTCTTGCGGTACTGTAAAAGTTGTTAAAAAAGATAGTACTGATAATACTCCTAATGTTTCTGGTATTTGTACAGATAATTCAGATACATATGGATATCAATACTATAATTGTGTTAGAAAAGAAGGCTCAACAACTTTTTCAGATCATACTATTAGAAAAGTTCAAATTACAGATTGTGCTGGCAATAAAAGTAAAGTACTTACTATTTCTGAATTGGGCTCTCATATTTATGGAACAAAATTGAAATCTTACTATCAAATTTCAAATTATAAATGGACACTCAGAAGTGGAAAAACAAGACCTAGTAGCTTTACCTCTAGTTGTTATTTAAATGCAGGATAAACATTATATTAAAGAAAAAATAAATTTACCAAATTGATATTAATAGAATATAAAAAATTATTTTATTTAAATTTGGCTTATATCATAAAGCAGTTATATATACAAATGGCTATCATTTTATTATATATATTGCAATATAAATATTTAAGATATATAGTATTAATGCGAATATTTTATTCGCTTTCTTTAGGAGAGAAAAAATGGAAAAATATCAGGAAATAGAAAGAAGTATAATAAAAAAATATCGTAAAGAGATATGGAGTAGATTTATTAAAGCTGTTAGAGATTATCAACTTATAAAAGAAAATGATAGAATAATGGTTTGTATTAGTGGTGGCAAAGATTCATTTTTACTTGCCAAATGTATTCAAGAATTACAAAGACATGGAAAAACCAAGTTTGAGGCTTTTTATGTAGTAATGGATCCCGGATATAGTGATTATAATCGTAATTTTATTTTAAATAATGCAAAGCTTTTAAATATAGATATTGATATTTTTAAAAGTGATATTTTTAGTGTAGTTGATAACCTTGCTTCTAAAAGCCCTTGCTATTTATGTGCTAGAATGAGAAGAGGTTGCTTATATAATAGAGCAAAAGAGTTAGGATGTAACAAAATAGCTCTTGGACATCATTTTGATGATGTTATTGAAACTACTCTTTTATCAATATTTTATTCGTCAGAAGTAAAAACAATGATGCCTAAATTACATAGTGATAATTTTGCGGGTATTGAGCTTATAAGACCTTTATATTTAATAAAAGAGGAAGATATTATATCTTGGTCTAAGTTTAATAATTTATCATTTATAAATTGTGCCTGTCGGTTTACTGAAAATTGTTCTATAAATAGTGATAATAATAGTAAAAGAGAAGAAATAAAAAATCTTATAAAAGAACTTAGAAAGATAAATAAAAATATTGATTACAATATATTTAAAGCTTTAGATAATGTTAATCTAAATTGTGTTTTAGGAACTAAAAAGGCCGGGGTTTATAAAAGTTTTTTAGATGAATATAATGAACTTTAGGAATACAACTAGGTAATATAATAATATATAGATTTTCTCAAACAAAATTTCGAAATTAATTTATTTACAGATTATTATTTTTGTGTTATTATATGGGCTATTAACGGAGGATTTATGAATAAAGATAATAATATATTATTAGAAATAGATAAAAATGATTTACATGTAGTTTTAAATATTTTAAAAGTTATTTCAGATAAAAAAGAAAAATTATTATTTAAACTTGCTAAGTTAGATGCTAAAAATATATTTTCTTATTTTATAGGACCAGTTTTAGGTTTTTTTCTTTTATTAGGTTTATTAGATAATTCAATTATTTTAGCAATTACTAGTTTATCTATATCATTAGGATATTCTTTTATATATAATCCAATTAGGTATAATGTAAAGAATAATATTCTTGAAGCACAAATTTCTTATTTAAATAATTTTTCAGATGATATTAAATTAGTTCTTAAGAAAAGACAAGAACTAGAGCAAGAATTATTAGAAAAAAACAAAAAAATAGATTCTAATGATGTAGAATTTAATCAAATAGAAGTTGAAAGTAGAACTTTAAAAGAAAAAGAAGAGTTAAATTATGTTCTTAATATAATAAAATATTATGGTATTAATAAAAACGCTTTTATTCAGCATCTTGAAAATGACACCTTGTTAGATTATATTTTAAGTTTTGGAGTTGATTATTATACAGCGCGTAATTTATATAGTTTCATAAATAAAAGCTTTTATGGAAATTCTGTAGAAAACATAGATAATAAAGATAAGAAAAATATAGAATATGTAAAAAAATAATATATTTTTATAATATACTTTACACTTTTAAAGTATATTTTTCTTTTTTAATGAAAAAAATTAATAAATATATTTTATAATATAATAAATAGTGGAGGTACCTTATGAAAAATACTAAATATAATAGCTGGTATTGTAATGCTACTTTTATAACAAATTTTATAATAGTTATAACTTTAATTAATATTATTATGTCACATTCATTGGCAGTTAAATATAACATAGGAGTCGGTAATATTATTAGAAGTATATTAAATCACAATTTTATATATTTAGTTGCACTTGTTTATTTTAGTATGATAAAAACAAATATTGGTAAAAAATATTTTAATTTTATTAATCTTATATATATTTTTATTTATGTATTTATGGTATTTACATCTTTTTTATCAATATTTCAATCATTTGATATTAATAGTATTATTAATTTACTTCTTAATAGCATTATTTTACTTTATATGATTTATACATTTTTAAATGATACCCGTTATTGGAAGGAATTTAAATTAAATAAAATACCTTTTGATGAAATAAAAAATGAGTGGTATTTTTATGCGATGTGTTTTTTAAGCACTATTATATTATTGAGCAATTTATTAACAATAACTGATTTTAATTTAGCTATTTTATCAATATTTGATTCAATATATATAATTTTATTTGGTAGATATATATATTTATATAAAAATTACGAAGATAATAAAAACACTAAAATAATAAAAAGGAGAAATAAGACAAATGAATGATAATTTATTTGATGAAATTGATAAGTATAAAAAAGATTTTCCAAAAATTGATAAAGATCTAGATTATATTAAAAAATATGAGTTTAACTTTTATCAAAAGTTTGCTATTTTTTTAGAATTAGTTTTTATATTTATAGGGATAATATTAGGAAATGTTTTTCCTGCATGTCAACAAAATGGTATATATAATTCTGTTTGTAAAAGTTTTAATTTTAATATATTACTTGCTATTATTACTTGGTTTGTTGGTTTTATTATAGCATTATTTATATTTGGCCTAGGCCATATAATAATACTTTTAAATATGTTAAACCATAAGAATAAATAGCTAAAAAGTGTAAAAATATGTTTTATTTATTGCATTTTAGACCGACTCGTGTTAAGTTTATATATGTAAGCATAGTATGCTTAATAAAAACTAAGGGAGGTATAATTTATGAAAAAAGTTGAATTAGTTGAAGCTGTAGCTGAAAAATCAGGATTAACTAAAGCTGACTCTACTAAAGCAATAGATGCAATAATTGATGTTTTTACTGCTGCTCTTGCTGAAGGAGATAAAATATCATTAGTTGGATTTGGTACTTTCTCTGTATCTGAAAGAGCTGCACGTGAAGGACGTAATCCTAGAACTGGAGAAACTGTTAAAATTGCTGCAAGAAAAGCTGTTAATTTTAAAGCAGGTGCATCTCTTAAAGATGCAGTTAATCAATAAAAAAGACTTTTAGGTCTTTTTTTTTTGCAAAAAATTTGTTATAGTAAATATAAAGGTATGTGATTATATGAATATAAAAGATGATTTTGATATTAGGAGAAAACTTTCTACTCCTATTAAAGGTTTATGTGTCGTATTATTAATTGCAGTAGTCATGTTAATAGGATCTTCTTATGCTTATTACAAATTAGAAGCTGAAAGTGAGAAAACTATTACTTTAAAAAGTGGAGCCTTAGAACTTAGTTTTGATGAATCTAAAAGTAATGAAATTACTTTAAGTAATTCTTCACCAGTAACTGATATGGAGGGCCTATCATATGAGCCTTATACTTTCACGTTAAATAATACTGGTAATATTGATGGAGATTTTGTTTTATATTTAGATGATGTTGCACTAGATAATAATGGTAATAGAATGGCTGATTCTAATATAAAGTATGCTTTAGTTAAGGACAATGAAGAGCTTAGTACCAGTGGAACCAAGCTTTTAAGTAGTAATGCATCGTTCTCTAATGATAGTAATGTTACAACTAGAGTTATTGGCAAAGGTACTATTAATGCTCATCAGCAATATAATTATAAACTTTATTTGTGGATTGCTGAGAGTGCTGGTAATGATATTATGAATAAGATATTCAAAGTTAAACTTAGAATTGAAGCTATGCAGACTGTACCAAAAGCATGTACTGTTGTAAATAAAGAAGCTACCATTAATGTTGGAGATGAAATAGATTGCGGGTCTGAAATTTTTAATGTTATATCAACAGATACTAATAATATTAAAATGCTAGCAAAATATAATTTAGATTTAACAACTGATACTCAAAGCATAACTCCAGGTACATCAAAATTTTCTGATACAGCATATTGGAGTTCAACTCAAAGTTATCCGGCAGAAGTCTATAATCAAAGTTCTAGTATATATACACATGTCAATAATTATCAAAAATATTTAAAAGAAAAAGTTTCTGTAAGTAGTGCTACTGCTACTCTTATGACTTATACTGAAGCTAAAAATTTAGGATGTACAGATGATTCTTGTGCTTCAGCAAAAAGTTTTGTTGCAACATCTAATTATTATCTTGCAACGGCGTTAAGTGCTACTAATGTTTATTATATTGATGCTGCTAGTAAAAAAATAGGTAATGCAGCACCAACTACTCCGGGCGGTGTTAGGCCAGTTGTAACTATTTCAAGATCAGAAATATAGAATTTTGTAAGGTCTTTTGGCCTTTTTCTTTTTGAGTTATAATAATATTAGAAGTTATAAGGTAGAGGTGAAATTATGCTTGATATAGCACTTAAAGTATTAGAACTTATTAATGATAAAGGATATTTAGCATATTTAGTAGGAGGCTTTGTCAGGGATTATATTTTAGGAATAGAATCTAATGATATAGATATATGTACAAATGCTAGACCTAGAGATTTATTAGAAATATTTGAAAATGCAAAAATTCCAAAAGAAGATTATGGTGCTGTAACTATAATATATAAAAATATTAGATTTGAAATTACTACTTTTAGACGTGAAATTAAATATGTTGGTAATAGAAAACCTGTTGAAATAGAATATATTGATTTTCTTGATTTAGATATCTTAAGAAGAGATTTTACTATTAATACTATATGCATGGATAAAGACAAAAACATAATAGATATATTAGATGGGAGAAAAGATATAGAATTAGGTATTATTAGAACAGTTGGGGATAGTAATAGAAAATTTAGTGATGATGCCCTACGAATTTTAAGAGCAGTTAGATTTGCTACTAAACTTAATTTTGAGTTAGATAATGATATTATCTCTGCTATTCAAAAAAATAAACATTTGCTTAAAAATATTTCTTATGAAAGAAAAAAAGAAGAACTTGATAAAATATTTACTGGTAGTAATATTAAAAAAGGAATTCAATTAATAATAGATTTAGAACTTTTTGATGATCTTGAAATCCCTAATATAAAAAATCTTACATATACTGATTCATTAATTGGTATCTGGGTAATTTTAGATATTGGAGTATACCATTTTAGTAACAATGAAAAAGAGTTAATTAAAAAAATTAAAGAAGCTCTTTTAACAAATAATTTAGATCCTCTTAACTTATATCATAATGGTCTTTATGTTAACAGCGTAGCAGCTAGCATAAAGGGCTTAAGTAATGTTGAGGTTACTAAGTGTTATAATCAATTGCCAATTCATGGCAGAAATGATATTGATATAAGTGCACATGATATTTGTAAATATCTAAAAAGAAAGGAAGGACCATATCTAAAAGATATTTATGAAGATTTAGAAAAATCAATTTTATATGGCAAAATTATTAATAATAGAGAAGATTTAATTAAATATTGTCTAGATAAATATTTATAAATGTGATATCATATATAAATGAAAATTAGTAGGAGGGATTAATTATGGATAAAAAACTCATTAATTTATTTAAATGTGGCAATATAGTTATTCCTCTTTATTTACTTCAAAATTATAAAAAATTTAAATTAGATTTTAAGGATTTTATATTTTTAATGTATTTGTATAACTTAGGAAATCTAGCAATTTTTGATCCCAAAAAAATCAGCCAGGATACTGGTTTTTCTACTAATGAAGTAATGGAGTTAATTTCAAATTTAAGCGATAAGAATTATATTGAGGTAAAAGTTATTAAAAATGATAAAAATATAAGTGAAGAAGTTATTTCATTAGAATGTTTTTATAATAAAGTTGCAATTTTTATGATGGATGATGTTTCGGATAAAGAAAATATATCTACTAGTTGCTTTGATTTTATTGAAAAAGAATTTGGACGTACTTTAAGCCCTATGGAATATGAAATAATAAAAGCTTGGACTATGGGAGGAAATAGTGATGAGCTTATAATGGAAGCTGTTAAAGAGGCTACCTTTAACGGTGTTAATAATTTAAGATATATAGATAAAATATTATATGAATGGGGAAAAAAGGGAATAAAAACTCGCAGTGATGTAGAAAAAAATAGAAAACAATTTAGAAAAAGAGAAGAAAAAGAGGAAAAAGAAGAAGAACTATTTGATTATAATTGGTTTGAGGATGATTTAGATGAATATGATGAATAGAGTTAATAATATATCTGAATATCTTGATTATTTAATACCAGAACCTTGGTGTGAACTTAACTTTAATAGTGATTATGAACTTTTAATTGCAATAGTATTAAGTGCTCAAACAACAGATAAGCGAGTTAATATGGTAACGGCTATTTTATTTGAAAAATATAAAGATTTAGAATCTCTTAAAAATGCTGATATTAAGGAAGTTGAAAGTATTCTTAAGAGTTTAGGCTCATTTCATAAGAAAAGCATTTATGTTATTGAAATTGCTAAAATACTTAATGAAAAATATAATAATGTTGTACCCACTGATCGTAAAATTTTAGAAAAATTTCCTGGTGTTGGTAGAAAAACAGTAAATGTTTTTCTTAGTGAATATTATAATATTCCACAGTTTGCAGTTGATACACATGTTGAAAGAGTTAGTAAAAGATTACGTTTATGCAAAGAAAATGATAATGTTATTTCAATAGAAAATAAGTTAAAGAAAAGATTTAAAAAAGATGAATGGAGTAAAAGACATAAGCAATTGGTATTATTTGGGAGATATTATTGTAAAGCAGTAAAACCAGATTGTATTAATTGTAAGATTAAAGATATTTGTAAAAATAATTTTACAGGTTAATACCAGGTCAAAAATAAGGTATTTACAAATAGCGTAAGTTAGGTGTAATATGTAAATATAAGAATAGAGCCCTATAATACGACAAAAAAAGAAAAGAAATAAAAGTATTATAAG
>CANQWY010000048.1 GCA_947627675.1 uncultured Bacilli bacterium
AACGGTACGTACGGTGGTGTGAGAGGGTATCATATCAACAAAATTGTAAATTTATTGAAAATTTACTCTACTCGATTCTTATGTAATAATTAGTAAAATAAGACTATATATTTTTATAAATATTTTCGTAAGTATAGATAGTAGATTCTTTTCTAATAGAGTATATATAATCAGAAAACTTTACAAAAAGCTTAATTAGTGATTTTTTTTACAGACTGCATTATATAACTCTTTTTTATTTTTTGTTATTCTATCCTAAAATTAGTTTATAAAAACTACTTAACTAGTTTACAAATTTTATATAGCAAAAATAGAAGCACTATTAACAATGCTTTAAAGCTTTCACTATGGCGACTTAATTTACATCATTGGCATATCAATCAGGTTTATTCTATATGGTATTTATACACTTTATCGTATATTAATTGATGGTCTTTGTATTTCATTATTTAAAAAAATATCCTTGAACTTTGAAAAGACAATTTTTTAGAATAATATACTTATCAAGAAAAAGTTACAAAGATGAAGTTGAAATGAAAATTTAATGAATTTAATTAAGAAGTATGTTATAATTCTTCTAGAAGGAGATGATATATATGTATATAATTACATTTGAATTTATTAGCATTTTTATTAGTTTAGGAATTGACTTATACTCTAAGTCAAATGTTTTAAAGAATATACATAAAATCGATAAAGTATTATTGAGGGAACTTAAAAATAAAATGTTTGGAGAGGAGAAAAATTATACAAATAAAATATTAGAAGATATTTTACTTTGTGTTCCGGGTGTTAATTTAATAAAGGCTAGTGTAAATGCAATAAAACTTCAGAAATATTTAGAGTCACTATGTACTACAACTACAATTACTTTATTTAATGAACCATTGCCATTAGATTATACTTTAGATGAAGTAAAAGAATTAAATGAATTATTAACAACTTATTCATATAGAATTGGTAAGATAGATGGTAAAAATATAGCAATTATTGGTGTTAAGGAAACTGATGATAGTCCTATTATTACTAGAATCAAGTTTACAAATGAAGATTATAACATAACTCATACTTATGAGAACATGACTGAAGAAGAAGCACAATATAAAACGTTTACTGTTTATCCATTAACTACTGCTTATTCATTACCACAAGTAGCTAATTCAGAGATTCAAAAAGCCATGGAGTATATTGAACAATCACGAATTGAAAATGCCGTCAAAGCTAATCTAGAAGAACTAAAAGTACAATCTATTTCTGAACAAAAAATAATTCCTGTAGAGACTGAACAAATCTCATTAGAAGAACAAAAAGAACCAATATTAGTAAAAAAAATGTATCATAAGCCTATAAAATAGTATAGTGGTAAATCGGTATTATAATTTATTTTCAATAAATATAAGTTTTATAAATTATGCCAATATCTTTGGTAAAAAATTAAGTTGAATTTAGTTTATTTGATAAAGAAGTGGGAATAAATAAAGAAAAAGTAAATTAGACTTATTTATTCTCATTTTTTTTATAACAAATGTAGTCAAATAATATAGGACATGTATCCTTTAAATTGATCTTTGTATTTTCTAATATATAATTAAATATATATCTTAATTTACAGTACTTATTATCTACAATACACAGTTTAATTTTTTCATTATCGATTTTATGGTTTATAATAGCGTGCATATTCCAATAATCCATTATATTACTGTCTAATCTAGAGTACTTTTTAGAATATCCCATTAGTTCTAAATGTCTTTTTTTATAACCTCTTAATTTTATTTCATCGTTATCATCATATTTAAAATCAACATTTTCTTCTAAGTTTAAATTTAATAGAATACATGAATCTAATATATTATCAAATACTTTAAAAGCTCTTTTTCTATGAATTTTAGTTTTTTTTAAGATTTTAAAATATAAATCAGCAATAAATTGCGGAAACCATCTTTGTCTTAAGAAATGAGCTCCTAAATTATAAATAAAGGGTATTTTAGGCATATAGTAATAGACATTTATCCAGCAATCAAAAAGTATCAATAAATTATCTAATCCCTTTACAAAAAATACTTTTTTATTTTTTTCAATATATTTTGCATTTTTTCCAATAGCAGGAATAAGCCCTGTTTTATTTATACTAATTAAATTTCTTTCATCAGTAAAGTGAAAAAAATTTTTATCCATATCTTCTAAAGTTAAATTATATTTTTTCATAATTACCTCCAATTAATAATTATTGATACTTATAACCACAGTTTCTATAGTACAATATTTATTTATATAGATAAAATATTAATTATCTAATTAAATCAGTTACTCTTAATAAATATTTTATCACTAAACATTATTTTTTTGGAAGTCGAATAAAGAAATTTTTAATTGAAAAAATAAGATATATATGTTAAGATATCATTATAAAGATAAATTGGGGTGAATTTAATGAAAGTTAGATTTTTCTATGATATACCATATATAAAGGAAATATTAGGATATTTATTGATACCACTTTTAGTATTTATAATCTTATCCAGTATATTATTAATGATATATTCATATAAGAATAAGGATCATGATGATGAAAAATATAATTATAGAATGAATTTATTTAGTCTTCTAATAAGTATTTTGTTAGTAGCTGTTTTATTTGCATTTTTGTTAGGCTTTGCTATGGCCTTTAAAAAACAAGTAGATGCTGCAAATATTAAAAGTACTATTTCGTATTTAGTTATTGTATCGCCAGTAATACCATTTTTTGCACTATTGGTGCTATTATTTAAACTAATAAAGGTAATAAAAAACAAAAATATTAATAATCAGACATACCAAAAAGTAGAAGATGAAAATAATGAATTTGATTCTAGTGAAATAAATATAACAGTAATAGATAATCAAGGCGAAATCGTCCAAGATAAGAATATGGTAAATGAAAATGGTAATAATAATCAAGATACTAAAACTGAAATTTTAGAAGAAAATAATATGGAAGAAGAAAAAAATAAAGAAGATATAGAGATTTTATGAAATGAAAAGTAATAATAAAATTTTGTCATTAATAATTATTGTTTTAGTTATATTTTCATTAATATATTATCTTTTTAATAGAAGAAATGTCTCCCTAAAATCTAAAGAAGATAATGTATTAATTTGCACTGCTAAAACATCAGATAATTATGATATAGTATATACAACAATTTTTGAAGATAAAAAAGTATCTAAAATATTTATTAGATACATTATATATAACAAAGATAATGAAGGGTATTCTTCTACTTCCAATCAAATTGATTATTATACTTCTTTAAAAGGAAGCACTTATGAATATATAAATGATGAATTAACAATAACGCTAGATAAAAATACATATAAGAAAAATAAAGATGATACTACTATTAGAAATATGTTTCAAAAACATGAAGATTTAAAATTATATTATACTAAATTAGGTTATACTTGTAATACTATATCGTAATACTTTGTAAATATTAGCTCTTTATTAGATATTTTAATAGCAGGTATCTTTACTTTTTTTTGATTGCTTATATCTTTGAGTAATCTTTTTTTATCTTTTAAAATACTATCTATATATTTATAGTCACTATTAACTTTTAATATTTTTCCTAAATCTTTTTTTGCAAGGACAATAGAGCAATATTTATTAAAATTTTTATTTTTTTTATAATATCTTAGAAATTCATTTATAATTTGATCTTTATCTTCTATATCTATAATTACATTTTGAACTTTATTTAAATATATATTTTTAGGTGAATGATTAGTGATTTTTTTTATTGATTTTTCTAGATTCTCATCACTACTTTGTCTATATTTATAAATATAAGATACACCATCTTCCTTTTTGGTAGGAATAATCTCTTGCATTACAACATTATAGTTATTATTTGATTTAGAAATTGTTATATTGCTAATAATGGAAAGACTATTAAGTTCTTCATATTTCATACAACCACTACAAAATATAATTAATAGGATTATTAATATAATTCTTTTTTTCATCTAAAATGACCTCTTTTCAAATTATTAGTAATTAAAGGATTTCTATATTTGTCTCCTTTATTTTCTTTTTTTATAATATTATCTTTAAATTCAGTTTTAACGAATGGGATAAAAGGTGCTAAATAATGCCTACCGAATGATTTAATTGTTGCAAGGCGAATAAATAAGATTATGATTCCAATAATAATACCCCAAAAGCCAAATAAACTTGCTATAAATAACATTATAAAGCGCCACCATCTAATTGCACTAACTAATTCTATTGAATTAAAAACTAATCCAGAAATTGCTGATATTGCAACTACAATAATCATAATAGGAGATATTATTCCTGCACTTACGGCAGCATCTCCTAATATTAAACCTCCTAAAATTGAAACAGCACTACCGGATGTTGAAGACATTCTAATATCACTTTCTCTAAGAATTTCAAAGCTAATCATCATAAACAATGCTTCTATAATTGCGGGAAAGGGTACTGATTCCCTTTGGGCTTTTAAAGATAGCAAAACATCAAGACTTACTAAATCATGATTATGGGTTGTTACCATTATATATAAAGCAGGTATAAATATTGCTATAAAAAATGCAATTAAACGAATTATTCTAATAAAAGTAATATTTATTGGTTTTTGATAATAATCATCAACTGTATGAAAAAAATCGATAAAAAAATTAGGCATTATTAAAACATAAGGACTCATATCAACTATTATAGCAGCTTTTCCTTCAAGTAGAGCCATACATACTTTATCTGGCCGTTCAGTTGACATAATAGTTGGAAAGAAGCTTGAATTTTTAGATTCTAAATTTTCTTTTAAATATGTAGAATCTACAATGCCATCAATATCGATAGTAGATAGTTTTAATTTTATTTGGTCAATTAAGTTATCATCTACAATTCCTTTAATGTATAGTACTCCAACTTTTGTTTTTGTAATTCTTCCAAATTTTAAATCTAAACATTGTAATTTTGTTGTTTTAATTCTTCTTCTAATGAGTCCTAAATTAGTATTAAAGTTTTCTGAAAAAGCATCTTTTGGTCCTTTAACACTTAGTTCATTTTCGGCTGTTGCAATACCTCTATCTAACATTGCTTTCATCTCAATTGCATATATTTTTTTAGAAATCACTATAAAAAAGCCAGTATTAACATAGGTAAATATTTCATCTTTATCAATTTCTAATATATTGCAATCTGGAAGAACATTAATTAAGTTATATAAATCTTTTCTTTTTAATCTAGTTAATCTATTTAAAATAAAATCATTACATTCAGAAGACGATACTAATACCTCGTTAAATAAAATAATAATTTTTTTTCTATCTATTGTCATTTCTCTATATATATAGTCTTTGCTTATACCTATTTTTTCTTTTAATTTATCAATATTCATACCTATTCCTCCATTATAAGTATGGCAAAAATAGTAAAATTTATGTATAATAAAATCGGTGATACTATGAATACTTATATTGAAAAAACGGATGATTTTGGAAGAGGAATTGCTTATATAGATAATAAAATAACTTTTATACCTAATTCATTAGAAAATGAATTAATAGAATATAGACTAGTAAAAGAAAAAAGTAAATATAATATAGCGGAGATAGTTAAGATAATTAATAAAAACGAAAAAAGAATTAAGCCTGTTTGTCCTTATTACTTAAAATGTGGTGGTTGTCAGCTAGAACATATGGACTTTTCTTATGAAAATAATTTTAAGATTCAAAAAGTAAAAAATATTTTGAAAAAATTTGCCAAAATTGAGATTGATAATTTAGAAATAGTTAGTAAAAATGATTATAATTATAGGAACAAAATAACTTTAACAGTAAAAGGTGGTAAATTAGGTCTCTTAGAGGAAAAATCTAATAAATTAATTGAAATTGATAAATGCTATCTTGTAAATGATAAAATAAATAAAGTTATAAAAGAATTAAGAAAATATATAATAAATGAGCCTAATATAGAAAAAATAATGATTAGAACTGGAAATAAAACAGATGATGTAATGCTATATATAAAGGGGAGTCTAAAAAATATTAAAGATTTTGCTAGTTTGTGTAATAGCTTAATTATAAATGATGAGATAATAACAAATAGTTATATAACAAGTTATATAGGTGATAAAAAATTTCATATAAGATATGATTCGTTTTTTCAAGTAAATGATGAAATGGTAACTTATTTATATGAAGAAGTTAAAAAAATTATTAAAAATTTAAATTCTAAGAATGTTCTTGATTTATATTGTGGGGTAGGGACAATAGGGATATATATTAGTAGTTTAGTAGAGTCAGTTTTAGGAGTAGAAGTAATTGAAAGCGCTATTATCTCTGCTAATGAAAATAAAAAAATAAATAATATTAAAAATATTTCTTTTATAAATAATAAAGTAGAAAATACAATTTATGATATTGATGATAAATTTGATACAGTAATACTAGATCCTCCTAGAACTGGTCTTGATAAATATACAAGAGAGTTTTTATTAAATAGAAAGATAAAAAACATAATATATATTTCATGTGATCCTATAACTTTTTCCAGAGATATTTTTGAGTTAAATAAAAAATATGATATAAAACATTTAAAATTATTTAATATGTTTTCTAGGACCTATCACGTTGAATGTGTTTGTTTGTTAATAAAAAAAACTTATTAAAATAAACAAAGATAGAAGTAGTTAAAAGAGAACAAGATGAAGATGTAAGAAATAATAAGTTGGTAAAACTTATATATAATGTAATAAAGTTTTGTTACGAACGGTTTCAATAAAAGACCAAAAAGGATAAATATTTAGTAATTAACTAGAACGAATAGAATATAATATAGATGGTTGACTGATAACCATTTTTATTATATAATCTATTTCGTTAGGTGACTAACAAAAAGAAGGTGGATAAGTTGGATGGCAATGATATTTTATATGAAATAAAAGAATTAGATAGATTAATTATTAAAAAAATATTAAATGAATCTAAAAAAAACAATCAACCGCACTTTTCTCAAGTACAAATAAAAATAATAAAATATCTTTTAAAAAATCAAGATAAAAAAGTATTCCAAAGAGATTTAGAAAAAGTTTTAGGATTAAGAAGAAGTAGTATTTCTGGTATCTTACAAACTATGGAAAAAAATAACCTAATTAAAAGAATAGATGTTATCGAAGATGCTAGAATAAAGGAAATAATACTAACAAAAGAAGCAAAAATAAAAAATAAAAAAATGAAAGAAAAATTTAAAAATATTCAAAATACAATTGAAAAAAATATTAGTAAAGAAGACTTAGAAACTTTCTTAAAAGTTACAAAGCAAATAAAAGAAAATTTACAAGAAGGGAATGATTAGATGTTAAAATTAATAAAAAATTTTAATAAAAAAGAATGGGTACTCGTATTTATTATCTTTATCTTAATTATTTTACAAGTATGGTTAGATTTAAAATTACCAGATTATATGGCTGAAATTACTAAATTAGTACAAACAGAAGGTAGTAAAATGTCTAGTATTTTGACTAATGGTGGATATATGTTACTTTGCGCTTTAGGAAGCCTTATTCTTGCTATTATTGTTGGTTATTTTACAGCAAATTTGTCATCAGTTTTTTCTATGAAAATAAGAGAAAAAATATTTACTAAAGTAGAAGAATTATCACTTCATGAAATTAAACAATTTTCAACTAATAGTTTAATAACTCGTACAACTAATGATATTACTCAAGTAGAAATGCTAATTGGTATGGGGTTACAACTTCTTATAAAAGCTCCAATTACTGCTATATGGGCAATAACTAAAATTTTAAATAAAAATGTAGAATGGAGTATAATTACTGCTATTGCTGTAGTAATACTTTTATCCGTGATTGGATTTTTAATGGCTCTTGTAATGCCAAAATTTAAAATAGTCCAAAGATTAACAGATAAATTAAATGGGGTAACACGTGAAAATTTAACTGGAATAAGAGTTGTTAAAGCATTTAATGCTGAGAAATATCAAGAAGATAAATTTAGCGAAGTAAATAATAGTCTGACTAAACAACAATTATTTAATCAAAGATCTTTTGCTATTATGTCACCTGTAATGTATTTAGTAATGAATACTTTAACACTTAGCATTTATTTTATTGGTAGTTATTTAATAAGAGATTCTCTTATTGCTTCTAAAATAGGTTTATTTGGAGATATGGTTGTATTTTCAAGTTATGCTATGCAAGTAATTATGTCCTTTTTGATGCTTGCTATGATTTTTATGATGATACCAAGAGCGTCCGTATCTGCTAGCCGTATAAATGAAGTATTAGATAAAGAAATTTCTGTAAAAGATGGTGATATTGATTATGATAAAACTGATGAGATTGGTACAGTTGAATTTAAAAATGTATCATTTAAATATCCAGATGCTGAGGAGTATTTATTAAAAGATATTTCATTTAAAGCAAATAAGGGAGAAACTGTTGCTTTTATCGGCTCAACTGGAAGTGGTAAATCATCTTTAATTAATTTAGTACCTAGGTTTTATGATGCAACAGAAGGTGAAGTTCTAGTTGATGGTGTTAATGTTAAAGAATATAAGCAACAATTTTTATATAATAAGCTAGGCTATGTACCACAAAAAGCAGTAATGTTTAGAGGCGATGTAAAATCTAATGTTGGATATGGAAAGTCTAAAAATGAAAAAACAATGGATATTATTAAGCAAGCTATTAATGTTGCTCAGGCTAGCGAATTTGTCTTAAAGCTTGATGATAAATATGATTCCCATATTGCTCAAGCGGGGACTAATTTATCAGGCGGTCAAAAACAAAGATTAGCAATAGCACGAGCAGTTGCTAGAGAGCCAGAAATATATATTTTTGACGATAGCTTTTCTGCACTTGATTACAAAACAGACGCTATTTTAAGAAAAGAGTTAAAAAAATACACTAAAGACGCTACTAGCTTAATAGTCGCTCAAAGAATTGGAACAATTATGAATGCAGATAAAATATTAGTTCTTGATAATGGCGAATGTGTAGGAATGGGAACACATAAAGAATTATTGAAAAATTGCGAAGTATACAAACAAATTGCTCTATCGCAATTATCAAAGGAGGAATTAGAAAATGGAAAATAGAAAAATTCCTAGAAGGGGACCAGGTGCCCGAATGGGTAATGGTGAGAAAGCAAAAGATTTTAAATCAGCTGTAAAACGCTTATTAAAAGAATTAAAAACTTTTAGAATTTCAATAGTAGTAGCATTATTTTTAGCAGCAGCTGGTTCTGTTCTTTCTATCTTTGCTCCTAATATATTGTCAGATTTAACTGATGAAATATCAAAAGGCTTAGTTATAAATGAAAAAAATATGACAAAATTAACAAATGAAATAACTAGCTCTTTAAGTAATGAAAAATTACAAAAATCTGTTGCTGAAATACTTGATATGAATATTTCTCCAGCAGCAATCAATGAAGTTATGAAAAATAATAACATTAGTGATTCAGATAAAGAACAGTTTCAAAATATACTTTTAAAGATTAATAATCAAGCTAATAAAGATGATTTAATGAATAATATTACTCAAATTCCTGAAAGTATATTACCATACTTATTTGAAGATTCTGTTTATAATAATGTTAATATTAAAGTTGCAGACAAAATTAGTTTGTTAAACATAGTTTCTACTGGTAAAATGCAAAATAATAATTTTCCTAATAGTATTTTAAAAGCTATATTAAGTGATGTTAAAATTGATGGTGTAGTTATAAAAGTAGATGATCAAATTAAATATTTAAATACCATGAGCTCTATTAATAAAGATAGCTCAGTTGATGAGTTATATGCTGCAATTGATAAACTACCTAAAAGTATTAAAAAAATTATAGAACCATATATGAATATAAATAAAATAAAAAGTATTGCCTTATTATTGATGATATTATATTTAACAAGTGCTGTATTTACTTATATTCAATCTATTTTAATGACAACTGTCTCTAATAATTTTGCCAAAATTTTAAGAGGTAATATATCTAAAAAGATAAATAAATTACCACTTAAGTATTTTGATAATAATTCAACTGGTGATATTTTATCAAGGGTTACCAATGATGTTGATACAATAGCTCAATCAATGAACCATTCGTTAGCAACTCTTGTTAGTGCAATAACACTATTTATTGGTACTATTATAATGATGTTTGTTACTAATAGTATAATGGCTATAACTGCTATTCTTGCAAGTTTATTCGGATTTGTTTTTATGTTTACAATTCTTGGAAAAAGTCAAAAATATTTTATTGCAAGACAAGAAGAACTTGGTAATTTAAATGGTCATATAGAAGAAATTTATTCTGGTTTAAATGTTGTAAAAGCTTATAATGGACAAGAAGAAAGTAATAATAAATTTAGACAGTTGAATAAGAAAATGTATGAAGCTAATCGTAAAAGTCAATTTTTATCTGGACTTATGATGCCTATGATGAACTTTGTAGGAAATTTTGGTTATTTAGCAGTATGTATTGTTGGAGCTTTGTTAACTATGAATGATAAAATAACATTCGGTGTAATTGTAGCTTTTATAACATATGTTAGATTATTTACTTCTCCTCTTTCTCAAATAGCCCAATCATTTACTAATTTACAATCAACAGCGGCAGCTAGTGAGAGAGTATTCGAATTTATTGATGAAGAAGAAATGTCAGAGGAAAAGGATAGTAGATATTTGCAAAGAGATAAAGTAAAAGGTAATATTGAATTTAAAAATGTTGTTTTTAAATATGCTGGAAATGATAAGCCAACAATAAATAATTTCAGTGCTACGGCAAAACAAGGTCAAAAAATTGCAATAGTTGGTCCAACAGGTGCAGGGAAGACTACTATGGTTAATTTATTAATGAAATTCTATGATATAACCGATGGGGATATAAAAATTGATGGTATTTCTACTAAGGAGTTGACAAGAGAAAATATTCATGAATTATTTACTATGGTACTACAAGATACATGGTTGTTTGATGGAACAGTAAAGGAAAATATTGTATATAATAGAAAAAATGTTAGTGATGAGAGAGTAAAAGAAGTATGTAAAACAGTAGGACTTGATCATTTTATTAGAACCTTGCCTAATGGATATGATTCTCATATTTCTGATAATGATTCGGTATCAGCAGGTCAAAGACAGCTTTTGACTATTGCGAGAGGAATGATTGAAGATGCACCATTTTTAATATTGGACGAGGCTACTAGTAATGTTGATACTAGAACAGAAGAATTAGTTCAAAAAGCAATGGATAAATTAACTGAAGGAAGAACATCATTTATTATTGCTCATAGATTGTCTACTATTAAAAATGCTGATATTATTTTAGTTATGAAAGATGGAAATATAATTGAACAAGGTAGTCATGATGAATTAATTGAAAAGAAAGGCTTTTATGCTGATCTTTATAATTCTCAGTTTGAAAGCTAGGATAACCTAGCTTTTTTGTTACAAAATTTTATAAATTAACAACAAGTTAAAAATAAGGTATTTACAAATAGCGGAGGTTAGGTGTAATATGTAAATATAAGAATAGAGCCCTATAATATAATACGACAAAAAAATAAGAGAAATAAAAGTATTATAAGGGAAAGTAGGAGGAAAGAAATGAAAAAAATAAACAACTGTTCTAATGGGGGGGGG